>CAYVUV010000030.1:0-45987 GCA_964455095.1 uncultured Binatia bacterium (SeqCode)
GCCCGACCCCGCCTTCTTCATCGACTGGATGATCTTGCCGGGCAGCGCACCGATGTACGTGCGCCGATGGCCACGGATCTCCGCCTCGTCGCGCACACCACCGAGCGAGACGCGAACGAACTTGCGTCCGGTCGACCGCGCGATGGACTTACCCAGCGACGTCTTGCCCACTCCCGGCGGGCCGACGAGACACAGAATCGGGCCCTTCATCTGCCCCGCCAGCGACTGCACGGCGAGGTACTCGAGAATGCGCTGCTTCACCTTCTCCAGACCGTAGTGATCCTCCTCAAGGACGCGCTCGGCTTCCTGAATGTCCAGCTTGTCGTCGGTGTACTCATGCCACGGCAACGAGATCAGCCAGTCGATGTAGTTGCGCACGACCGTCGCTTCGGCCGACATCGGCGACATCATCTTGAGCTTCTTCAGCTCTTTCTCGGCCTTCTCCTTGGCCTCGGCCGACATCTTCTTCTGCTTGATCCGCTCCTCCAGCTCCTGGATCTCGTTCTTGAATTCGTCCTTCTCGCCGAGCTCCTTCTGGATCGCGCGCATCTGCTCGTTGAGGTAGTACTCCTTCTGGGTCTTCTCCATCTGCTTCTTGACCCGCGTGCGGATGCGCTTTTCCACTTCGAGAATCTCGATCTCGGAGCGCATGTACCCCAGTACACGCTCCAACCGCTCGGCGGGATTCTCGATCTCGAGCAAGGCTTGCTTGTCTTCGATCTTGATGCCGAGGTGCGCCACGATCGTATCGGCGAGTCGTGCCGGGTCCTCGATCGACGCGACGGACATGATCATCTCGGGCGGAATCTTCTTGTTGAGCTTGACGTAATGCTCGAAGGTGGAGTTGATCGAGCGCGTCAGCGCCTCGATCTCCGTCGTCTTCGGACACACTTCGCCGATTTCTTCTGCCTCGACCAGGAAGAACTCGCCTTGATCGAGATAGCGGAGGACACGCGCC
Source organism: uncultured Binatia bacterium (SeqCode) (assembly GCA_964455095.1). Classification (GTDB taxonomy): domain Bacteria; phylum Desulfobacterota; class Binatia; order HRBIN30; family CADEER01; genus CAYVUV01. Next base: position 959 of record CAYVUV010000030.1, read on the forward strand.
CGCTTCTTGCCCTCGACGAGCACCTTGACGGTCCCGTCCGGCAAGCGAAGCAACTGCACCACCGTCCCCAACGTCCCGACACGGTAGATGTCGTCTTCGCCGGGATCGTTCGTCTTCGCCTCGCGCTGGGCCGCGAGCAGGATGAACTTCTGCTTGTTCATCGCCTCTTCGAGAGCCTTGATCGACTTCTGGCGGCCGACGAAGAGCGGCACCACCATGTGGGGGAAGACGATAATGTCGCGCAGCGGAAGCAGTGGGACACGCAGCGTGTTGCCACCCGGCGTGCCGTCCTTCGTATCTTTCTTGTCGTTGCGAAAAAGCATGGCTTGGTTCCCTTCGCGTCGACCCGTCTCAGGCCGTTTCGGCAGTCTTTTGATACAGGACGATCGGCTGCTCGTGCTTGGTGATCACCTCTTCGGCGATGAGCACCTCCTTGATGTTCGGCTGCGATGGAATCTCGTACATCACGTCCAACATCGTGTCCTCGAGGATCGCGCGCAGCCCGCGCGCGCCGGACTTGCGCCGCAACGCTTCCCGCGCAATCGCCGTCAAGGCACCGTCTGTGAACTTCAGGTGTACCCCCTCCATCTCGAACAGCTTCTGATACTGGCGCGTCAACGCATTCTTCGGTTCCTTCAGAATGCGGACGAGATCCTGCTCGAGCAGCTCGTCGAGCGTCGCGATGACTGGCAGCCGGCCAATGAACTCTGGAATCAAGCCGAACTTCAACAGGTCCTCGGTCTGCACCTCATGCAGCAGATTGCGCGCCGCCCCGATCTCCTTGGATCGGATATCGGCGCCAAAGCCGATCCCCTTCATCCCCACCCGGCGGCGGATGATGTCGTCCAGCCCGACGAACGCGCCACCGCAGATAAACAGGATGTTGGTCGTGTCGACCTGGAGGAACTCCTGCTGCGGATGCTTGCGCCCGCCCTTGGGCGGCACGCTGGCCGTCGTCCCTTCGATGATCTTCAAGAGGGCTTGCTGCACGCCCTCGCCCGATACGTCGCGCGTGATCGACGGGTTGTCGCCCTTGCGCGAGATCTTGTCGATCTCGTCGATGTACACGATGCCGCGCTGCGCCTTTTCGACGTCGTAGTCGGCATTCTGCAGCAAGCTCAGGATGATGTTCTCGACGTCTTCGCCGACATACCCCGCCTCGGTGAGACTGGTCGCGTCCGCGATGGTGAACGGTACCTGGAGAAAGCGCGCCAGCGTCTGTGCCAGCAGGGTCTTCCCCGAGCCGGTCGGCCCGACGAGCAGGATGTTCGACTTCTGCAGCTCGACATCGCCGGTAACCAACTGCGAGTCGATGCGCTTGTAGTGATTGTGCACGGCGACCGCGAGCACGCGCTTGGCGCGCTCCTGGCCGATCACGTACTGGTCGAGGACCTTCTTGATCTCAGCCGGCTTCGGGACGGCCGACGTCGAGGTCAGTCCTTCTTCCTGATCGCACTCTTCGGCGATGATGTCGTTGCACAGGTCGATGCACTCGTCACAAATGTAGACGGTCGGCCCAGCAATCAGCTTCCGCACTTCGTCCTGGCTCTTCCCGCAGAATGAGCAGACCAGGTTTCCCCCGCGATCATCGCCGTGCTTCGCCATACGACGCTCACACCTTCTTGATAGACCTGCTCACGATCACTTCATCCACCACGCCGTACTCGACCGCCTGTTTGCCGGTCATGAAGAGGTCGCGGTCCGTGTCTTTCTCGATCTTCTTCAAGCTCTGCCCAGTATGTTTCACCAGGATGTTGTTGAGCTGCTCGCGCAGGCGCAAGATCTCACGCGCCTGGATATCGATGTCAACCGCCTGCCCCTGCACGCCCCCGAGGGGTTGGTGGATCATGATGCGCGCGTGGGGCAGCGCATAGCGCTTGCCGCGGGCACCCGCCGCCAGCAGCCATGCACCCATGCTCGCCGCCTGCCCGAAGCACAGCGTCGAGACCTCGGGGCGGATGTACTGCATGGTGTCGTAAATGGCCATTCCGGCCGTCACCGACCCACCCGGCGAATTGATGTAGAAGTGGATGTCGCGCTCGGGGTCCTCGGATTCGAGGAAGAGCAGCTGCGCCGTAATGACGTTGGCCACCTCATCGGTGATCGGAGACCCCAGAAAGACGATCCGATCCTTCAGAAGGCGTGAGAAGATGTCGAAGGCGCGTTCACCGCGACCCGTCTGCTCAATGACAATCGGAATCAAATTCATAGCGCCGCGGTTGCCGTTTCCAAACGTAGTCTAGCCGTTTCCCTACCCATCAGCAACGCTCGATGTCGGTGCAACCGTTTGTACTTCCGCGCGGTCCAACACCAGATCGAGAGCCCGCTCCTGCAGCATCCGAGCGCGCAGATTCGCCCGCGCGTTGACGTCCTGATACAGGGCGCGCATACGGGCGGCGGCATTGCCCGCGTGCTGCGCGAGCTGCTCGATCTGGGCGTCCAGATCGGCATCGCCGACCTCAAGACCTTCCTGCGCGGCGATCGCGTCGAGAATGAGCGAGGCCTTCACCTGGGCGGTCGCGCGCGGCTCGAGCTCGCCGCGCAATTGGGCGCGCACCTCGGCCTCGCGGCTCGCCGGCGGACGCCGTGGTCCCAGGCTATCGAACAGGTCCTCGGCCAGCGCTTCGACACGTCGCTCGACCATCGCGCGTGGGACCTCGACGGTATGGCTGCCCACGAGCTGATCGACCAGCGCCGCTCGCGCCGCCCCGTCGGCTTCTCGCAACGCCGTGGCTTCCAGCTGCCGTCGCACCCGCTCGCGCAGCTCGGCGACAGTGTCACTACCGCCGTGGGTCTTGGCGAACTCGTCATCGAGCGCTGGCACTTCCTTGTAAGCCAGCGACTTGACCAGCACGTGGAACTCGACGTGTTTGCCCGCCAGGTCCGGGTTGCTGTGGTCCTCCGGGTAATCGACTCCGTAGTCGACCGCCCGCCCCACCTCCGCTCCATCGAGGTGACCGCCGATCCCTTCGGTCGAATCCGTTGAGACGGCAACCAGTCGCCCCTCTGCCCGCCCGAGCAGCCGCGCATTCGACCGCGCTTCGTAGTCGACGATCGCCACGTCATCGGGCCGGGCCACGGTGCGGTCGCTGATCGGATGAAGCTGCGCGGCCGATTGGCGGAGATTCTCCAGGAAGGCGTCGACGTCCTGGTCCGCAACCGTGCGAAGTGGACGCTCGACGCGCAGCCCCGTATACCCGGTGGCGACGACGTCCGGCCGCACCTCGACCGTCGCGGAGTACCGCAATGCCTCGCCTGGTTCGGCCCGCTCGGTGATGATCTCGGGCTGCCCGACCGGGTCGAGCTTCTGGTCGCGCAACGCTTCGTGAAAAGAGTCGTGCACCAGCTTGCCGAAAACGTCCGCGCGCACCCGATCACCGAACAGCTGCTCCAGCACCGCGCGCGGCGCGCGGCCGGGGCGGAAGCCGCGCACACTGGCGGTTCGGCGCAGCTGGTCGTAGGCGCGCTCGATCTCGGTCGTCACCTCGATCGCCGGAACTTCCACGGCCAGGCGCCGTCGCACCGTATCGACCGTCTCTAACGACACCTTCGCCATCTCACTCCGCCACAATTTGTCTAACGTACGCGTCCCAACGATTCAAGAAACAACGATTCTCTGCGCGCCCCGGCGAGTGCGAGAGGGGGGACTCGAACCCCCACGGGTGTCCCCACTAGATCCTAAGTCTAGCGCGTCTACCAGTTCCGCCACTCTCGCCGGCGAGCAGGCCGACCTGTAGCAGTCTCGCCGTCGCACCCGCAAGGTACCAGGACCTCGGCCGCCCTTGCCGCTCCTGAGGATTCTTTGTAAAGAGCAACAATGAGTGCACTCAGCGAAATCCTCGGCGCCGATGCCGACCGTCTCCTGAAGCATCGCTGCGCCACCATCGACAAATCTGCCCTGCACCTGCCGGGGCCGGACTTCGTCGATCGGATCTACGCCGCGACGGACCGTCCGATCCCGGTGCTGCGCAACCTTCAAGCGATCTTCGGCCACGGGCGCCTGGGCGGAACCGGGTACCTGTCGATTCTCCCCGTCGACCAGGGAATCGAGCACAGCGCCGGGGCGTCGTTTGCGCCCAACCCCATTTATTTCGACCCGGAGAATATCGTCCGCCTGGCCATCGAGGGCGGCTGCAACGCCGTCGCCTCGACCCTCGGCGTGCTCGGCGCCGTGGCGCGCAAATACGCACACAAGATCCCCTTCCTCTTGAAGCTCAACCACAACGAGCTGCTCACCTACCCCAACAAGTACGACCAGATCATGTTCGCCAGCGTCCACCAGGCCGCCAGCATGGGCTGCGCCGCCGTCGGCGCAACGATCTATTTTGGATCGGACGAGTCGGGCCGCCAAATCCAGGAAGTCAGCGAAGCGTTCCAACTCGCCCACGAGCTCGGGATGGCCACCGTGCTGTGGTGCTATCTGCGCAACAACGCGTTCACCAAGGACGGCACCGACTACCACGTGGCCGCGGATCTCACGAGCCAGGCCAATCATCTCGGCGTCACGATCGAGGCTGACATCATCAAGCAGAAGTTGCCGGAGAACAACGGCGGCTACACGGCCCTGAACTTCGGCAAGACGAGCAAGATCGTGTACGAAAAACTGACCACCGACCATCCCATCGACCTGGCCCGCTACCAGGTGGCCGGCTGCTACATGGGCCGCATGGGCCTGATCAACTCGGGCGGGGCATCGGGCAAGAACGACTTGCAGGACGCGGCCAAGACCGCCGTGATCAACAAGCGCGCCGGTGGGACCGGATTGATCTCCGGGCGCAAGGCGTTCCAGAAGCCGATGAGCGATGGGGTCAAACTGCTCAACGTGATTCAGGACGTCTACCTCGACCAGTCCATCGACGTCGCCTGAGTCCCCGCGCAAACACAGTCGGCGCCGCCACGATGACCTTGGAGCACGTCGCCTGCGTGTTCCCAGGCCAGGGGTCACAAGCCGTCGGCATGGGGCAGGAGCTGTGCGACGCCTTCGCGTCGGCACGCGATCTGTTCGCCGAGGCGGACGACGCTCTGGGCTATCCACTCTCTCGCATCATTCGCGAGGGACCTGACGATCTCCTGCGGCAGACCGCCAACACCCAGCCGGCCATCCTGCTGGTCAGCGTGGCGGCGTTCCGGGCCCTTGGTCTGGAGCCCGCGGTCGTCGCCGGGCACAGCCTCGGCGAATACTCGGCGCTCGTAGCGGCCGGCGCGCTCAGCTTCCGCGACGCCGTGATGCTGGTGCACAAGCGCGGACAGTTCATGCAGGAGGCAGTTGCCGACGGCAGCGGCGCCATGCTCGCTCTGATCGGCGCCGAGATCGAGGCCGTGCAAGAAGCCATCGCCGGCACCGACGGTCCGGTCGACATCGCCAACTACAACGCGCCGGGCCAGATCGTCATCGCCGGCGCTCGCGACGCCGCGCGCGCGGCGGCAGCCCGCTGCGGAGCGCGGCAGATCATCGAGCTGCCCGTCAGCGCGCCGTTTCACTGCCGCTTGATGGAGCCGGCTGAACGCCGCCTGCGTGATGAGCTCGCTCGGGTCCCATTCGCCGACCTGCACACCCCCCTGTATACGAATGTCGACGCGCGGCGGATCACGACGGGCGCCGAAGCGCGGGAAGCACTCGCGCGCCAGGTCAGCCGCCCCGTGCGCTGGACCGAATCGGTCGAGCGCATGATCGCCGACAGCGGCGTGCGCACCTTCGTGGAAGTGGGACCCGGCAGTGTGCTCTCCGGGCTGATCCGCCGCATTGACCGCGGCGTCGAACGGCTCTCGGTGTCCGACCCCGCCACGATGTCCAGCGCGCGCGAACGGTTCGCCGTATAGGGCCGGCGTCCCCTGCGTCTCGATCAGGCCGGTTCAAAGAACGGGAGTTGAACTGGCTGGACGAGACGCACAGTATTGATCGATGCGCCTCGCGACACCGCTGTGGACAATGGCGCTCATCGCAGTCGGATGGATGGAGACCGCGCTCCCGGCCCCAGCGCAGATGACCGCCTGCCCGCGCAGCGGTGCCGCAATCGATGTCTCGCTCACCCCGGTGGATGGCGCGCCCGTTGTCACGGCCTTGGTCTCCGGCGCGCTACTCGCCCCCTCGTGCGATGGCCAGGCGACGGGCCTGGCCGGCTCATACACCCGAGCGCTGCAGTGTCAGGCGGGATTGCCCGCAACCTGCCGCGCCGCATTGTCCGCCTTGCAGCCGGGCGTCTGGGTGCATCGGGTGCAAGTGACCGACGGCCCGCCACGCGGACAAAGTCAGGCGCGACGGAGCCTGCTGCTCGACGCCAGCGCCGGCACCGCCCACCTCACCTGGCCACTCTACGCCTCGGCGTTGACCGTCAGCTCGCTGTCCGATGGCACCGGCTGCTCCGGTTGTCTGCGCGAGGTTCTCGCGCTTGCCGAGCAAGCGCCAAAGCCGGCCCTCGTCCAGTTCGCGCCGGAGGTCATCGGAACGATCGCCCTCTCTGTCGCATTGCCGCCCCTCGCCGCAGGGCAGGTCACGCTCGACGCCATCGATGGTGAGGGGATGACGCATTCGCGCACGATCGACGGCAACGGACTCAGCAACGCCGCCCTGCGGATCACCGGGTCGGACAACCGGATCTACGGACTGCGCGTCACCAACGTCGGTGGCAACAGCGACGCGGTCCTGGTCGACGGGATCGGCGCGCACCGCAACCTCCTCGACTCGATCCAGGTCGTCGGGCGCGCGCTGACCGTCTGCGGCGGTGATACACTGGGCTGCGTGATCGACGGCCTCTGCCACACCGCCCAAAGCGATCCTCCCCTTGGCGTGTGTGGCGACGACGGCATCGCGCTGCGCAACAATGCCGGCACCCTGGGCGAGAACGTGGTGCGCGAGTGCGAGGTCATCGGCGCCTTCGACAAAGGCATCAAGGTCTCCGAGGGCGCCGTCGGCCACATCGAGCGTTGCCACTTGCACGACAATGCGGACGGCGGCTTGCAAGTGACCCTCGGCGGCACCGCGACCGCGGTGGCAAACGTCGTCGAGGACAACGACGGCACCAACAGCGCCAGCGGGATCGCCGCCAACGGGCCACAAGGCAATACGCCACCCGCCGCACGGCTCGGAACGCGCGGCAACATCGTGCGCCGCAACGCGCTGCGCGGCATTTCCGTGCGCAGCCTCTCCGTCGCCACGCTGCGCGATGACTACGTCTGCGGCAACGGCACCGCCGGCCGCGGTATCGGCTTCGGGCTGGCCGCGCTCGACGCGGCCGGATTTTCGGCGCAGGTCACGGCCGAGGGGCTCGCACTGGTTCACAACGCCGACGGCGGGGTAATCATCGGCGACACATCGCAAGCGGATCTCGGTGGCCCGGTGAGCCGCGGCAACAACGCGTTCGCCTTCAACGGCTTACCCGCGTCCAACCTCCGCCACCTGTCCCCCACCGCCCTGTCGGCAACCAACAATCAGTGGGAGCACTGTGGCGGCCGGTGGTGGTGCACCGAGCGGGCGGTGCTGGCGCAGGACGTCTTCGTGGCCGCGACGGCCGGCCCGGTATCCATTGCTCCCGCGCAACCCGGGCGCGGCCGCGACACGCTGCGCATCGACGCCATCGATCCGACGTGGGCAGCCGCGGGCGACCTGGTCCGCATCTACGGCCACGGCTTCGACGCCATTCGCGGCAACGCCGGCGCGGGATGCGCGGGCATCGGCGACGCCAACACTTGTCAGCCGATGCGGGGGAACTGCGTCCGCTTCGACGGGGCACCCGCCGAGATCGTCGCCGCCACCCCGACGATGCTCGTCGTCGCCGCCCCCGCCACATGTGTCGCGCCGGTCGGCGTCAGCGTGCACAACCGCCACGCGCGCGGCATCGGCCGCGCCGCGTTCTGTGTGCTGCCGTGAAGACCGGCCAGCCAACCCCACCGCGGACGGATCTGCGGCGCGTGCGGCAAGCGCTCGCCAACGCCCTCCGCCTGCGGTGCCCCCACTGCGGCGAGGGCAAGCTCTTCGACGGCCTGATCGCCATGCACGACGAATGCCCGCAATGCCACATGCAGTTCGAGCGCGAGCCCGGCTATTTCATCGGCGCCATCTACATCAATTACGCCCTGACCGTCGGATTAGCACTCTCCGGCTTCTTCGCCCTCGAGTACTTTGCCGCGCTCACACTGCGCGTTCAGTTGCCGATCTGGGTCGTCTTCTGTGGGGTCTTTCCGGTGTTCTCCTTCCGCTACTCGAAGAGCCTGTGGCTGGCCGTCGACTACCTGGTCAATCCTGAGCCACCGCCGCTGCGCCGCGTGCGTTGATCCGCCGGCGCCTTGAACTCGGACGAGCAACGCGCTAGCGAGGCGCGATGATCGCCTGCCTCGACCTCGAAGGAGTGCTGGTCCCCGAGATCTGGATCAACGTCGCCGCCGCCACCGGAATCGACGCGCTGCGCCGGACCACGCGCGACGAACCCGACTACGACAAGCTGATGCGCGATCGCCTGGCGATCCTCGACACCCATGGCTTGCGCCTGCCGGATATCCAGGCGGTGATCGGCCGTATGGGTCCGCTCGATGGAGCGCACGAGTTTCTCGCCTGGCTGCGCAGCGAACACCAGGTCATCATCCTCTCGGACACTTTCTACGAGTTCGCCGCGCCGCTGATGGCGCAGCTCGACCACCCGTGTCTGTTCTGCCATTCGCTGGTCGTCGACGAGGCGGGGCGGGTCTGCGACTACTCGCTGCGCTTGCGCGACGGCAAGCGCAAGGCGGTCATGGCGCTCAAGCTGCTCAACTTCAACGTCATCGCCGCGGGCGATTCATACAACGACACCAGCATGCTGGCCGAGGCGGATGCCGGCATTCTGTTCCGCCCGCCCGACAACGTCATCCGCGACTTCCCGCAGTTTCCGGTGGCACAGACCTACGCCGATCTGCGCCACGCATTCGAACGCGCCGCAGCGAAGATCGGCTAGACGCGCGCCACCGGCTCAGCGCGGCGACACCAACCGGCCCGCGTCGCGCACGACCTGCTCGATCACATCGACATCGCTGCCGTGGTAGTAACCGCGGATCTGCCCTGCGCCGTCGACCAGGACGAAGCGGTCGCTGTGCGTGATGAGCTCGTTGGAGTCGGCGGCCTCCTCCGGTGCCCGCTCTGCCACGCTGAGGTGGAACCCGTCGGCAATCAGCCGGTAGACGGCGGCGCGATCGCCGGTGAGGAATAGCCAGCCGTGCGCGTCGGCGCGATAGCGCTCGGCATAGGCGCGCAGCACCTCGGGCGTGTCGCGCGTGGGGTCGACGCTGATCGACACCGACTGCACCTCGAGCCCGTGCTCGCCCAGCGCCTTGCGCAGCTGGACCATGCGCGCCGACAGTGCAGGGCAGACGCCGCCACAGCTGGTAAAAATGAAGTTGGCCACCCACACACGGCCGGCGAGGTCAGAACGGGAGATGGTGTCGCCCGAACGTTCGACGAGCGCGAAGTCCGGCACGGAGCCCAGCCGCGGCAGCTCGCTCGGCGCGCGCCCGCCGGTCAGCGACCAGACGCCGGCCGCAATGGCTACGAGCAGGACGACGACCAGTCCGGCCCACACGACTCGCGCCACTGCCGCGGTCGCCGCGTCGCCCGGCGGCGGCGGCGCATCCGCGGACGGGCCGCTATCGGTCGGCGACGTCACATCATACGCCGGCGCGGTCGCGATGACGGCCTAGAAGAAGCGCCACGCGGCGTCGGGGAACAACATGAACAACAGGAACGCGCACAAAATCAGCGGCGTCACGGCGATCACTCCCAGTGTCCGCTTCTCGAACTTCAGGTGCATGAAGTACAGCGCCACCAGCGCCGCTTTGGTCAGCGCCATGCCGACCAGGAGAATGACCTTGGCGGCGTAGGGGTATGCCGGCCCGGTATGGATCGAACCGGCCACCAGTTCGAGAATCGTCAAGGCCAGCAGCCACCAGAAAATCATCATGTAATTCGGGTGTGCCGCATGGTCGTTGGCGTGTGTCGATGCGTTTTGCGTCATGCCAGTCCCCCACTCGCCGCGATCAGACCAGGTACACGAACGTGAACACGAGAATCCAGACCAGGTCGACGAAGTGCCAGTACAACCCCACGGTCTCGACCCCGTTGCAGTCGGTGGGCGTGTAGCCACCGCGCAGCGCCTTCGCCAGCACGCAACTCAGATAGACCACGCCGGCGAAGACGTGGCAGCCGTGGAACCCGGTCAAGATGAAGAACGTCGTCCCGAACTGTCCCGCTCCCCACGGATTGGTGGTCAGCAGGAACCCTTCATGGATCAGGTGTGTCCATTCGTACGCCTGCATGGACAGGAACGCGACGCCGCCCAGGATGGTGAGCCCGAGAAAGCGGACCAGGCCGTTTCGATCGCCGTCCTGAATCGCCGACAGGCCTTTGACCATGGTGACGCTGCTGCAGATGAGCAGGAAGGTCATGAAGCCGGTCAGTCCGATGCCCAGATGCGTCGACGGCAGCGGCCAGTTGGCACTGCCGAACCGCAGCGCGCCGTAGGCGGCGAGCAGGCCACCGAACGACATGGCGTCGCCGGCGAGGAAGAGCCACATGCCGAGCTTCGCCCAGCTCTCCGGGGTCAGGGGCGACTCAGCGGGATCCACCGCGGGGTGAACAGCAGCAGCAGCTTGACTCACAACGTCCCCTCCTCTTGCGTCCGAATCACCCGCAGTGCGGGCCGGTGCGGTCGGCCGCGCCGGTACATGAACAGGAACCATCCCCCGACCGATCCGACCAGAAGAAATGGCATCGACACCATGAACAGGATGCTGACGTACATCCCCCTGCCGAGCGGGTCTTCGGGACCACCGAGCGCGGTGGCGCACATCGCGCAGCCTTGCGCGAAGGCCGCGCCGGGTGCTGTCACCGCCAGCGCCACTGCCACGATCGCCGGCGCGAGGCGCCGCCATCCCATGCGGAGTCGAGTCGGAATCCGCTTCATTGGTACACCAATCCGAAGAGCGCCAGCCACAGGGCACACACGAAGCACCAATACACGCCGCACACCTCGAGCGCGACGTGGGAGGCGGCGGTAAAGCGCTGCCGGAAGACGCCGATGGCAACGACCGCCAGCCACAGAATCGCTCCGACGACGTGCACGGCGTGCGCGCCGATCAGCGTATAGAACGTCGCGCCGAAGGACCCCGAGGACAAGGTCAGGCCGTGATGAATCAGTCGCACCCATTCCGATCCCTGCACCAGCAGGAAGGTCGTCCCGAGGATCAGCGTGGCGAGCACGGCGCGTCGCACGGTGCGGTGTGCATCGCGGCGCACGGCGCGCAGAGCCGAAATCATGGTCAAGCCACTGACTGAGAGAATCACCGTGTTCACCCACGTCAGCGCGAGCGGCAGGTGTGGGAGATTCGGCGGCGGCCACATCGCGCGGCCGTACCGGAAGACGAGATAGGCTCCGACCAGGCCGGCGAAGAACATGGTCTCCGCCATCAACAGAATGGCGATGGCAATGCGCGCGCTGCTGACCGGTGGATCCGTCGGCGCCGGGTCGCGACGGCGGACGCGCGCGCGACTCCAGCGCTCCGGGCCTACCTCCGAGGAGGTACCGCGGCCGAGAGCCGCCGGCCCACTGCGCGGGATGGACGCCATCAGTTCAACACCAGGATGCCGATGATCACGATCACGTAGAAGACCACCAGCGCCCCGAACAGACCGAGACCCAAGCGGCGATTGTCGCGGGCTTGCTGGGCTTGCTCCATCACACGCGCACCTTGTCGGCCGCCATGATCGCGAGCAGGACGGGCAGGTAGATCAACGACGCCACCAGCAGTCGCCGCGCCATCGCTTCACTCGGCGCCTGCGCCAGTTGGAGCCCGCTCACCAGCATCCCGCTGCCGAGCAGCAGTGCGGACACGAAGTAGATCGGCCCGGCGATGCCGAGCAGCGTCGGCAAGAGCCCGACCGCGAGCAAGGCGACGGAGTTGGCCACGATCTGGCGCTCGGTGCTGTGCCCGTCTCGATCGACGATCGGCAGCAGGCGAAATCCGGCCCGCGCGTAGTCGTCGGCGTAGAGCTTGGCGATGGCCAGCGAGTGCGGCATCTGCCAGAGGAAGAGAATCGCGAACAGGGTCCAAGCGCCCGCTCCGAGTCCGCCGCCAGCCGCGACCCACCCGGTGACCGGTGGCAACGCGCCCGGGATGCCGCCGATGACGCTGCACAGCGGGCTGCGCTGCTTCATCGGCGTGTAGGCGCCCAGGTAGACGACCACGGTCATCGAGGTCACCAACGCGCTCAACGGGTTGACGGCAATCAGCAAGACCAGCAATCCGATCACCGTGATGGCGGCGCCGAACACCAGGGCATCGGTGGGAGCGAGACGCCCGCTCGGCAGCGGACGATCGCGGGTGCGCTCCATCCGCGCGTCGAGATCGCGCTCGATGTATTGATTGAGCGCCAGCGTCCCCCCCGCCGTCAGTGCCGTTCCGAGCAGCATGAAAAACAGCGCGACGAAGTCGGGTCGCCCCCACGACGCGAGGTAGAACCCGACCAGCGCCGTGACCAGCACCATGACCACGACGCGGGGCTTGGTCAGGGCGACGAAATCACGCAGCGCCCGGCCGCGTGCGGGGCACAGCGCCACCGCTGCCGTTTGTGGAGCCACGTTCATTGCGCCGTCAGTGCGCCAACGCGTCCCGCCCCAGCGGCTTGGCCTGCGGCAAGTAGTCCTCCGCCATGCCCGGCACACTGTATTCGTAAGGGCCGCGGTAGACGGTTGGGATCTGGAGAAAGTTGCCGTGTGGCGGCGGCGTCGGCGCCTCCCATTCCAGCGTGTTGGCGTGCCACGGGTTCTGCTCCGCCTTCTTGCCGCGGAACAGGCTCCAGAAGAAGTTCACGAAGAACACGATCTGGAACAGTCCGAGAATGATCGCCGAAACCGTGATGAACACGTTCCAGTGTTGCAGGGGCAACAGGAACTCGTACTGGGTCGGGTTGTAGATGCGGCGCATGTGACCGCCGACCCCGAGAATGTGCATCGGGAAGAACGTGCCATTGAAGGCCAGCAGCGTGCCCCAGAAGTGAATCTTCCCGAGCGGCTCGTTCATCATGCGCCCGAACATTTTCGGGAACCAGTACTGGATGCCGGCGAAGATGCCGAAGATGCTGCCGCCGAACACCACGTAGTGGATGTGGGCGACGATGAAGTAGGTGTCGTGAATGAAGATGTCGACCGGCGTGGCGGCCATGTAGATGCCGCTCAGCCCGCCGATGACGAACATCGAGACGAACGCGAGCGCGTGCATCATCGGCACGGTGAACTTGATGTTGCCGCCCCACAGCGTCCCCAGCCAGTTGAACGTCTTGATGGCCGACGGCACGGCGATGACCATGGTCGACGTCATGAAGGCCATCCCCAGGGTCGGGTTCATCCCGCTCTGGAACATGTGGTGCCCCCACACGACCCAGCCGAGGAAGGCGATGCCGATCATCGAGTACGCCATGGCGCGGTAGCCGAAGATCGGCTTGCGGGCGAAGACCGCGAGGATGTCCGAGGCGATGCCCATCGCCGGCAGGATGAGAATGTAGACCTCGGGATGTCCGAAGAACCAGAACATGTGCTGCCACAACAGCGGCTCGCCGCCGCCATCCGGCAGAAAGAAATGCGTCCCCAGCGTGCGGTCAAAGAGCAGCATCGCCAGCGCTGCGGTGAGCACGGGAAGGGCGAGCAGGAGGAGGGTCGCCGTGATGAAGAGCGCCCAGATGACCAGCGGCAGACGGAAGAAGGTCATGCCGGGGGCGCGCATGTTGATAACCGTCGTGATGTAGTTGATCGAGCCGAGCAGGGAGGAGATACCGAGCACGATCAGACTGATGATCCACAGATTCTGTCCGGTGCCGACGCCGGTATACACCGGGTTGGCGGACAGCGGCGCGTACGCCGTCCAGCCAGCGGCGGCGTGGCCACCCTCGACGAAGAACCCGCTCAGCATGATCCCGGCGGCGATCACCGCGATCCAGAACGACAGCATGTTGAGGACCGGAAATGCCATGTCGCGCGTCCCGATCATCAGCGGGATGAGGAAGTTACCGAAGCACCCCACCAGGATCGGCATGACCACGAAGAAGATCATGATCGTGGCGTGCATGGTGAACAGCATGTTGTAGATTTCGGGCGGGATGATGCCCTCGTACATGTACGGCTCGGGCACCCACCCAAACCCCGGCACGGCCGTTTCCGGCCAGGCGAGTTGCCAGCGCACCAATAGGGCCAGCATGCCCCCGAGGATCAGCATCACCAGCGACATGAGCAGGAACTGCTTCCCGATCATCTTGTGGTCGAGCGAGAACAGGTACGTACGCACAAAGCCTGCGTGCGCGTGATCGTCGTGTCCGTGCGGCACGGCGACGGCGGCGGGGTGACTCATTTCCGGCTCTCCTCTTCGATCCTTGCGATCATCGGCCGCCTCACGCGCCGGTGTCCTTACCCGGCCAACGCTCCGCTTCCCATTTGGCGTAGTCCTCGGCCGAGTGCACGGTCAACCATCCCTTCATGCCCGAGTGGCCGAAGCCGCACAGCTCGGCGCAAGGAATTTCATAGTGCCCGGTCTTGGTCGCCTGGAACCAACCGGGGATTTCGCGGCCGGGCAACATGTCCTGCTTGAATCGCAGCACCGGTACGAAGAAGCTGTGGATCACGTCGCGCGACTTGAGGGTCAGGCGAATGACCTTGCCGACCGGGACGTTCAGCTCGTTCTCCAGCGTCAGGTCGTCCTCGGTGCCGAACTTCCCGTCCGGGCCGGGGTACAGGAAGTCCCAGTTGAACTGCTTGGCTGTCACCTGGACCTGATAGTCGGCTGGCGGCATGTGGCCGCGGATCTCGCCCCACGTCGCCCGGCTGAGGAGGGCCAGGACGATCAGGATGATCGACGGCGCGATCGTCCAGGCGATCTCCAGCGTATTGTTCCCGTGTGTGTAGACCGCGCGCCGCCCCGGGCGGTATCGGTAGCGGACGAGAAACACCACCAGTGTCACTTGGACCAGCACGAACACGATCGACGTGATCCAAAAGATCAGGTGAAACAACGAGTCGATGTCCGCCCCGTAGGTCGAGACATTCTCGGGTAGCCAAGGCAACATGCGGGCTCTTCCTCCTTCGAATCAGGGTCGGCTGCTTACTGACCGCTGAGCTCGAAAGTGACGGTCGTGTCCTTGCCCGACTGCACGGTCACCTTCTGCGTCGTCTCGCCGAGCTTCTCCTGCCAGACGCGCAACTCGTAGTCGCCGGCGGGCACGTCGGTGAGCTTGAACGATCCCTTCTCGTCGGTCACGGCGAAATAGGGGTTGTCCTGCACCACCGCCCAGCCGGACATCCAGCCGTGCACATCGCAGGTGAGCTTGATCATCTCGGGTTCCTTGAAGGTCTCCGCCAGGGTCTTCTTGAACTTCGGCTGGGCCCGATTCACGGGCGGGTTCTTCTTGCTGTAGGTGTGAATGTTGTGCAGGATGCCGTCCGAGTTCTGGATGTCGATCGGGTTCCCCGGCTGCACCAGCAGGACATGCGGCACGTACTCGCAGCCCTTCTGATCGAGAACCGGCTTCGTCGCCTCGAACGCCTTGCCCTTGGTGATGTTCGCAATCGACACGACGGAGTACTGAATCCCACCGTCGGGTGCGACGACCAGATCGCGCGACAGCTTCGGCGTCACCGCGCAGACTTCCTTGTCCTTGTTGACGTCGAGCGGCGCCCGGGCGGGAGGCGTGCCTTTGTACTTCACCACGCCACTGATCGATCCGCCGCCGGAGACCGGGCCGGCGTCGTACGCCGTCGCCACGCTCGCCCATCCCGTTGCTGCGGCCATGGCCACCGCGACTGCCGTGCGCTGCGCAGAGAGTGCCCAGCCACCCTTCATCAGCTTGCTCGCTCGCATCTCATACCTCCTTGGTTCGGCCGCTCGGTTGAATGGTATCCGCGTCCGGTCTCAGTTGGCCACCGCCGCGTCAGCGGCCGCCGCGGGCGCCTCCGCGACAGCGGCCGGCGGCGGCGCCGCCGCGGTGGCGGCGTTGGCCGGATGCAACGTCATGATGTAGTCGCGCAATGCTTCGACCTGCTTTTCGTCGTTGCCGCCCAGCACATCCTCGGGTCCATCGGGCTGGTCGTCATCGAAGTTGTAGAACGAGGGCATCTTCGTCCCCGGCTGCAGCATCTGCGGGTTGCGCAACCACTGCACGATCCAGTCGGGGTTCAAACGCTGCTTGGCCATCGCCAGGTCGGGTGCCCACCCCTCCTGCGGTCCTTCGGGCTTCTTCTCGCCTTGCTGGTGGCACGAATAGCAGTTGAAGTAGTCGGGCGATACCAACGTGCGTCCGGCTTCGATATGCGCGATCGGAATCGCCGCCTCGTTGACGTAGGTGAACGGAATCACGACGTCCTCTTGCGCCAGGAAGTAGTCGATCAACGTGTTGGTCTCTTCGTCCGAAAGCGAGAACGTCGGCATCCGCAACTTCAGCCACGGCCGCAGCGGCACCGGGTGCTTGAGGAAGCCAAACAGCCAGTTGGGCTGCACCTTCGCCCCTTCGCCGTTCAAGATCGGCGGCGCGAACGTCGGCGTCTGCTCGTAGCGGGCGAGGATCGCCCCGCCCTGCTGCTCGATCACGTGACAGCCGACGCAGTTGTACTTGGCCACGATCCGGCGCCCCGCCACCAAGCGGCGCTCGCGCCCGAGATCCTTCGGTCGATAGTCCGCCGGCGTATGCTCCTCGGCACGGCTGGAGAGGAACACCAGCAGGGCGCGGACATCGCTCTCGGCCAGGTCGAATTTCGGCATGAGCTGCTCAATACGCTCGGTCGCATACGTCCGCGGCTCGGTGATCTTGTGGAAAGTCCAGTCGTACCAGGTCTCGGGAATGTCGGTGTGGTTGCCGAAGAACAGCTCCTCGATCGTCTTGGAGCCGAAAGTCGAGAGCTCCACGCCGATGCGCGACTCGGCTTCCATGCCGGGGATGTTGTGGCAGCCGGCGCAGCCGTACTTGCGGACGAGCGCCTCGCCCTGTTTCACCGACTCGGGTGACGCGAGCGCCGCCTGCAACGCCGCATCCGCCGGGGCGGGCGTGCCGAGGGTCAACAGGTACGACGCCAGCGCCGCCGCCTCGTCGTCGCTCAGGCGCAGGCTCGGCATGCGCGATTCGGGCGAGAAGTCGCGCGGGTTCTTCAGCCAGTGGTACAGCCAGCGTGCATCGGTCTTTTCGGCCACGTTGGAGAGGTTGGGCGCCACATCCTTGCTGTCGCCGATCTTCGCCGGCGATTCGCCGGGGGCGAAGCCGTGGCAACCGCGACATCCCAGACTGTCGGCGAGCTCCTTGCCCCGCGTCACCAGCGCGGCGTTGTGCGGATCGACGCCATCGGGCGGCGCGTGCTCCGTTCCCCACGCCTCGCTCTCGGCTTTCGACGTGCTGAGCAGATAGCTGGCGACGGCCGTCGCCTGCTCGGTGTTGAAGAGGAAATTCGGCATTTTGGTACTCGGCCGAAAATTGTGCGGGTTCTCGACCCAGCGCACCAACCATCCGGGATCGACCTTCGCTCCGATGCGGCGCAGGTACGGCCCAACCCGGGGCAACTCCCCATAGCCTTCCACCAGATGGCAACCGATGCAGCCGAGTTGCTCGAAGAGTTGCTCGCCGCGCGCGATGGTCTCGGCGCCTTTCATGCGCAGGTCGGCGTGACAGCTGATGCACCCGGCTTGCACCATGGGCCCGCGGCGCAGCTTGTGTTCCCAGAACTTCACGTCGCCGTGTGCCTGTGCCACGGAGTTGACCGCCGCCCCCTGTCCGCCGTGACACGGCGTGCAGCCGAACTTGTCGGCCGGATGCTTGGTCAGCAGCGGATCGCGGTGCGGATGGGTGCGGAAGGGATTCGGGTCGTCTTCGAAGCCGGTCTTTTCGATCCCGGAGTGGCACGACACGCAGCGGTCGACGCGCGCCACCGGCTGGTCGTAGGCGTTGCGGTCGAACTCGTTCAGCACCACCTGTTGAATCTTCGGAATGGTCGGCAAATCCAACGGACCGACCTTGATCACCATGGTGTCGAGCCGCTGCTGCAACCGCTCGCGCTCGGCGCCGAGCTTGCGCAACTTGTCCTCCAGACCGGTCACGACGGACTGGATTTCGGCGATCGCACTGTCGGTTTGCTGCACCCGGCTCTCGGCCTCGTGCAACGCGGTCTCGATTTCCTTCTTCTCGGCTTCGAGGGCGTCCAGATGCGCGCGCGGCTTCTCGATCGGCGCCTTGGTCAGCATGGCATGGTCGTACTCGTACCACGCCTCCTCCATCTTGCTCTTGACGATGCGCAGCTTGAGATCTTCCTCGGCCAGGCGCACCGCCAGCGGGGCCCGCTCGGCGTGCAGCTTCGCCAGCGCGCGGGCGTTCTCGCCCGTCGCCACGCTCTCCTTGGCCGCCGCGAGCTCCTTCGTCGCCGCGACGTAGTCGGGATCGGCCGCGAGCTTCGCGTCTTCCTTGTCGATCGCCTCGCGGGCGCGTTGCATCTGCAGGTCGGAGAACTCCACCTGGTACTTCTTCCAGGGACGGCGCGAGATGTTGTCGTCCCACACGGCCCAGATCGCGCCGATGAGCAGCAGTCCCACCGCCAGCAGGAACACGGCGCTGTAGGACTTCTGCTCCTCGTCGATATTGCGGTTCGCACGCCCCATGCCTTCTACCTTCTACCCCTGTGCGGACGCCCGTCGCTCGAGCAACCGCCCGACCGAGAAGATGCCGAAGCCGAGCATCATCAGATAGAGCTCACGCCCCATCGCATTTGCCTCGGTCAAACCGACGAACAGCGCGTAGCCGACGTCGGCGACACCGATCGCTTGAACCAACTTGGCGAGGAAAAACATGCGAGTGGTCTGCCGGATCGCTCTCGATCACCCCTGCCCGCCCGGCTCAGATGTTCAGCCACGGGGTGACCCAGACGTACTTGATGTTGAACGCGTGCCGCAGGACCATCTTGATCACCACCGCGAGCAGGTTGAGGAACAGGAACGAGGTGGTGATGAAACGCGGCATGCCCCAGCGGGCCATGAACTCCTGGCCCTTGGAGCGCACGATCATATAGTGCATGCCGATTGTCCCGACCACGAAGTACCCGATCACGGTCACCGCACCGAACAGGGACGACCAGAGGTAGTCGCGAAAGCCGAACAGATACGGCAGGTCGATGTTGGTCATGGCCTCGACCTTGTGGGAATCCCAGAACTGCCACGGCCAGTACCAGTTCCAACCCGGACCGCGCAGGAAGGTGCCGATGATGATCAGCGAGATCCACAGGATGTGAAAGCCGAGGAAGAACGTCAGCAGCTCGAGCTTGCGCGACTCGAAGGTGTAGTAGCCGTTGCCGTGCGGATTGATGTCGATGTACGGAATCACCATCAGCCCGATGATGATGAAGCTCGGCAGCACCACGCCGGCATGCCACGGGTCGAAGAAGACCAACATCTCCTGCAGGCCGAGAAAGTACCAGGGCGCCTTCGACGGGTTCGGAGTGCGCGTCGGGTTGGCGGGCTCCTCGAGCGGCGCGTCGACCATCAACGACCAGACGATCAGCAACACGGTCACCAGGATGGCGCAGATGAACTCGGCCCGCACCAGGTGTGGCCAGGTGTGCACCTTGTCGTCGGTCGGACCGGCCGCTTTGCGCGCGCTTGCATCCGCGCCCTTCCCGGCGGCGACGGCCTGCACGATCGGTTTGGTCTGTGCCTCAGCCATGTTCCCTCACTCCTCGGCCTTCGGCTTGGCCGCCCAGTAGCACAGCACGATCGCCAGCACGAAAATCACCGGCAGCACCAGCACGCGGCCGCCGGGGATCACCATGACGATCCCCAGTAAGATCAGCGTCCCAATTGTATAGCGCAGCTCCGGTGACATGGTTCGACCTCGTCGCGTCACACCGGCGGTCCGGAGAACCCGTCGCGACGGATGCGCCAGAAGTGCACCGCCATGAACAGGCTGGCCACCAGCGGAATGAAGATGCAGTGGAGAATGTAGAAGCGCAGCAACGTGTGCGGGCCGATCTCGCCGCCGCCGAACAGGAACGCGCGCGCGTCGTAGATCGGGTTGACGCCGAGGTACTCGGCAAACGGGCCCTGGTTGCCGAGCAGTGGCGTGGCCCCGCCCATGTTCGAGCCCACGGTGACGGCCCAGATCGACAGCTGATCCCAGGGCAGCAGATAGCCGGTGAAGCTGAGCAGCATGGTGAGCACCAGAAGCAGCACACCGACCACCCAGTTAAACTCCCGCGGCGGCTTGTACGAACCGGTCAGGAAGACGCGGAACATGTGCAGCCACACCGCGATCACCATGCCGTGGGCCGCCCAGCGGTGCATGTTTCGCATGAACATGCCGAAGGGCATGTCGAACTCGAGGTACTTCATGTCGGCGTAGGCGTATTCCGCCGTCGGCCGGTAGTAGAACATGAGATAGACGCCGGTCACCACCGTGACCAGGAACATGAGGAAGGTGATGCCGCCCATGCACCACGTGAAGCGCATCCGGATGGCGTGTTTGCGAACCTTCGACGGGTGCAGGTGGAGCCAGATGTTACCCGACACCATGAGCACGCGGTTGCGCGGCGTGTCATCGTAGCCATGACGGAAGATCGATTGCCAGATCTGGGACTCGGTGATCTGGCGCTTGGTTTCGTCCCACATGCTCATGATTGCGTCCTGTCCTCCGTCGCCTGCCCGGCGCTACATCCGCAGGAAGGCGCCGGGCTTGTTCCAATCGCCCCGCTCCTGGCGGTACTTCACGCCCATGTCGACGACCAACTGCCCGTCTTCGGCCAGCATCATCCGATAACGCTCGAGGGGGCGCGGAGCCGGTCCCTCGAAGTTGATGCCCGTCTTGCGGAAGCCACTGCCATGACACGGGCACTTGAACTTTTCCTCGATCTTCAGCCAGCGCGGCGTGCAGCCGAGATGCGTACACTTGGCGAACAGCGCGTAGAACCCGTCGGCCTCGCGCACGATCCAGACTCGGTGTTCCTTCTTGAACCGTTCGCTGATCTCACCGATCGTGTAGTCGCTCGGCAGACCCGCCTTGAAGGTCGAGGGCGGCGTGAACAACACGCGCGGGAAGGCCGAGCGCACGAAGCCCAGCAGCGTGATCGTGCTGAAGACCGTGAAGCCGCCCCAGCCCAAACGCCCGAAAAAGTCGCGGCGCGACCACAGGCTCGCCTTCGGCGCGGCCGCCGCCGGGGCCGCACCGGTGGCCTCGCGCTGGCGCACCAGGTCCAGTGCCGCCTGCTCTTCGGCCGATATCTTCTTTTCCTTCGCCATCGCGTCGAACCTCTAGAGAAGCGAGCTCACCGTCGCGAGAACAGGATGGCGGCCACCCCCCACAGCATCATCATCCCTGCGGTAGCAAACAGGAACAAACCAACCGGGGGGAAAAGGATGAGCAGCACGCCGCCCACCAGCACGAGAGGAATCGCAATGCCGAACGGATTGAACCCCTGGCCCGGCTCCGTCGCCAATGCCCCGCTCTCGACCACTGTGACCTGGTCTCGCAGCTGATGAACCGCCATTTCGCGCAATTGTTCTCGCCGTTCTTCCGCACCCGCATTGATCGCCTGCGCCAGCTCCTGGGTCAGCTCCTCGACCCGAAGATCCAGCGGGTGCTGCGTGTTGATTTCTGTTTGCCTTTCGTTGGTCACTAGGGTTGGCGGGCACGGGCCATAGTATGATTCCCCAAGCGAGTCAAATCGCTCCCGGCGGGGTATCCGCTTATCTGTCATGCGCCCGTCCGACGGTCAACCAAGCCGCGAAGAGGCTGATGCAAATTTGGCTAATCGGCCCCGGGAACGCGGCTAATTCACCACCTAAACTTGCGGCCGCGCGGCGGCGATGCGCGCCGCGATCCCGGCGAGCTCGTCGAAGCTGGCGCTCGGCTCGACGATCGGATCGCGCCCCTTGCCGGAGCGCAGCCGCACGCAACCGATCTCGGCATATCGGCTGAGCGCGTTGCCGAGCGTCACGAAGGAATTGCCCTCGGGCTTGCGCACTTCGCCGAGCAGCAGGCCGGTGCGATAGCGCTTCTGCATCCGCTCGACGACCGCCTTGCGCCCGAGCCCACCGTCCGGCAGCTGCAGGAGCACCTGGGCCGCGATCCAATACGCCTCGCGGAAGTTGTCGAGGATGCCCATGACGCTGGCCGCCAGTGGTTGGTCGGCGTGAAAGACCGCGTCCTCCGCCCCGCTCACGGCGCCAATCCCGCGCAGATAGTCGAGCAGCCCATCGAGCTCGCGCGCGATGTCGTCGCGCTCGGGCAGCGCGAACTCCCACCGCAAGAGGTCCAGCCACCACATCACGTCGTCGCGCAGCGCCGCGCCGCGCAGCCCGCGCGACAGCGCGTCGACCAGCAGCGCCGGCAGCAGGAAGAAATGGATGTTGTTGTTCTTGTAGAAGTCCAGCGCCGCGCGCTTTTCCCCCGGCACATGAATGACGCCGCCGTCCTCGCCGCCCATGCGCTGGATCAGGCCCCCGTGCTCGAGGAATCCCAAGCTCTCGCGGAAATCGGCCTCGGCGTTGCGCTCGAGCGATGCCGTGAGGCGAATCTGGTGGGCGCGCAAGTAAGCGACCAGTGCCTGCGCCCGGCCGACGAACTCGCGGTGCCGGCAGGCGCGATGCGGCAGGCCGAGCAACACCGTCGACGACACGGACGTGGCCCCCGCGACCGCGACGTTGTTGACCTCGCGCAGCAGGCGAAAGCCGAGCTTCTGCACGAAGCGCCGCTTTTCCTCTTCGACCTCGGGTTCGTGGTGCTGAAAACGCTCGCGGCGCTCGCCGAGCGCCTGGTTGAGCGAGATCGGCTCGGCAAACGTGAGGTACACGGTCCCATGCCGCTGGCGCAATACGCGCCGCGCCTGCAGCAGCCCGGAAAGCGATTCCGGCTTCTTTTCCCCGCCGCCGAGCTCGCGCTGGTACGATTCCTCTTCGACGACACGGCCGTAGTGGATGGATACCGGGACGAGGTACAGATCGCGCCGCACGCCCTTGGTGAACGCGTCGACGATGGCCGAGAGCATGCCGAGCTTGGGCGTGAGAATCTTGCCCGTGCGACTGCGGCCGCCTTCGATGAAGAACTCCTGCGTATACCCCTCGCGGATGAGGTAGGTCAGGTATTTGCGGAAGACGATCTTGTAGAGCTCGTTGCCTTCGAAGCTGCGCCGAATGAAGTACGCGCCGGCGCCGCGGAACAGCGGACCGAGCGGCCAGAACGACAGGTTGATGCCCGCAGCGATGTGCGGCGGGCTCAGGTAGTTGGCGTGAAAGACGTACGACAGGATCAGATAGTCGAAGTGGCTGCGGTGGCAGGGAACGAGCACCACCGGGTGTTGCTTGATGCAGTCGACGACGCGGTCGAGCCCCGAGTACTCCAGGCCGTGAAACAACCGCGGCCAGATGCGGTTGAAGATGAACTCGATGATCGAGAAGTAGAAGCCGTGGAAGTTGGCCGCCATTTCATCGAAGTAGCGCTCCGCTTTGCGCCATAGCTGCGACTCCGGCCGCTGGCGCTCGCGCGCCAGCCGGCGGATGACCGCCGTGACATCGTCATCCTGCAGCACGATCTGGCGCACCTGCCGTTTCGGCAGCAGGAGCGGCCCCGAAACCAGGCGCTCCTCGCGGTAGAGGAAGATCTGCAGCGCGCGCGTCAGCCGCCGCACCGTGCGCTCCTCGCCTTCGCGTTGGTGCTGACGCGTGAACTCGCGCAGCTGCACCTCGACCCCCACGCTGATGCTGGTGTCGCGCCGGTTCCACAGCAGCGACACCAACCGCCGCAGCTCGCTCGGCACCTCTTGCAGGCTGTAGACGAGGGTCGCGAGGCGTGACTCCTTGCGGCGCAGTCCGCGCCCGCGGATGACCGCGACCGGGACCAGCGACACCTGTTGGTTCGAGATCCACTGGTGGTGCACGATCTCGCGCAGGTAGTCGCTGCCGGGCCGCAAGCCGGCCACCGTGCGGCGCCGCTTCCCGAGCCGTCGCACGCGCCGCCCGCGCATGAAGATCAGGGCGGGGCGCCCTTCGCTGACCAGACGCTGGCAGCGGTGGCGATCTTCGAACTCGCGCAGCTCGCGCCCGAACCACTGCATCGAGCGCAGCCGCCGCCAGGCGCCGGCTGCCACCCGCCGCAGCGGACGCACCCAGAACAGCGACACGCCGTTGGCGAACTCCGGCAGCGGCAGCCCCTCGCGACTGAGCACGGAGGTGACGAGCAGATAGTCGACCAACGAGCGCTGACGCATGATGTAGACGAGCGGCCCCTGCTCGGCGAGCGCCCGCAAGTGCTCGACGGCCGAGGGGGCGATGCGCACCGACGCGAACGCCCAGCGGCAGAACCATTCCACGACCAGGCTGAGCCGCGCCGCGCCAGCTCCGCGCGCGGTCGGAGCCGCGGGTGACAGGGTCTTGGCCGATTCGCTCATCTCATCTCCGCTCGCCGTCGCGCCGCGCACCCCGCGGCGCGACCGTCGGCTCTCTTATAGCAGCCGGCGGTGGCGACTGTGAGTGAGGGCCGCGACGATGCGGCGCACATCCTGGGCGCGACTTTTCGGGCACACGAGCACGGCGTCCGGGCTGTCGACGACGATCAGATCGTCGCCGCCGACGACCGCCACGAGCCGATTGGTTCCGTAGACCACCGTGTCGCGGCAATCGACCAGCACCGCGGTGCCGCGGGAGGCATTGCCCGCCGCATCGGTCCCCCACAGCTCGCTCATCGCCGCCCAGCTGCCGACGTCGCTCCACCCGAAGTCACCCTCGACGACCGCGACGCGCTCAGCCCGCTCCATGATCGCCACATCGACGGGCTCCGCCCGCAAGCGTCGATACGATGGGGCCGGAACCGAGATGCGCCCGGCGCGGCCGGCGCGCGCACGGCCCATGACCCGCGCAATTGCCGGCGCGTGTCGCGCGAAGGCATCGCGGATGACGTCCACCCGCCACACGAACATCCCCGAGTTCCAGAGATAGCGCCCCGCCGCGAGGTAGGTGCGCGCCGCCGCGGCATCGGGCTTTTCGTGAAAGCGCTGCGCCCAATACACGCGCGGCGCCGTGCCGGTCGCCCGCTTCCCCACCTCGATGTAGCCGTATCCAGTCTCGGCATATGCCGGCGGCACGCCGAACGTCACCAGGCAGCGCTCAGCCTCCGCCGTGGTAAAGGCGCGCAGCAACGCGCGGTGAAAGCGCGCTTCCTCCGTGATCACGTGGTCAGCGGGGAACACCGCCATCAGCCCCGCCGGATCCCGGCGCGCCACCCATTCCGCCGCCAGCGCCAGACACGCGGCCGTCCCGCGCGGCGCCGGCTCGACGATCAGGTTGGCCGCTGGCAAGGCTGGCAGCTGCGCGCGGATGAGCGAGGCAAACTCGCGGCTGGCGACCACCGCGACGTGGTCGGCCGGCACGATCCCGCGCAGGCGGCGCGCGGTTTCCTGCAGCATCGTGCGCCGGCCGGCGATGGCGAGGAACTGCTTGGGAATGCGCCGGCGACTCTGCGGCCAGAAGCGCGTGCCGAAGCCGCCCGCCATGATCACCGCGTAGCGGTTGGCGCGCTTCGTTGTCGGAGTGTCGCGTCGCATCGGGCGCGGATGATCGAAGAACACCTGCGCAAAAGCAAGCCGCTTTGCGCCGCTCGCAACAGTGCGCTAAGCGCCGCTGCGTGAACGCTCCGACCACTGTCGCCGCCGTGCTGCTCGGCGTCCCGCTGATCCTGAATGTCGCCGCGTACCTGGACCGCCGGCGCGCCGCCCGTCTGAGCACCGATTGTGGCGCCGAACCGCTGCCACCGGCCGTCGCATCCATCGCCTTCGTCACCGAATGGGCGGCACTGTTCGTCACGCTCATGGCATGCGCGGGTGGGGCCGTCCGCCGCCGCACGCCGATGCCGATCCCGGCGGCTCGCGTCGTCGTGCTGCTGCCGGACTACGCGCTCAATGTCGGCAGCTTCTGGCTGCTCCGTCGCCGGCTGCGCCGCGCCGGCTGGTTGGCCGTGCTCGGCAGCCGGCGCACCAGCCTGCAGCAACTCGACGCCGCGGTTCCCGAGGTGAGCGACTGCGTACAACGCCTGCGGCAAGCCGCCCCGCAAGCGCCGCTCGTGCTGCTCGGGCACGGCACCGGGGGGCTGCTGGCGCGCGTCTACCTGCAGCGCCACCCGGAGGTCAGTGTCCAACGGCTCGTCACACTGGGCACCGCGCATCAAGGGTCGAGCGCCCTCGCGTTCCGCTGGCCCCCGCTCAGCCCGGCGCGGGCGGGAGCGCCCCTGCTCCAGAGTCTGGCCGCCGATCCGCTGCCCGAGCGCGTCGAGAGCGTGGCAATCGCCTCCGAGTTCGATGCCTGGGCCACACCGGCGAGCGCCGCCTATTTCCCGGGCGCGTTCAACATCGACGTGCGCGCGGTCGGACACTTCGCGTTGCTGACATCGCGGCGGATCAGCAGTCTGGTGCTGGAGAACCTGCCTCACGCACCGCGATAGGCATCCACGGCGGCAAACACCCGCTCCGCATCGTCGCGCGAGTTGTAGAAGTGCGGCGCCAACCGAATGCCGCCGGCACGCTGGCGGACGACGATTCCGGCCCGCGTGAGCGCGGCGTGCAGCGCCGCGGGATCGCCGAGGCGGAAGGTCAAAATGCCGGAGCGTTCTGCCTCGCCCTGCGGGCTGACGATCGTCGCCCCTCGGCTTTGCAATCCTTCCGCGAGCTCTGCAGTGAAGGCCAGAATGCGGGCCTCGACTGCCGGCGGGCCGACCTCGAGCAGGAGATCGACGGCGGCCCCCAGTGCCTGGATACCGAGTTGCGCGGGCGTGCCTTCCTCGAGACGCCCGGCATCGTCGCGCAGGTCGAAGTGATAGGGCAGATAGCGGCCGGCATCCTTGACGTTCTTCCACCCGAGCAGGACCGGCTCGACGCGTTCGATCACGCGTTTCGACACGTAGAGCGCCCCACACCCCTCGGGGGCGAGCAGCCACTTGTGGCCGCCGGTCGCCAGGAAGTCGATGCCGGCGGCGGCGACATCGACGCACAGCGCCCCGACCGCCTGAATGCCGTCGACGCAGAACAGCACTTCGCGTTCACGGCACAGCGCCCCGAGCGCCGCCAGATCGGCGCGAAACCCCGTCTGCCAATCCACCGCGCTCACGGTCAGAACCCGGGTGCGACTGTCGATCAGCGGGGCGATGCTCTCGACGCCAAAGCGCGAATCGGGCCGCGCCACCATGCGCGTCTCGACCCCGCGGCGGCGCAAGCCCCACCACGGGTAGACGTTCGACGGGTACTCGTCCTGCAGGGCAACGACGTTGTCTCCCGCCTGCCACGGCAGCCCCGCGGCGATCAGCGAAAGGCCTTCGGAGGTGTTGCGCACGAAGGCGATCTCGGAAGCGTCCGCGCCGATGAGCTCCGCCAGGCGCGCGCGCACCGTGTCGGCCCGTTGCTCCCAGACGCGATAGGTCGTCTCGTCGAGCAGCTCGCCTTCGTCGGCAAAGGTGCGAATGGCCGCGGCCACCCGGCGCGGCAGCGGCGCGATGCCGGCGTGATTCATGTGCACCACGCGCCCGCACGAGGGGAACTCCGTTCGCCAGTGTTCTACATCCATTGCTCGGTTCATCGTCGTTCCTCTATACACGCTGAAGGGACAGTGAGGCGGGGTGCATGGCGCAAAGGGACGACGACACGGAAGTCCTGGTGGTCCCGGACGGGCCGCCCATGCGTCTCGATATTTTCCTGACCAGCGCGGTGCCGGGTCTGTCGCGGCGACACACCCGGGATCTGATTGCGCAAGGAACCGTGCGCGTCAACGGGCGGCGCGCGGCCAAGGCTCGGCTGGTCGGCCCGCGCGACGTGGTGTCGATCGCCGGAGGGCGCCCCCATCCGCAACGCGACCTCGCGCCCCAGCCGGAGCTCCTGGTGCGCGTGCTCTACGAGGACGCCGACCTGATCGCGCTCGACAAGCCACCCGGGTTGCCGTCGCTCGCACTCCGATCCGGCGACCGCGACACGATCGCCAACTTTCTCGTCGCACGCCATCCCGGAATCCAGACCGTCAGCTCCAACCCGCTGGAAGCCGGGCTCGTGCACCGTTTGGACACTGGCACGTCCGGGGTCTTGTTGGCGGCGCGAACGCCGGTAGCGCACGCCCACCTGCGCAACCAGTTCCGCGCTCGGCGCGTTGCCAAGCGCTATCTGGCATTGGTCGCCGGCGATTGCGCCAGCGCCGGATCGATCGCGGCGCCGATCGCGCATGTCCCGCGACACGCGCGGCGGATGTGCGTCTGCCCGGACCCGGACCAGGCCGCCCGCTTGCATGCCCGCCCGGCTCACTCGGCTTTCCGCCCGCTGGCGCGCTTCGGGGTGGCGACGTTGCTCGCGGTCGACATCCGCACCGGCGTGCGCCACCAGGTGCGCGTTCACCTGGCCTCGATCGGCCACGCCGTGCTCGGCGACGAGACCTACCAACCGCGTGGGATATCCACGGTGTTGGTGCCGCGGCTCATGTTGCATGCGCGGCGTCTCCGCCTACTGCATCCGGCCGACGAACGACCGATCGCGCTGCGGGCCCCGCTGCCAGACGACATGCGCGCGATGCTGCAGAGCTTACGGACGAGGACCTTGTGAGTTCTGCTTGCAGTCGAGGGGGAAGGCCCATCCCCTCGGCGGGTCAAGCAGCGGCTTGCTTGCCGCCCTTCCCTTTGGTTTTGGCGCAGGCGCCGCAGGTGTTCTGGACGTTGTTCGGGTCTTCGACCAACCCGTCGTCCATGTTGTGGCACACCTTCTTGCACTCGATGCAGATGAAGTAGACCCCCTCAATCGTCTTGTTGATCCGCTCCCGATTGAGAATGCGTCCCTTCAGCTTCTCGATGCGAATGCCCAGCAGCGTCTCGTACTGGCGCTTGATCTTGCGCCGTCCCGCCTCGTCCTTGGGCAGGTCGCTGTCTTCTTGCGTCTCGGCCCGATCGTCCGCATCGAGGACGCTGTAGCCCTTCTTGCCCTTCGCCGCAGCCTTACTCTTCTTAGGCGCTCGGCCCATCGTTCGACTCTCCTCGTCAGTTCCGTTTTGCTAGCGCGTACGCGCCGTATAGCCGCACGCCTTTTCACACACCCAGAAGAAACCCTTCTGTCCGAATCCGGTATAGTACGTGACTTTGCTGTCGGCTCCGCAGCTCGGACACGCGCGCCGCGTCTGAACGGCGCCGCCCTTCTGAGCTGTCTTTGCTTTCTTCTCGGCCATGTCGCACTTCCTCCTTGCGTGCAGCTGTCCTGTCGGGCGGCACAAGCTCAGGTAAACTTGGCGGCTGAGGGCCGACGCTCTCTCCCGACATGAACATCGGGGGCGTTGTCACGATGAGCCAGAGAACCGCTTCCGCAGGAGCGATGCTATCGGAAGGGGTTGCGCCAGTCAATGCAGGCGGCGGCAGGAAACGGGGTTGTGATGAGGAATTCGCGACCCGCGCGGGCGGTGCGGGCGCTTGCCGCTGCGTTGCAGCTTGTGCGAGGATCGCCGCACTCGACCTCACGACCCATGCGCCACGACCAGTCCGCCAGTGCGTCCTACGGCGATGCGGTGCGAATCGCGCGCGATTTCCCGTCCTACCGGGATTTCGTCGACGACGCGTTGTTCGATCCCGTGTGGGGGTATTACAGCACCGGCACGGTCCGTTTCGGCGACGGAGGCCACTTCGACACCTATCCGCTCGCGCTCTCGCCCCTCTTCGGGCGCATGCTCGCCGAGTACGCCTATCGCTCGTGGCGCCGCGGCGGTGCGCCTTCCCGCTTCGAGATTTGCGAGCTCGGGGCCGGCAACGGGCAGCTCTGTGCGGACACGATCCTGTGGGTCACGGAACGCAGCCGACACGAGCACGCGTGGCGACGCTTCGCAGGTGCGCTGCGCTATCGCATCGTCGAACGCAGCCCCGCCTTGCTGGCCCGCCAGCGGGAGACCCTGGGACCGCTCTCGGACAGCGTCGTGTGGACGAAGGCGGATCTCGGCGCGAGCGCAACGCGGCGGCGACCCTTCGGGCAGAGCGGCCTCGTCATCGCCAACGAGGTTCTCGACTGCCTCGCGCACCATAAGGTCGTCCCCCTGGCGGACGGGACACCGGGGGTGGTGTTCGTGGTGCCGAAACTATCTCCCGCGCGGGGCAACGGAGCGCCGCGCCCGGTGCCGCGCGCCGAGCTGGCCAAAATGATGGCGCGCCGACCGACCCGCGAGCGCCTGCGCTTCGAGGAAGTCGTACTGCCGATCCGACAGGTCCCGTCCTTGTCGCGCTTTCTCCGCCGCCACTATCCGGAGCTGTTCAGCCGCCCCTGGCGGGACGCCTGCTATTTCGCCTGTCCGACCATCGAGCGAGTGGTACGCAACACCGCGCAGCTCTATCGACAGGTCGAAGTGCTGTGGATCGACTACGGTGGAAAGCGCGCCTTCCACCTCGAATCACCCGCCGCGCGGCGTGTCTTCGCGGGTCCGCCGCGATCCGGGCACACGATCTACGACAATCCGGGGTGCGACGACATCACGTTCATGGTCGACTTTTCCGTCGTGGCGCGCGCGGCGGAGGACGCCGGGCTCTCAGTGGCCTTCTACGGACCACAAGCCGAGCTGGCACGCCGCAGCGGCGTCGCGCTCGACCGCCGCGCCATCGATCTCATCGTTCGCGGCCGGGCGCTCGGCTGGCTGCTGGCGGTGATGGGCCTGGGGCCGGAGCGCCAGTGGCGGCGATCCGGGCTATCCTGGGACGGCGGCGCGGTCGGGCGCGAGCCGGTCCGGCAGTACGTCAAACGCTCGGTCGGGGAGTTCCTTGGCAAGTACCCCACTGACTTCAAGCTGATGATCCTTCGCCGCCGCGCAGCGCGCTAGCACCACCGACCGTCACTCCAACACCCGAACCACAATCGAGGCCGGCGGACCGACCGCGCCGTTCGAGTCGCGCAACCGCGCCGTGATCAGTGTGTCGCCGATCTGGAAGGCGAACGGCGGCGCAATGGGAGCGCAGAACTGGACGCTGGTCGATACCTGAGGAGGGGGGACCACGTAGACGAAGCCGTAGTTGCCGTCGTCGCCCTGCGTGCAGGCATCCTCGCCCTTGCCGCGCCCGATCGGCTGGCCGCTGCCATCGACGAATCGGCAGGCGAAGTCATTGATGGCGTTCGATATTGGCTGTGTTTCGTCGAAGCTGGACGCAGCGGGAATGCCACCGATCGTGGGCGGCTCATCGTCGCAGACTTGCGAGCTTCCATCGCCGAGCGGGCGGGAGACGATGATCTGCAGGTCCGGCCGTTGGGACGGATCGAACGGATTGGAGTCGAAGGCACTCGTGCCGATCGGCCGATTGTTCGGCCCGCGCTTGCCCTCGACCACCACCGTGAAACCGTAGCCGAAGGGGCGTTCGAAGATAGGGATCCCCTCGGGCGTGGTCCCGTTGGGTGTGATGACGCGGTCGTTGGGGCGGACCAGGCCGAAGAAGCTGATGTCAGCGCCGGGGCGCCGCGTCGGCGTCGGGGTCTTGGTCACCGTGCGGGTCCGCGACGGCGTCGACGTCAACGTCACCGTCCGGGTCTGTGTGATCGTCCCCGTGCGGGAGGGCGTGCGCGTCACCGTCAATGTCCGTGTCGCGGTCTCGGTCGGCGTCGCAGTCGCCGAACGCGTGATCGTCGGCGTGAGCGTCACGGTGCGCGTCACGGTCGAGGTACGCGTGCGCGTCGCCGTCGTCTCGATCGTCTCGGTGCGGGTCGGCGTGCGCGTCGACGTATTGGTCGCGGTGCGGGTTGGGGTTGCCGTCGGAGCGGCGGTCCCCGTGCGGGTGCGCGTCGCGGAGAAGATCGGCGTCAGCGTCGCCGTCGACGGGGGCGGCTGTGTGCCGGTCACGGTCCGCGTCGGCGTGCGGGTGATGGTCCCCGTCGATGTGGGCGGCGGTGTCGGTGTGCGGGTGCGCGTCCGGGTTCCGCTGCGCGTTGGCGTCTGCGTCACCTCTGGAGTGATCGTGCGCGTCGCGGTGGGCGGGCGCGATCCGGTCGCGGTGGCGGTAACGGTACCTGTCGCGGTAGGCGGAGTCGTCCGGGTAGGCGTCCGAGTGCGGCTGCCGGTAGCCGTCGGCGATCCGGTCTGCGTCGGGGTGCGGCTGCGGTCCGCCGTCCCTGTTCGCGTCGGCGTCCGCGTGATCGTGCCGCTGCGCGTTGGCGAATTTGCCGGGGTGCGGCTCGGCGTTTCGGTCACGCTCGGTGTGCCGGTCCGCGTCGAGGTTCGGTCCGGCGTGCGGGTGCGCGTTGAAGTGGGACCGGCGGTCCCCGTGCGCGTCGGCGACGCCGAACGCGTCCGCGTGGGCGAAACCGAGGGCTCGATCGAAGCGGTCGGCGTCTGCGTGCGCGGGCGCGTGCCGGAGGGGGTCGGCGTCGCCAGGCCGGTCGGCGTGCGGGTGCGCGTCGCACTGGGGAGACTCGAAGAGGTGACGGTAGCGGTGGCCAGCCCGGTCGGCGTGCGGGTGGGCGTTGCAGTCGCGGAACGCGACGCGGTCGCAGTCGCCGTCGCCAGTCCGGTTGGCGTGCGGGTGGGTGTCGCACTCGGGGGACGCGACGCCGTCGCGGTGCCCGTCGCCAGCCCGGTCGGCGTGCGGGTGCGCGTGGGGCTCGGCACGGGAGACGTGGTCGCCGTACCGGTCGCCAACCCAGTCGGCGTGCGCGTCACCGACGCGCTGCGCGTCGGCGACGTCGTCGCGGTGCGGGAGGAGGTCTGCGTCGGCGACACAGGCAATGTGCTGGTCCGACTGGCGGTCGCTGTGACGGACGGACTGACACTGGGCGTAGAAGACGGCGGCGCGGTGCGCGATGGGGTGCGCGTCCCCGTGACCGTGGACGTGCCACTGCGCGTCGGGGTAGGCGGCCGCGGCGTCGTGCTCGGCGACACGGTGCTGGTTGGGATCAGTGTCGCCGTGCCGGTGCGCGTTGGGGTGGGCGTGACCGTGCGCGTCCGGGTGATGGTGAGCGTCGGAATGGGCTCGTTGCCGATGTGAACGATGAACTGCTGCAGCACGCCGACGTTGCCGTCGACGTCGCGCACGCGCGCGGTCACGAGCGTCTCGCCGCGCGGGAATGCCTCGACGGTTGATACGGTCAGACAGTATTGCAGCCGCGTCTGCGGATCGACGAAGCCGTGGATGCCGAATTCATTGATCGTGCAAGCGGCGGATGCGTTGGCGACAACAGAGAACCGACAGCTCAGATCATTTAAAGCATTGGCCGTGCTCTGGTCGGACGAGAACGCCGGTGGAGATGCGCCCGGCACGCCGCCCACATCGCAGACGGCAAGGCTGCCGTCGCCGAGATTGCGCGAGATCAGCACCTCGAGATCCGGCCGCTGCGTTGGGTCCGTCGGATCTGAATTGAACAGCTGCTGGCCGATGGCCGCATTGGACGGACCGCGCATCGCCTCGATGACCAGGCGAAAGCCCAAGCCCCCCGCATGCTGGAAGGTGGGTACGACCCCGCCGACCGCGCCGCTGACGGTCCCGTCAGCCCCAGCGGTGCCAAGGAACGTGATCACCGGTCCGGTCGCGAGTGCCTCGGTCCCTTGACCGGACAGGAACGCAACCAGAGCGGACAAATCGGCCGCGGTGACCAGCCCGTCACCATTGGCATCGGCGCCGGAACAGCTCACCACGGTTCCGCCGCCCACATCGGCGACTGCGATATCGTCGCCGTCAGCGAGCTCGCTTTGCAGGTGGCGCAGGTCGGCCTCGAGCACGTACCCGTCGCAATCGGCGTCGCCCGGTAGCGAATCCAGCGCGAAGACGCCCTGAGCGGCTGCTAAGAGCAACCACCCCGCAACCAACAACCGCCAAAACATCCGCGCTGTCTGCCCACCCATCTACGCGCCGGTTACTCCTCCGCCCAAGGGCGGTCGCGTACTTATGCCGGGGCGTCCCAGGTAGGTCAACCAAGCGGAAGCCCAGGCGATCCGCTCGCCTTTTGGGCTTGCCCCTCATCAGATCCTGCACTAGCGTCGCGCCTTCGCATGCCAACCCGCAAAGGTCGCCGGTCCGACTCTCCAGTTGAGCCCCTGCTCCAACTGCGAGAGAACCTGCAGGCGCTCGAGCGCGATCTCAGCGCGCTACTCAGCAAGGCACCTGGACGGCGGCGCCGAACGTCGCCCCCAAAGGCTCAATCCCTGCGCGACCGGGTCCTCCTGCAGGTGGCGCGGACACGCCGCCGCGTCGAGACCCAGGCCGAGGGGTTTCTGGTCGGTATCCGAAGTGCCATGCAGCGCTTCGAGCCATCCGGATCACCCGGCAAGGCAGCGCAACCGCGCTCGCAGGCCGAGCAGCGGACCCCACTCCCGGCGCCGGCGTTGGCGAAGCCGGCCGGGGGACCACGCCCCCGCCCATCACGGGCCCAGCCGAGAAAGCTCGAACCCGTGCCGTCGCGGGGTAAGCCCAAACCGACTGCGAAACGGCGCACCCGCAGCTGAGTCTGCGTAGCGGCTTTCGCTACCGCATGGATTCCACCTGCGCACTTTCGCGGTATTTCGTACCACTTTGTAACGCCTGGCAAGTTTGCGCCGCGCCGATTTGCGCCGGAGCCGGCAGCATTCGGTGTCACAATGTCGCCGATCCATCTGGCACGTGCCGTGCTGAACGCAAGGCAGCACCGAGGCGCAAGAGGAGGATCGAATGATGTCGGCTGAAAGAACTACAAACCAGGGAACCGTTATCTCGGCTCTGCGTCAGCGTTTGAGCATGACGCAAGAGGAGTTCGCGCACGCGATCGGGGTGACGGTATCGACAGTCAACCGCTGGGAGAACGGGCACATCGAGCCGAGCCGCCTGGCCCGCAAGGCCATGCAAGGACTCGCCGCTCAGGCAGCCATCCCGGTCGACTTCGAAAGCGGCAGTGCCCCGTTGATCGGGCACGTCGGCTAGGTTTCAACAAGGGCCACGGCGCTCGGGGGGAGAGAGCCGGGCCGTTGTGACGACCCCACACCAACCAG
The DNA here is from genome assembly GCA_964455095.1 of uncultured Binatia bacterium (SeqCode). Taxonomy (GTDB): domain Bacteria; phylum Desulfobacterota; class Binatia; order HRBIN30; family CADEER01; genus CAYVUV01. The sequence continues at coordinate 35,912 of CAYVUV010000030.1, forward strand.
CATGACCGATGGGCAGCCGCCCTCTTCGCAGGGCGGCTACCCATCGGGATCGATTGACCCGACGTCTCGCCGGATGGGTCGCGGCTTCGCTCAGTCGCGTTTGCGATCGAAGAGGTAGATGACGGAACCGCTCTCGCAGGTTCCACCACCGCCGCAACTGCTGTTGTTCACACACAGCGCGCCCGCATTCGTTCCCCCCTGGCACTTGGGCGGGTTCTGTCCGGTGAGGTTGGCCGTCGACTCCCAGACCACATAGCGGCGCTTGCGGGTGCGGGGTCCCTGGTTGTCGCCGAAGCGCGAACGCGAGAGCTGAAGCAGCACGCCCTGGGTGCGATCGAACTGGAAGATGCGCCGATTCGTCGCCCCGTTGTTCAACAGGTCGGCGGTCGACTCGAACACGACCCAGCGCCCATTGGTGCTCACCGAGGGATTGACGCTCTCGCCGCCAACCGACTCGGTCAGCTGTTCGTACTTGCCTTTGAACCACGAGAAGATTTCCGGATTGCCGTCCGGGTTCAGATTGCTGTCGAAGTTGCCGTTCGAGCTGAAGAGCACCAGCTTCGAGCGCGAGTCGGTGGCGCCGCTGAAGTTCTGCACCGGCGCCACCGTATTGGTGATCTGCGTGATCTCCACGCCGCGCGAGCGCACCTTGGCGAGGAAGATCTCGCGGTTGCCGTCCGCGTTGTTGATCCCCGGTCGGTTCGAGTTGTTGTGCAAGTCGCCGGTCGAGTCGAACACGAAGCGCCGCCCGCTCGTCGTCGCCGGGCGCCGGTTGTCCGCCGCCCCGACCGTGTTCGTCGCCTGAATCCACTCGTCCTTCTTGGGCTGGTAGATCATGATCTCGCGGTTGCCGTCGGCGTTTTGTCCGATCGGGTCGCCGGTCGATTCCATGACCACATAGCGCCCGGACACGCTGGGCGCCGGACTTTCGAAGTCCTGGCCGGCTCCGCCGTGCGTGAGCGCCGTCATCACACCCGACCGCGACTTGTCGAATGCGCGGCGGTCGAAGCGCACCACCTCACTCGAGCCGTCGCCGTTGTCCGAGGTCAGATTCCCGGTCGTCGAGAACATCGTCTTCAGGCCCTGACGCGTGATGCGCGGACCGACGGCAGGAGCACCCGACCCCTGGTCGTCGCTCAGTTGCGTGACCAGGATGCACTCGCCGTTCAACACCAGCGGGTCGGCGGACGGATCGCCGGGACACTCCTTCTGCCCCGCGCAGCGCGCGCAGGTGCCGATGCTGGTGAAGTCGCACGGCGCAATCCCGCCCAGACAGACTCCGCCCAGACGCTTGCGCGGCCGCCGATTGAGCAGGAACACCTCCTGGCTGCCGTCGGCGTTGCCCGGCGCGGTGCGTGTGTCGACGTCGAGGTTGGCGTTGGACTCGAACACGATGTAGCGCGCGAACGGGTCGAGATCCGGGCTGCGTCCGGGCATCAGCTGACGCAGTTCCGCTGTCTCCGTGCTGCATATGCCGAGGATGCTCGGGAATCCCTGCGGGAACGGTTTGCAGAGAAACTCGATGAACTGCGTCGTGCCGCTGCGGTTGACGATTTCATCGCCGACGCCGGTGAACACGCCACTCGGACCGGTCTGCGACCCCCACCAGTTCAAGGTTGCGTCGACCGTACCACCCGACTCGTTGCCGAGGCCGGCGACGACGTTACCGGTGATGTTGTTGTTCTCCACCCGCGTCGTCGCAGCGCCGGGTCGAATGGTGATGCCATCGGTGGCGTTGTTGTGGATCTCGTTCTCCACCAATACCGTCCCCGCACTCGTATCCTCCAGGACGACACCGGCTGCGGACGAGCCTTGTATGGTGTTGGCCGCCACGGTCGCGGCCATTGCCGCCAGGCGGACCGCCGCACCGCTGCTCCCGCCCCCGTTCACGACGTTGCCGACCACGCTGACCAGAATGGCATGCGGCCCGCCAGTCTGGCCCAGCGCCACGGCTACTCCGTTGCCGGTCAACGCATTGTCCGTAATCGCGACGCAATCGATCACCGCCGTCCAACCGACTCCGATCGGGCTCGATGGGATCACATTGCCTACGATCTCCACGTTCGAACCGCGCGGATTGGCACAGCCCGGCTGCCCACGCGGGCAGATGGCGTTGGCTGCAATCGCCGCCCCCGTGTCCGCCGCAATGGTCAGGCCCTCGATCCGCACGGCGCTGCGGCGGATGTCGATCGCCGGGCCAGCCGCCACGTCCACCGTCGTGCCCGCCGCACCGGCCCAGGAGCGCAACCAGATCTCGCGGGTCACGGCGACGGGCTGCGTGTAGGTGCCTGGACAGACCGTGACGATGTCTCCATCGGCCGACGCGTCAATGGCACTCTGTATGTCGCCAAAGCTCGGCGTGTCGCAACCACCGACAAAGCGCTCCGCCCCGGTCCAGCTCACGCCGCAGGTCGTCGTGATCGAGCAATCGGCCTCGCATCCGTCCCCGTTGAACAGGTTGCCGTCGTCACACGCCTCGCTCGGATCGAGATGGCCGTCGCCACAGAACGGCTCCGGTGTGTTGGTGACCGTCGGGGTCGGGGTTGCGGTCAGCGTCGGCGTGGTCGTCGGAGTCGCGGTGGGCGTATGCGTGAACTCGGACGTATTCGTGGGCGTCGCCGTGCACACGGCGCCGGTGCACCCCATCGACGGGTCGCACACCTGACAGGCATCGCACACCACGGCGGTATGCACGCAGCCGCCGGCGTCGCCGAGCGGATTGCCCGGATCACATGTATCGGTCGTGCACAGGCTTCCGTCGCTGCAGTCCGCATGCTGTTGGCAGGGCGCGACAACGATCGTGATCGCGCACAGGGTCTGCAGCTGTGCCGTATCGGTCGCGGAAAAGTTGACGATGTAGGTCCCCGCTTGGGCCGTCGTCGGCGTCCACGAGAAGACGCTGGTGACGGGGTTGCCGGTGGCTTGCAACGGCGGAGTCATCGTCGCGCCGAGCGGCAACGCCGCGTTCAAGGTCACGGTCTCACCCGCGTCGATATCGGACGCCTGCACCGTGAAGGTCAGGTTGTCGTTCGAATCGACGTTGAGCGTCGAACCGCAAGCCGGCGTCGGGCCGTCGAAGGCCGGCGGCGAGCCAACCTGCTGGACCAGTTGGATGAGGAAATCGACGGCGATCTTGCTCTTCACCGTCCCGCCGGCCGTGCGGTCTTCGATCGTCACCTGCGCCGAATAGTAGGTATTGGCGCCGGAGCCGGAGCCCAGGACCGCGCCGGTCGTATTCCATGTAAACAACCCCGAGCTCGAGTTGATCGTCGACGCGGTCGCGGATGTCGGTTGAACGAACCCCGACGAACCGCCGGTCCCGCTCGCTTCGGTGCTGGTCGAGAAGCGGAAGAACAGCGTGTCGTTGTCCGGATCGGACGCGGGGATGGTGAAGGTACAGATGCCGTTGACCGGGCACAGCACGATCGGCGGCATGCTGGTTTCGGGGGGGCGATTGCCCGCGAAGGTTCCGCCGACGTTGACGCGCGTCTCAATGCGATAGTTCTTGTCGGGGTTGTTGATATGCGCGTTGCCGCCGGAAGTGTTCGACAGGCGGCAGCAGTCGTCGATGCGAGCGGTAAAGGTCGTCGCCGTGCCGGGATACGTGTACGTGATGGTCGGATCGATGGACGGCAAGCTATTCGGGTCCAGCGCCTCCCCGTACAACCAGTCGTTGGCCACGTCCACCGACGTCACGACGTAGAGCAAGGCGTTCAGGGACGAACCGATCAGCGGTGACCCGTCACCCTCCGGGTCGAAGCGCGTATTCCCGACGGTTTCTGCGATCACGTCATTGATACCCGGCCCACCGCCGGAACCGGTACAGGGAATACTGGTCAGACCACTCGGGTTGATGCACGTCGCGTAGCCGCTGCGCCGCCAGGATCCCTTGACCGAAAACTCGATGGTCCGCCCGCCGAGCGGCACCCACCGGATGGACGCCGCGCGTTCGTGCGTCGCGTAGACCTCCGAGAGCCCCGGCCCCAAGATCGCGCTCGCCACCAGCAGGAGGCCGATGACGCTGCGGCGGGCGGGCGGACGGCGGCGGGGCGGGTCGAGTGAGGTCATATCAACGGGTCCTCGCGTGATCCGAAGGTTTCGTCGAGGCCTGCCCGAGAGACCGGGCATTCGCACTCTATTCCGGGCGCCACCGCCACCGCATGGCATCCGCCCCACCGTACGGCACGGCTAGTGATGCGACCTCTTCTACAGCAGAACAAAACCTACCGTCTGCCTCGCGAGAATGTCAAGGCATAAAACTCCGCTGGCACGGAGAGTTGCTGCGGCCCATGCTGCGGGTAGAGCGGCCGCCCAACCCCGAGCGGGATTGGACGGCTCTCTGGACGTCAGTCGCGTTTGCGGTCGAAGAGGTAGATGACCGAGCCGCTCTCGCAGGTACCGCCCCCGCCACAGCTGCTGTTGTTGACGCACAGCACGCCGGGGGTCGTCCCGCCCTGGCACTTGGGCGGGTTCTGGCCGGTCAGATTCGCCGTCGACTCCCAGACCACGTAGCGCCGCTTGCGCGTGCGCGGCCCGATGTTCTCGCCGAACCGCGAGCGCGACAGCTGCAGCAGCACGCCGCGGAAGCGGTCGAACTGGAAGATACGCCGGTTGGTCGCCCCGTCGTTCAAGAGGTCGGCCGTCGACTCGAACACCAGCCAGCGGCCGTTGGTGCTCACCGACGGGTTTACGCTCTCGCCCCCGACGGCGTGGGTCACCTGCTCGAAGGTCCCCTTGAACCACGAGAAGATCTCCGGATTGCCGTCCGGGTTCTCGTTGTTGTCGAAGTTGCCGTTCGAGCTGAACAGCACCAGCTTGGCGCGCGAATCCGTCGCACCGCTGAAGTTCTGCACCGGCGCCACGGTGTTGGTGATCTGCGTGATTTCCACGCCCTTAGCCCGCACCTTGGCCAGGAAAATCTCGCGGTTGCCGTCCGCGTTGTTGACCCCTGGGTTGCGCGAGTTGTTGTTCAGATCTCCGGTCGAATCGAACACGAACCGCCGGCCAATGGTCGTCGCCGGCCGCCGATTGTCCACCGGATCCAGCGTGTCCGTCGCCTGGGTCCACTCCTGCTTCTTCGGCTGGTAGACCATGATCTCGCGGTTGCCGTCGGCGTTGTCGCCGGTCGGGTTGCCCGTCGACTCCATCACCACGTAGCGCCCCGACACGCTGGGTGCCGGCGCCTCGAAGTCCTCGCTCGCCGCCCCGTGCGTCAGGGCCGTCATGATCCCCGGACGCGACTTGTCGAAGGCGCGGCGGTCGAAACGCACCACCTCGGTCGACCCATCGAGATTGTCCAGGGTCTGATTCCCCTTCGTCGCGTAGACGGTCTTGAGCCCCTGGCGCGTGGTGCGCGGCGCCACCGCCGGGATGCCGGTGCCCAGGTCGTCGCTCAGCTGCGTCACCAGCACGCATTCGCCGTTCAGCACGATCGGGTCGGCGCTCTCGTCGCCCGGGCATTCCTTCTGGCCCGCGCAGCGCTGGCACGAGGCGACGTTGGTGAAGTCACAGGGCGCGAGGCCCCCCAGACAGACGCCGCCCAACTTCTTGCGCGGCCGGCGGTTGAGCTGGAACACTTCCTGGCTGCCGTCGGCATTGCCGACGGCGGTGCGCAGATCGACGTCGAGGTTGGTGTTCGACTCGAACACGATGTTGCGCCCAAAGGGGTCCATATCCGGGCTGCGCCCCGGCACCAGCTGGCGCAGCTCGGCCGTCTCGATGCTGCACACCCCGAGGATGCTCGGGAAGCCTTGCGGGAACGGCTTGCAGAGAAACTCGATGAACTCGGTGGTGCCGCTGCGGTTGACGATCTCGTCGCCGACGCCGGTGAACACGCCGCTGGGGCCGGTCTGCGATCCCCACCAGTTGAGGGTCGCGTCGACCGTACCGCCCGATTCGTTGCCGAGGCCGGCGATGACGTTGCCCGTGATGTTGTTGTTCAGCACCCGCACGTCGGCGGCGCCGGGTCGAATGGTGATACCGTCGGTGCTGTTGTTGTGGATCTCGTTCTCCACGATGACGGCGCTCGGCGTCATGTCCGCGACGACGATACCCGCCCCGGCTGAGCCCTGGACCGTATTGGCCGCCACGGTCGCGTCCATGGCTGCCAGGGTGATCGACGCGCCGCTGGTGCCGCCGCCGGTGACCGTATTGCTGACGATGCTCACCAGGATCGCGTGCGGATTGCCGACCTGTCCGAGATCCAGGGACGTGGCATTGCCGCTCATGGTGTTGTCGGTGATCGCCGCGCAGTCGATCTGCGCCGTCCATCCGACCCCCGTCGTGTTGTTGGAGATGATGTTGCCGGTGATCTCCACGTTCGATCCCTGCGCGGTCGCGCAGCTCGACTGCCCCACCGGGCAGATCGCATCGGCCGTGATCGCCGTGCCGGTGCCGGCGTGCACCGTGAACCCGTCGATGCGCACGGCACTGCGCCGAATGTCGATGGCCGGGCCGGTCGCCACGTCGATGGCGGTCACCGCCGGGCCGCCGTCCGAGCGCAGCCACAGCTCGCGCGTCACCACCACCGGCTGCGTGTACGTTCCCGGACAAACCGTGACAATGTCGCGGTCGGCCGAAGCGTCGATGGCACTCTGAATGTCGGCAAAGGTCGGCGCGCCGCAGGTGCCGACGAAGCGCTCGGTCCCACCCCAGCTGACGCTGCAGGCGGTCGAGATGGTGCAGTCGGTCTCGCAGCCGTCGCCGTCGAACCCATTGCCGTCGTCGCAAGACTCTCCCGCATCGAGCTCCCCGTCCCCACAGAATGGGGTGGGCGTCGCCGTGGCGGTAGGCGTCGGCGTCAGCGTTCCGGTCGGCGTCGGTGTCTCAGTAGCCGTCGCCGTATCCGTCGCCGTCGCGGTCGCGGTAGGCGTCTCGGTGGCCGTGGCAGTCTCGGTCGCCGTCTCAGTCGCTGTGGCCGTCTCCGTGGCCGTGGGTGTTTCGGTGAACGTGGCCGTCGGGGTCTCGGTCGGCGTCGCCGTGTCCGTGGCAGTCGCCGTCGGCGTCTCGGTCGCGGTGTGCGTGGCGGTAGCGGTATCGGTGGCGGTCGCGGTCGCCGTCGCCGTGTCGGTGGCCGTCGGTGTAGCGGTCGGGGTCTCCGTGTGGGTCGCCGTGAACGTGTGCGTCGGCGTCGCGGTGGGAGTCGGTGTGTCGGTGAAGGTGCTGGTCGGCGTGTGCGTCGGCGTATCGGTCGGCGTGTGCGTCGGCGTATTCGTCTGCGTCGGCGTATTGGTCGGCGTCTGCGTCGGCGTATCGGTGGGTGTCCGCGTCGGCGTGTGCGTGTTCGTCGGTGTGCTGGTCGGCGTGTGCGTCGGCGTATTGGTGTTCGTCGGCGTGTGCGTCGGGGTATTGGTCGGGGTCCGCGTCGGGGCTTCCGTGTTCGTCGGCGTATTCGTCGGCGTGACGGTCGGCGTCCGCGTCGGCGTGTGTGTCGGTGTGTTCGTCGGCGTATTCGTCGGCGTGGTGGTCGGCGTCCGCGTCGGCGTCGAGGTGTTCGTCGGCGTGTTCGTAGGGGTACTGGTCGGGGTCCGCGTCGCCGTAAAGGTGTTCGTCGGTGTATTCGTCGGCGTGACGGTCGGCGTCCGCGTCGGCGTCAAGGTCGAAGTGCTGGTCGGCGTATTGGTCGGCGTCCGCGTCGCCGTGTTGGTGGGCGTCGCCGTCGGCAGCGACTGGCAGTACTCCTCGGCGATCTGCAAGAGAATGGCTTCCATCGCCGCCGCCGCCGGCGCGATGAAGAAGTGGTCGCCGTCGGCGTTCTCGAGTGCCGTCGTGGCCTTGTCGTTGTCGGAGCCGTTTTGATGGCCGTGGGTGTTGTGGCTATCGGTACTGGGCGGCGCAATCGTGCCGGTCGAAATGGCCGCCAGCAACTCAGGACCGCCGAACCCCGACGGGTTGGCGCCGAAGTGGATGGTGTAGATCTCCCTGCCGGCCACCTTGATTGTGTCGGAAGTGAGGTACGCCTGCTCGCGTCCGGTCGAGGCATTGGTTGGTTCCGAGGGATCGCCGTCCGAGACGAGGACGATGACGCGGTTGCTGGCGGTACCGTTCGCCGTCAACTCGGTGTTCGCGACCGAAAGGGCGTCCCGGACACTGGTACCCACCCCACTGTTCGTCGCCGTGACGTTCTCGACGGCGTCGTACAGGTCATTGTCGGAGTCGTCGCCAGCATCGTCGTCGCCGTAGGGCGCCGGGCTCAACGTCTTGGTCAGCGCCGCTTCGATGAAGGCTTCCGTTCCGCCGTTCGTATTGTCTCCAAAGGCCCCGATGCTGATCTTGGGAGGGGTCGAGGCGGTCGCAAACGTGGTCAAAAAGGCCTTCGCCGCCGTTCGCTCACTGGTTAGATCGGCGCTCGACATACTCCCGGTGCGATCCAACATCAGCACGATGTCGGCATCGCAGTGCTGCCCGGCGAGTTGGGCCGCCGCCTGACCGCTCGGCAATGAGGCGGCGAGAAGCACGAGGCTCAGCGCAACAAATCGGCGCGCCTTGATGCGACCTGCAAACCCACTCGGCGAGATCCCGTATCTACCGGTCTTCATTCAGCTTTCTCTCCCACAAGAAACGTTGCCTGCAGCGCGTTCGGCGCACTTGAAAGTGTGTCGCGCTCGCTTGACATAAGCCGCAATTCACGCGCGACCCGCCGTGTAACAGTCAAATGCATTTGCCATAAGAAATGCAAGGGAATTTTGCATGGCAAATGCCACGTTACAATATAGTAATCTAGCCGGGGGGCCGGACCGACGGGGCTGACAGCACGAACTCAGGCCGGAACAGGCTCGAGTCGGGCCAGCAACCCCTCGGAAACCCAGCCGGCGAGTGCCGTCGCAACCGCCGCCGCGGCTTCCGACTCGCCCAGCCGCTCCTCGACCAGGGCGCAGGCATCGCCGAACGTGGCGCCGTCGCGCAGCGCGGTCAGCAGCCACCACTCCGGCTCGGTCAGGGCGCGGAACGACACCCCCAGCTGCGGGCGCCACACGGCGAGGGCTACCGGGTCGGCGGGCAGGTCCTGGACCGGTTCCCCGCGATCGACGAGGGCACGCAAGCGGTGAACGGGCCAGCTGGCGCGCAGCAACCGAACGGAGCCGTGCGGTCGCAGGCACAGGCCTGCCCACTGCTCGGGCGCGACAGCGGCGAGATCCGGGGCCGCCAGCGGCGCCGCGTCCGGGGCGTCGAACGCCTCGGTCAACGCCCACTCGAACGCGGCGAGGTCGGCCAGGTACGGAACGCTCTGGCCGAGCGCATGCGCGGCCGCGAACGCCGGCAGCCGCGCACCGGCGTAGCGCAGGGAGAAATGCGTCGGCGGGTGGGCCAGGACGTAGTCCGTGATCAGGTTGTGAAACGCCCCCTCGCCCACCACCGCGACCATTGCCGGGTAGTCGTCTTTGATGACGTCCAGCAGCCGGTAGAAGTACATGTTGGCGTAGATGTCGACATGCGCCGCCTCGTCCAGGCGCGCGTCGCCGCGCACCGCGCGCTGCAGCGCCGCGCGCAGCTCGGCTCCGTCGCCGTCGGCCGCGAGCGCCGGGGCGACGCCCTCAGGCGCGGTGATCAGCCGCCAGAGCAGGCGTTGAACTTCCGCCAGTGCGGGCATCGATTTGAACGGACGCGGCTATGGCGGCCGCGCGCCGCGCTTCGGCGTGCAGCTGATCAAATGCGGGGATGTGATCGTCCCACTCGATGAGCGTCGAGAGCGAGCCGAAGCGGCGCACCGCCAGGGCGTAGAGCTCCCAGACCTCGTCGCGCACCGGGTGGTCGTGCGTGTCGAGCAGATGCGTGCCGTGATCGGAGTGGCCGGCGAGGTGAAACTGTCCGACGCGGGCGGGCGGGATGGAGGAGATGTACTCGCGCGCGTCGAAGCCGTGGTTGAAGGCGCTGACGAAGATATTGTTGACGTCGAGCAGGATGCCGCAATCGGCGCCTTCGGCGACGGCGGTGAGGAACTCCCACTCGGTCAGCGCCGAATCGCAGAAGGTGAGATAACTGGAGACGTTCTCGAGCAGGATGCGGCGTCCGAGGGCATCCTGCACGCGCTGCACGCGCTCGACCACGTGCGCCAGCGCCTCTTCCGTGTACGGCAG
>CAYVUV010000031.1:0-33527 GCA_964455095.1 uncultured Binatia bacterium (SeqCode)
GACGGCGACGCCGACCAACACGCCGACGTTCACCAACACACCGACGGCGACGCCGACCAGCACGCCGACGTTCACCAACACACCGACGGCGACGCCGACCAGCACGCCGACGTTCACCAACACGCCGACGGCGACGCCGACCAGCACGCCGACGTTCACCAACACGCCCACAACGACACCGACCGATACCGCGACGCCGACGGCGACGCCGACCGACACTGCGACACCCACCGACACGCCGACACCGACCGATACACCGACGGCGACGCCGACCGACACCGCGACGCCGACCGAAACGCCGACACCCCCCGACCCGCCGACGGCGACCCCGACCCACACTGCGTCGCCCACCGAGACGCCGACGGCGACCCCGACCGATACCGCGACGCCGACCGTAACGCCGACGCCTACCGAGACGCCGACGGCGACCCCGACCGATACTGCGACGCCCACCGAGACGCCGACGGCGACCCCGACCGATACCGCGACCCCGACCGAAACGCCGTCGGCGACGCCGACCTATACGCCCACCGCGATGGCGACGGACACCCCTTCGCCATCGCCGACCGACACGCCGAGCCCAACCGCGACCCCGAACGTCGCGGCATGCGCCACTGCGCCAGTGAGCGGCTGCGCCGTACCCGGAAAGGCAAAGCTCATCGTCAAAGACAAGGGAAACCCGGCCAAGCGCGGGTTCCGTTGGCTCTGGCTCAAGGGCACCGCGTTGGCCGGGCAGCTCGGATCGCCAACCGATTCGACCAGCTACGCCCTGTGCGTCTACGCCGACGGCGCCCTGGTCATGAACCCGACCATCGCGGCGAGCGGGCTCTGCGCTGGTATGCCGTGCTGGAAGGAGGTCGGCCAGGGCTTCGCCTATGCGAATCCCACCGGCAGCAGCGCGGGGATCGTCAAGGCCAACCTCAAGCCGGGCGACGGCAAAGCCAAGATCATGGTCGTCGGCAAGGGGGCGAACCTGGCCCCCGTGTTGCCCATTCCGCTCGGCAGCCTGGTGACCGTCCAACTGGTCAAGAGCCCGGACAGCGGTCCGGAATGCTGGCAGGCCGAATTCCCTGCGCCGGCAGTGGTCAATCTCGCCAAGATTTTCAAGGATCGGCTGCCATGAACCGACCGGCGCCAGGCGCGATTGTCGGTTGGTTTAAAAGTCACAAGCGGGGTAGGGTGCCCATGACTTTGGTGCGAGCGCACGAGGCGAGGGCCGGTGATCTGCGCATTTGGCGAGTTCGAGGTGGATGCGGAGCTGTTCGAGCTGCGCCGCTCGGGGCAGCGCGTGGCCCTCGAGCCCAAGGTGTTCGACCTGCTGTCGCATCTGGTCCTCAACGCCGAGCGCGTCGTCACCCGCGACGAGATCTTTGCCACCCTGTGGCCGAAGCAGTTCGTCAGCGACGCGGCGCTCAGCTACGCTGTGCGTGCGGCGCGTAAGGCGATCGCCGACGACGGGCGCCATCAGCGCTTCATCCGCACCGTGCACGGCCGCGGCTTTCGCTTTGTCGGCAACGTGGTCCGCCGCGACGACGACGCGGCCCCACTTGCCTCGTCCCGTCCGGTGCGTCCGATTGCCAGTTCGCTGTTCGTCGGTCGCGAACCGGAGCTCGCCGAGCTGCTGGCCGCCGCCGACGGCGCCAGCGCGGGGCGCGGAAGCTTGTATCTGCTCTCGGGCGAGCCTGGAATCGGCAAGACCCGTCTGGTGGACGAGCTCACCGATCAGGCGGCGCGGCGCGGCCTGCGCATCCTCACCGGGCGCTGCTACGAAGGCGAGGGCGCGCCGGCTTTCTCGCCCTGGATGGAAGCGCTGGATTCGTTCGTGCGCACCGAAGCCGAGCGCGATCTGCGCACCGCCCTGGGCGACGCGGCCGCTGACGTCGCTACGCTGGTTCCAGAGATCCACGCGCGGTTCCCGAGCTTGCCGCCGCTGCCGAGCATGGACCCCGAACGCGCGCGCTTTCGGCTCTTCGACAGCGTGGCGCGTTTTCTCGCCCGCGCCGCGCTGCGCGCCCCGGTCGTGCTGGTCCTCGACGATCTACACTGGGCCGACTTCTCGTCGTTGTTGCTGCTCCAGTTCGTCGCCCGCGAGATCGCCCACAGCCGGCTGCTGGTGATCGGCACGCACCGCGATCTGGTGCTGGGCCGCGATCACCCGCTCCTGCAAACGCTGGGCAACCTGGCGCGGGTCGAGGCGTGTCGGCGCCTGGCGCTGACCGGTTTGAGCGCCGCGGAAGTCGGCGCCTTCGTGCGCGGCGCCACCGGCACCGATCCGCCCGACTCGGTGGTGGCCTCCATCCACCGCGAGACGGACGGCAATCCGTTCTTCGTCACCGAGCTGGTCCGCCTGCTCGCCGCGACCGCGCAGCTCGAGACGCCCGGCGGCAAGCTCGCCATCCCTCCCACGGTGCGCGAAGCGATCACCGCGCGGTTGGGGTCCGTCTCGGCCGCCTGCGCCACGGCGCTCGATGCCGCGGCGGTGATCGGACGCGAGTTCGACGTCCCCCTGCTCGCGGCGGTCCTGCAGGCCGAGCGCGCCGGCACGCCCGTGCGCGACCTGGTCCTGCGCGCCATCGACGAAGCGGTCGCCGTGCGCTTGATCGAAGCGATCAACGGTGCGGCAGATCTGGTGCGCCTGCGCCGGTACCGGTTCGTGCACTCGCTGGTGCGCGAGGTCGTCTACGACGCCCTGGGCGCCAGCCGACAGGTGCAGCTCCACGGTCTCGTCGCCGAGTCGATCGAGGAGATGGCCGGCCGCGCGCCGGCCCGACAAGCGGAGCTGGCACATCACTTCGCCAACGCGGGAGAGGCGCACAGCGACAAAGCGGTCGAGTATTGCGTCGCGGCGGCGGCGCAGGCCACGGCGCAGATGGCCTACGAGGAGGCCAGTGCGCACTACGAACAGGCCCTGTGCGTGCTCGCAGCCGCCGGGCGCAGCGACGAGCAGCGCTGCGAGCTGCTCCTGGCGCTGGGATGGAGCCGCTGGCAGGCCAACGATGCGGCGCGCGCCCGCCCGGTGGTGCGCGAAGCGGCGGCGCTGGCGCGCTCGCTCGGCTCGGCGGAGCTGCTGGCGCGCGCCGCGCTCAGCTATGGCGATGCATTCCGCGGCTTCGAGATGGGCGTGTACGATCGCGAGCTCGTCGAGCTGCTCGAAGCGGCGATTGCCGGCCTGGGCGAAGGCGAGGGTGGTTTGCGCGCGCGCGCCCAGGCACGCCTGGCCGTGGCTCTCTACCACCTCGAAGGATCCGATCAGCGCCGCGAGACCCTCAGCCTGCAAGCCGTCAATGCGAGCCGCCGCGCCAGGGATCCCGGCGCGCAGCTCGCCGCCCTGTACAGCCGGCACTGGGCGATCTGGGGACCCGAGAGCCTCGACAGTCGTTTGAAGGCGGCGACGCAGATGGTGCGCCTGGCCGAGCGCGCCGGCGATGCGGAGATGAGCTTCCACGCGCATCGGTTCCGCTTCATGGACCTCTTGGAAGAGGGATCGGTCGAGCCGATGGAGCGCGAGCTGCGCTTTTGCGAGGAGCTCGCCGGCCGCCTGGGCCAACCCTACTACCGATGGTACGTCGACACGTTCCACGCCCTGCGCGCCTTTCTCGCCGGCCGTTTCGACGAATGCGAACGGTTGGCGCAGGTCGCGGCCGCGGTCGGTCAACGGGCGCAGAATCAAAACGTGATGCAGATTCTCGGCATCCAAACCTTTGCCCTGCGCCGCGAGCAAGGCCGCCTGGCGGAGTTGATCCCGGCGATCCGCGGCTTCATCGACCTGTACCCGAAGATTCCCGGCTGGGGCGCCGCCCTCGCGGTCGCCTGCGCCGAGAGCGGCGACGAAGATGGTGCCCGCGCCCAGCTCGATCGGCTGGCGGCAAACGGATTCACCATTCTGGCACGCGACGCGTTCTGGCTCGCCAACATGGCGGGGCTCGCCGACGTGTGCGTGATCCTGCGCGACCGAACGCACGCCGCGGTGCTCTATGACTTGCTGGCGCCGTTCGCGTCGTCCAACGTCACCCTGGCGCCGGGCGCGGCGTGCAACGGGAGTGTGGGCCGCGTCCTCGGACGCCTGAGCGCGAGCCTGGGTCGATGGGACCAGGCGCGCCGCCACTTCGAGCAAGCGCTGCAAGCGAACGGCCGGCTCGGCGCGCCGCAATTCGTCGCGCACACGCAGGCACAGTACGCGGAGATGCTGCTCGCCCGCTCCCGCCCCGCCGACCGCAGCCATGCCGCGCGCCTCTTGCAGGAGGCCTGCGAGACCTATCGCCGGCTCGGCATGCGGGCGGGAGAAGAGGGGGCGTCGAGGGCTATGGCGCCGTGCACCCGCTGATCGCGTTGTCGACCGCGTGGACGAGCATGACGATATCGACCGTCGCACCGGCCGGAAGGCCCTGCGCACAGGCCGACTGCGGCAACGTGGCGAGCGCGATGTCGACCAGCGTGATCAGCTCGTCGATCGAGACCAACGTGTCGCCGTTGCAGCTGCCGAGGCAGAGGCCCGGGGTCATGGTCGGGGTCGCGGTCGGGGTGACCGTAGGTGTCGGCGTCGCCGAGGGTTCCGCCGGCGTCGTGGTTGGGCCGGCTGCGACACTCAGATTGAGGGTCTTCGAGCTCGTCCCGCCGAGGCTGTCGGTGACCGTGAAGGTGACGGCGGTCACGCCCTCATCGTGCTGGCGCGGGCAGCCGGAGACGTCGCTGTTGTCGTTGGTGTCCGCCCAGGAGGGCAGGTCGCGGTGGATGTCTTCCCAGGTGTAGGGTGGCAGCCCGCCGGTCGCGGTAACCGTGGTCGCGTAGCACTCGTCGATCACGGCGGCCGGCAGCGCCGCGGTCTCGATGGCCACCGCCGGTACGACGCGGAGGTCGAACGTCCCCTGGACGGAATCGGTTGCGGCGTCCTCGGCGGCGATCCCGAACGAGAACTCGCCTTCCGCCGTTGGCTTTCCGGACAGCACGCCGGTGGTCGCGTCGAGCATCAGACCCGCGGGGACCGCATTGGCGGTGACGCTGACCGTGTACGGGGGCAGGCCGCCGACGACCAATGCGAGACCCGGATACGACACCCCGATCTCGCCTGACGGCAGCGCGCCGTCGGTCGTTGCCAGGTCGACGTCGACGGCGACGTTCTGCGCCCCGACGAAGTCACCGAGATCGCTGCATCCCTCCACCGGCGCGTCAGCCGGCACCGGTGAGTCGTCGTTGATGCAGGGCTGCGCCTCGTTGTTCTCCGGGTCGTGCGGGCCCGTATAGTGATAGAACTCGTAGCGTCGGATGACCGAATGCTTGCCGCGGTCGAGCGGATCCTCCTTCACGTCGGCGTCCTCGTTCTCCCCCTCGGCATCGCCCGGCTTCGACTGGATCAGTTTCCACTCCGTCTCGACCTCGGTTTCGCCCGGCAGGATGCCGCCGTCGACGCCGAGCAGGAGTTTGTTCAGGTCCTCGGGCTTGAGGTCCATTTCGCTCTCGATCTTGAAGACCTTCATCCACTGCGGCTCACCGAACTGGGCGTGGTTCTCCTCCTCCACCGGCTCCACTTCGGCGCGCACGTTGACCCCACCGCCGCCGGCGATCGGGATCGGATTCACGTTGAAAACCGGAACGGGAATATCGACCGTCTGCGGCACGACGCTGAAGGTCGTGTTCATGTCGCTGGGATCCGCGGCGACGATCCAGCGGTACGACGTGCGTGTCGGCGACGCGCTCAGGCTGACGCCGTAGTGCTCGCAGCCGGCGTCGAGGTAGTTGCCGATCGGCCCGTTGGCGTAGCAGTCGTGCCCGCCCGGCGTGATGTTGGGCGGCGCCACCGGCGTGGCCTCCCACTGCGTCCCGTTGAAGTGGCGGTAGCGCACCAGCACGCGCGGGTGAGAGGGATCGACGGTGACATCGAGCACTTCGGGTGTTCCATAGCGCAGGTAATCGCCGCCGAACGTGTACGGCACGTCGCTCGTGTGCATGTCCTCGAGCTCGATCTCGAAGCCGTGACAGGGTCCGGGGGTGTCGTTGACGACGTCGAAGTTGCTCAGTGTGCCGAATGCCGTGGCGTCGCTGCGGCCCGGGCAGATGAGCAGCAGTGCGGTGAGCGCGACAAGGCTCGAGGACCATGACCGTGTCATGACAAGTCTCCTGTGACTGTTTGTGCGCGGGCGCGTCGTTGCACCGGCACCTGGCCACAGACGCAAGCGCCGGGCCAAAGCCCTGGCGGCGAAGGGCTACAGCGCTGTCGCCACTCAGAGGATGGGTCGCTTCCGGGAAGCGAGAATCCACGCCCCGTGTCCGGGAACGCGCCGCGGCGTCACGCCATCAGGCGTGGATCGAGGAGAAACGGAATCGAGCGGCCGAACTCGAGGCGTGCGAATACCGGGTGGGCGGGGTTGAGCAGGTAGTTCAACTCCTCGGGCACGATGGCACTCGGGACCGCCAGCGCCAGCGTGCGGCCAGAGACCAACCAGGCGTCGCCGATTTGCTGCGTCGCCAACAGGCCGCGCGACGTGCGCCAGTGGCGGGGCAATTGGGAGTCGGACACGCGATCGACGAGCGTGGCGTCGACCTCGAACGTAAACGCGACCAGACGCGGCAGCGTGCGGCCGACATCGAGGTGGACGAGCACTTCGAGCACCGCGAGCGATTTGCTGGCGCTGGCGTAGACGGCACCGCGGCCGGATGAGTTCCAGCGCCCGCCGTAGCGGTGGGCGGCTTTGCCGTCGAAGGCGGTGGCCGCGTGCGTGCGCTTCACGACCCGCCACAGCGTCGGCATCAGGTGTAGACGCCGTGCTCCAGGCGGCCGATGAGCTGCTCGACCTCACGCGCCCCCGCCTCGGTCGCGGCGTGGTCGAGGGGCGTCTCGCCGTCGAGCGGGCTGGCGGGCTTGCGCAGCCAGGCGCGCGCGGCTTCCTCGTCGCCGTCGTGCAGCTCGGTGGCGAGGCGAAACAAGCGCGCGAAGCGCAAGACGCGGTCGCTGTGCCCCGCGTCGAGCGGCTGGCCGCTTTGCCGGCGGCGGGAAAGCGTTGCGATCGAGATGCCGACGCGTCCGGCGAGATTGTCCACCGTCAAGCCGAGCAGCGCGCGCAGCGCGTCGAGCTCGGCCACGGGCAGGCCCGCCTTGACTCGCGCCGCCGCCTCGCCGGCGCGCAGCGGCCGCCCTTTGGCGTGGGCTCTCACCAGCACCCGTGTGCCTGACGCAGTGGCTTTCATGTGATCAGTATGAAACTTTCACCTGCAAGGATCAAGACCGGGTCACGCCCGGTCGTTCAGCGCGGCGCGGCGACGTTGCAGGAAGCGGCGAACGGCGGCGTCGGTCTCCAGGCCGATGGCGCGCTCATAGGCGGCGTCGGCCGCTGCCATGTCGCCGGCGCGCGCCAGCAGTCCGGCGCGTGCGGCCCAGTAGGGCTGATAGGTGGCGAGGCGCGCGTCATCCGCGAGGGCGTCGATCGCTGCCAGGCCGGCGGCGGGGCCGCGCGTCTCGGCGACGGCGATGGCCCGGTTGATCGCCACCACGGGCGAACCGGTCATCGCCAACAGGAGGTCGTAGATGCGCTCGATGGCGGCCCAGTCCGAGCGGCCGGTGCGCCGGCGCACGACATGCGCCGACTGCACCGCGGCTTCGAGCTGGTAACGCCCGGTTCCGGGCAGGGCGCTGGCGCGCGACAACAGGCGTTCGGCCTCCGCGATCATCGCCGCGTCCCACCGGGTCGGATCCTGCTCGGCGAGCGGCACGTAGTCGCCCTGCGCGTCGCGCCGGGCGTCGCGCCGGGCGTGCGCATAGAGCATCAGCGCCAGCAGGCCGAGCGCTTCGGGCTCCTCCGGCAGCAACGCGGCGACCAGGCGGCCGAGCCAGATGCCTTCCTCGGTGAGGTTGCGGCGCCGGGCCTCGGTGCCGGCGGGGTCGGACCAGCCCTCGGAGAAGGCGGCGTAGAGCGCCTCCAGCACGGCGTCGAGGCGCGCGGCCAGCTCCGCGCGCTCGGGGACATGGAACGGAATGCCGGCGTCGCGGATCTTGCTCTTGGCGCGCACCAGGCGCTGCGCCATCGTGGCGGGCGAGACGAGAAAGGCCGAGCCGATGGTGGCGGCGTCGAAGCCGAGGATGGTCTGCAGAATCAGCGGGGCGCGAATGGCCGGAGCGAGCGCGGGGTGGGCACAGGCAAACATCAGGGCGAGGCGCTCGTCCGGCAGCGACGTCGCGCTCGCCGCGGCGGCCTCGATCTCGTCGGCCATCAGCTTTAGATGATCGGCGGCGTCGACGCGGATGCGCCGGCGCCGGCCGGCGTCGATCTGTTTGCGCCGTGCCACGGTCAACAGCCACGCTTCCGGGGCATCGGGCACGCCACTGGCGGGCCAATCGACGAGCGCGGCCGCGAACGCGTCGGACAACGCGTCCTCGGCGCCGGCCACGTCGCCCGTCCGCGCCGCCAGCATGGCGACCAGCTTGCCGTAACTCCCGCGTACGGCCGCTTCGGCGGCGGCACGGGCAATCGCTTCACTCTCCTGCATGGCCTCGCTCTTTCCGGGCGGTCCATGATCGACCGACGGCGAAGCGCATGCAACGAAACGCGTCGACGCCGAGCCCGGTCAACTCATGTGGGCCAGACCGGGCGGACCTCGACGAGGCCGCGCCCGGCGCTCGGGCAGCGCGCCGCCCACGCCAGCGCGGTGTCGAGATCGGGCACATCGATGACGTGGAAGCCGCCGAGCTGCTCCTTGGCCTCGACGTAGGGGCCGTCGATCACCTGCGTCTTCCCGTCGGTCACACGCACGGAGGTGGTCGACTCGACCGCGCGCAGGCGCTCCCCGACCACGTAGATCCCCGACTTCTTCATCGCTTCGACGTACGCCGCGCAGTTGGGCATGCGCTCGTCCATGTGTGCGACGCGATCCGCGTCGTCCTCGTAGATCAGCAACATGTACTTCATAGGGTCTCCCTTCTCGTCGGTCGGGCGCCGGCCAGCGCCGTACACCGGATAGTCGTTCGACGGCGCGCGCAATCGACAGCCGGCCGGGAGTCGTCAGCGCCGCACGCAGCGCGTGCCGCCGCGGTCCATCTCGACCACGCACTGGTTGCAAGGCACGCAGCGCGAGGCGGTGAGCTCGCCGGCCGCCATGCGGCGGGGCAGGTCGGGGTCGCGGATGAGGCCGCGGCCCATGGCGATGAAGTCGAAGCCGTCGGCGATGGCGCGCTCCATGGTGTCGAGGCGGGTGACGCCGCCGAGCAGCATGAGCGGCAGGCGCAGCGCGGCGCGGAAGCGGCGTGCCTGCGGGAGGAAGAACGCCTCTTCGAACGCGTAGGGGCGGATGAGGGCGCGGCCGAAGAGCCGGAAGGCGAGGCGGCGCAGCCAGGTGGTCTGGTTGCGCGCCATGTCGGCCAGCGGCACCGCGCCGCGCATGAGGTAGAACGGCGTCCGCGTGGTGTGCCCGCCGGTGAGCTGCAGGGCGTCGACAGTGGCGTCGCTCTCCAGCCAACGCGCTACCTGGATGCCCTCTTCCAGCGTGAGGCCGCCGCGAAAGCCGTCCTGCATGTTGAGCTTGGCGTACACGGCCGTCTGCGCGCCGGCGGCGTCGCGCACGGCGCGCAGCACCTGGCGCGGGAAGCGGGCGCGGTTCTCGAGGCTGCCGCCCCACTCGTCGGTGCGGCGGTTGTTGTACGGACTGAGGAACTGGCTCAGCAGATAGCCGTGACCGACGTGCACTTCGATCGCATCGAAGCCGGCCTCGCTTGCGAGGCGTGTGGCGGTGGCGAACGCCGTCGTGAAGCGCTCGAAGTCCGCTCCCGTCATGGCGCGCGAGAAGGCCTGGGCGTGCGGGCTGAACATGCGCGAGGGGCCGACCGGTGCGGTGCGCGTCGCATGTGGGCTGGCGAACCACCCGGCGTGCCCGATCTGAATCGCGGCGCGCGCCCCCTCGGCGTGCATCGCGGCGGCAAAGCGCGCCAGGCCCGCGCGGGCTTCGTCGCGCATCCAGATCTGATGCGGAAAGGTGCGGCCGTCGGAGGTGACCGAGCAGTAGGCGAGGGTGGTCATCGCGACGCCGCCGGCGGCAAACTCGCGATGCCAATCGATCAGCCGATCGGTCACCAGGCTGTCACGCGACATGCCCTCGTTGGTGCCGCACTTGACGATCCGGTTGCGCAGCTCGATCGGCCCGAGGCGCGCGGAGGTGAAGACGCGCGGCGCGGTCATCGGACTGATCGCTCGGATCGGTCCGATCCGTCGGATCTCCTCGTGCCTTTGCAGTTGGGATATCCCGAGCAGCCCCAGAACTGTGAGCCGGCGCGCTCCCCCTTCTGGGCGGTGCGCAGCACCATGGCCTTGCCGCATAGCGGGCAAGGCGGAATGGGATCAGTCTGATCCTGCTTGCGCCGCTGCTCCAGCCGCGCGGCTGCCAGTCGCTCGGTGTACCCGCCAGCCGCGATGAAATCGCGCTCGAGCCGAGCGATCTGCTGGTCGAGCAGGTAGTTGGCCTGGTGGATGAGGCAGATCAGCGCGTTGGCGACGATGGCCGGGTCGGCATGGCGCAGCCATGCGGCGTAGCGAGCATCGGACTGATCGGTCCGATCGGTCGGATCGGTCCGATCTTGCTTTCCCACCGCGCGTACCGCGCGCGCTTCGGGGTCGTCTTTCCCCCATTGGCGGTGGCCGCGCTGGCGCAGAAAGTCTTCGTAATCGAGCAGCAGCTCGTCGAGGCTCGCGCGGGCGACGTTGACGAGCCGCAGCTCGGTCTGGCTCGAGGTGGCCGCGGCGCGGCTGCCCTCGGCGATGTTCTGTCTGCCGCTGCGCGCGGCCTGTACCATCTGATCGACGGTGCGCGAGCGCCGGTCGACGAAGCGCTCGCAAAACGCCACCGTCGCATCGTAGATGATCGTCGCGACCTGAAACGAGCGCAGCTCGCGGTAGCCGCCACCGGGGCGGAGCCGAGATCGGTCGGATCGGACCGATCGGTCCGATCGGTCCGATGAGTCATGCTCCGTCATGTTGGCGGCACTCTGCCCTGCCGGATGGCGCGGAGCAACCGCGCGAATTCAGCGGCTTCCGTCGAGGTCGAAGCTGAGCGCGAGGGCCGTGCCGTCGGGCAGCGTCACCTGTGCTTCGACCTCGCGGCTGCCGGCGATGTCGGGGCCGATCAGGTGATCGCCGGCCGCGCGCAGCGGGCGCGTCGCGGCACGGTCGAAGCGCAGACGACCGCCGCGGGCGGTCAGCGGCCGGCGCCAGGCATCGCTGACGAAGACCTCGATGGTGTCGCCGCGGCGGACGACTTCGAGGTGGTGATCGCCGACCATGCCGAGCTGGCCGCCGTGGCGCGGCGCGTGATCGCTGTGCGCCGCGCCGGGTATGCCGAAGTGAAGAAACGGCACGGCAAACAGAAACGACCCGGTCGCCAGGGCCAGCGTCAGCCGCGCGGCGGTCATGCGCGGCGGCGCGCCAGGACCATCGTCATCGCGATCAGGACCACGGCCGGGGCATAGACGCCGGGCAGGTCGATGAGCCAGTGTTCCGGGCCGACCAGGCCGCGCAGCGTATCGACGACGTGTACCAACGCGTGCAGGCCGTAGAAGCCGGCGGCTGCCAGGCATGCGGCGACGCGCCAGCCCGGCACCACGGCCGCTCCGGCCAGGGCGACCCCGAGCAGGAAGAAGATACAGCCGATGTCGCGCACGAAGTGCTCGTTGAGCGGACCGAAGTCCGGCACCGCCGCCGGCAGCGTGGCGTACCAGTGCGGCGGATTGGCGAGCATCCAGACCCCGTTGCCGAGACTGCTGAGCGCGAAGAGGCCAAGCGCGATGGTCCAGGCATCGAAGACCAGGTTCGTGTCGGCGGGGCGGGTGGCGGACGCGCGTGGCGCGGCTGGGGGCATCGGCACTCCTCTCGACTGCATCACGTCTCGGCCCGGCCCGAGGTTACACCGGGTCGACGAGCGAATGCACCCGCGGAGGGCGCGAAAAAAAGAGGGAGCGCCCGGTGGCGCTCCCTCTGGACTGCAGGACGCCGCGATCGTTATTTCGAGCCGGAGTGCACGGCGAAGTCAGGGTAGGCGACCGCCCCCATCTCCGGACCGTCGAGCCCTTCGAGCTCCGTCTCGGCGGAGACTCGCATCGGGGTGATGAGATCGCTGATCTTGAACCAGACGAAGGCCATGGCGGCGCCAAAGACCAGACAGACGGTGATGTTGATGAGCTGCATGACGAACTGCGACGCGTCGCCGTACAGCAAGCCGCGCACGCCGTCGTAGCCGTACTTTTCCACGTATTCGGGCCGCACGACGCCGTTCCAGCCGGCACCGTATGCGCCGCTCGCGAAGATGCCGAGCGAGATCACGCCCCAACTTCCATTGACGCCGTGCACGGAAATGGCACCGGCCGGGTCGTCGACGCCGAGCTTCTCGAAGAAGAACACCGAGTAGATGACCAGCACGCCGGCGATGGCGCCAATGGCGACAGCCGCCCAGGGCTCGACAAACGCGCACGGTGCGGTAATCGCCACCAATCCGGCCAACATGCCGTTGCACAGCATGGTGGGATCCGGCTTCAAGCCCTTCATCGACAGCGCCAACATCGCCGTGATCGTCGCCGCCACGCCGGCGAGCATGGTGTTGACGACGACAAAACTGATGCGCAGGTCGGTGCCGGCCAGGGTCGAGCCCGGGTTGAAGCCGAACCAGCCGAAGGCCAGGATGAAGGTGCCGCACACCACCATCGGGATATCGTGACCGGGCATGGCCTGGGGCTTGCCCTTGTCGTACTTGCCAATGCGCGGCCCGAGGATCATCGAGCCGATGAGCGCGATGACGCCACCCATGGCGTGGACGACACCCGACCCGGCGAAGTCCACCGCGCCGTGACCCAGACCCCAGTTCAAACCGCCCTGGGCCAGGAAACCGCCACCCCAGACCCAGTTGGCATAGACGCAGTAGGGCAGGGCGACCCACAAGGCGAAGATGCAGAAGTTCTTCCACGCCCACCGTTCGGCCATGGAGCCGGTCGGAATCGTGGCGGTGGTGTCCATGAAGACCATCATGAAGAAGAACAGGGCCATGATGCTGACATCGCCGACTTCGGGGCCGAGGAAGAACCCCTTCGTGCCGAGCAGATTGTACCCGCCGATGCTGATGCCGCTGTTGAGCTGCGCGAGGCCCGGGCCGAGCGAGGCATACCAGCCCGGGGGCACTGGGCCGTTCCACCAGTTGCCCCAGCCGAGCGCGAAGCCGTACGCCCAGAAGGCGATACAACCGAGCGGGTAGACCATGAAGTTCATCGCCGAGGTGTGCCCGGCATTCTTGGCGCGACAGAGACCGGTCTCGACCAACATGAAACCGGCCTGCATGAACATCACCAGAAAGCCGGCGATCAGGACCCAGACGAAGTTGATGGAGTAGAGGTTGTGAGTGATGCGGTCGTAGAGCTCGGGAGCGGTGATGGTGGCCGAATTGTCGCCCTTGCCGTCTCCCGCTGGAGTCGCCCAGACACCAGCGGCGCCCCCTGTCGGATCCGGCCATAGCGGCTTGGCGGTGTCCGGACTCGTACTCGTGAAATAGGCCGGCAGGGTCGGCGCTTCATCCGCGCTGACCCGCGTGACGCCCCCGAACCAGGCGTGTGCGAGAACGGCTCCCAAGACGATAACCAAGCGTGTCCTCATTATCCCTCCTCAGCTCTCCAGAAATGGTGGTAGCGAGCCGCCTCTTAGACGGCGTCCGATCCCCGCTCCCCGGTACGAATGCGAATGACTTCCTCTACGGGCATGACGAAGATCTTGCCGTCGCCGATCCGCCCAGTGCGCGCCGCGCCGACGATGACACCGACAGCCTGCCCAGCATGGCCGTCGTCGACCAGCAACTCGATTTTCAGCTTGGGCAGAAAGTCGACCTGGTACTCTGCCCCGCGGTAGAGCTCCGTGTGGCCCTTCTGGCGGCCAAAGCCCTTCACCTCACTGACGGTCAGGCCGTGAAACCCCGCCTTCGACAAGGCGTCCTTCACTTCATCCAACTTGAACGGTTTGATGATCGCTTCGATCTTCTTCACACACGGCTCCGACTTCAGGCGATGGCATAAGCAAGGCTGCTGCCATCGCCATCAAAGTCATCCCCATCGGGCAGAGTATGCGTGCCAGGGTGCGGGGGCCCGTTCTGCTGTCCAACTCTTAGGCTCTGCACAGCAAATGGGCGCGAACGCGGCTGCCCGCGGGGCCCGACCAGGGGGCGCCGCACTTGCGGCGCGGGTTCGTCACGGTAGGACGATGCGGTCGGTGCGGGCGCTGATGGCTTGCAGCTTGAACACGGCGCGGCTCTTCTCCGCTGGGTTGCCGAGCTCCGTGTGCTCTTCGATTCCAATGCCGACCACTCCGGTCGCAGTGGACTGAAATCGCGTCTTGCCGGTCAGAGTGCCGGCGACACCAGCCGAGAAGATCGACGTTGCGGGCGACGCCGTATCGAGCTTGGACAGGGCGGAGACGAACTGACCTTCCTCCACGATCGACGCGTCAAAGCGCTGGCCGAATTCGTTGAAGACCGTGAATCTGATCGCGGTTGAAGGGAAGATCTGCCTGAGATAGTCGGCCGAACAAGGGACCAGCACGAGCGTGGTTGCGATGCGGCTGGTTCGCGCCGCGGGTTCGATCGCGCCATCGAAGAAGTGACTCATGGTGATGGTCCCCGGGCAGCCGGAGTATTCCGTTCCGAGCAGCAGCTCCGCGTCGCCGTTCGCGGCGCCCGCCACCGCTTGGATTCCGATCGCGCCGTACTCCGCCGTTTCGGTTCGGCTCGGCAACGCTTCGTACAGCACGCCTGCTCCGGTGAGCGCGTTGGCCTCGACCGGACTCCCCTGGGTGGTGACGCTGATGCACTCCATCCACCCGACGAAGGGATCCTCGGGGGCGGGCGGAATCCGGCTGCCGGCATTCGAGTGGCCGCCGGGTCCGACGCGCTGCACGCCGTCGAGCGGAAACTCCGACGAAAATAGCCCATCAGAGAGCCGCCATGCGATCGGCTGATAGGGCGTGAGGTGAACGGAGAAGTCGGTCTCGGTGGCGCCCTTCGCGCAGGTCGCGTCACCGCTACAGTCTTCGTCGTCCGCGCACACCGAGAAATCATTCGTGCAGTGGCGGTTCTCGTTGACGTAGAAGCAGTGCGCGCTGACCGGATCGCCGCTCGTGTTGGTCAGCCGGAGCATCATGTCCACTCCGCGCGCTGAGTCCAGGCGCAGCAGAGGAAACACGGCGATCGCCGCCGGCTGATCGGTGCTCGTGATCTGCGCGCGCGACGGAGTGCCGTGCAACACCGACAGCAAGAGCGCGGTGGCGATTCGCACCCCTGCTGCAGACCGCTGGCAGACTCTCCCGGTTCGCCGCATGATTTCGCCCGTCACTCCGCCGGCAGGATCAGCAGGTCGCCGGTCGCTCGTTGGCCGCGCATCTGCAGGTTCGAGGCCGCGGTGGCTTTGCGGCCAGCGACCGTGCGGCCCGACTCTCCGACGATCAGGGCGCCGGAGGGCCCGACCGGGAGGACTCTGGTCAATGCGTGCGTCGACCCGAGCATGTCGCGGTTGAAGACGGACGCGATGTCGGCGAGCGCAAACTCGCCCCAACACTCGACGGAGGTCGAGGAGGAGAATACTTGCTCGAACTCGTTGGTGACGAGGAACTGCAGCGTCGTCTTGCCTGGGATCTGATTCTCGAAATCCACACTGCAGGGCACGACCGTCAACCGCGTCTCGGAGACCGACCCGGGGCCGAGCACCGGATCCTGCGCGCCCTCCGCCGCATGGGTGAGCAGCCATTCGGCCGGACAGCCGACGAGCGCCGGCCCATCCGGGCAACTCTCGCGGCTTTCGCCGCCGAGACAGAGTGGATTGGCCAACGAGAAGTCGGGGTTGGCGACAAATCCGAACCCGCTGTAGCTGCTCATATCGCCGGTCGACAGGTGCTTCAACTCGGCGCGACCAGTCAGATGGTTGCCGGCCAACGGGGCGCCGGCGTCGTCGACCTCGACACAGATCAGCTCGCCAGTGAAGCCCTGCACCACCGGCGGAATGCGGCCGGGGTCGATTCCCGCCCCCCGGCAGTCCACGTCCTGCGGGCGACAGGCGCTGTCCGTGAGATCCTTGCGGCGGCCTTCCGATACCACCCAGTGGGTTGGCTGCTGGCGCACCAGGCTGATGGTGAAGTCCGTCTCCTGCCACAAGGGCGGATTGAGCACGCTCTGTGGTTGATCCGGGAAGAGGAGACGCCCGTCGACATAGAAACAGTGCGCCCGCACGGTGCTGTTCGACGAATTGGTGATCAGAACGGTCGTGTCGGTCTCGCTGGTGGCGACGACCCGGGGGAAGACGAGTATCGTACTGGCGCGCTCGGTGCTGACGTGCTCCACCGGCGCGGGGACGAACTCGATGGTGTTCGGGGTAGGGGTCGGGTCGGGTTCCGGAGTGTTCGTGGGACTGACCGAACCGGCGGGAAGGTTGAGGAGGATGGACACTCCATCGGTGCCCGAATCTGCCGTGGCGAGATCGATGTCCACATCGCCGTCGAAGTCCGCCGCCGCGACGAAGACTGGGCGCGTGCCGACCGCATAGTCGGCGGCCTCGAATTCAAATAATCCGTTGCCGCGCCCCGACAAGATGGTGAGCTGGCCGAAGAAGTTGGCCACGGCGACGTCGAGCATGGCATCGCGATTGAAGTCGTCCGTGGCCAGGGAGTTGCTCAATAGATCTAGACCACCACGGCGCTTGGCGTTCCCGAACGTGCCATCGCCGTTGCCGAGCAGCACCGAGACTTCGCTCCTGCCGGCAACGGCGAGGTCGAGAGGAAGGCTCCCGTCGAACTGCCCGGCGACGACGGCCGTCGGTGCGATGGAAACGGGGAAGCTCATCGGCGCTTGGAATGTGCCGTCTCCTTGGCCACGCAGGATCGAGACGGTGTTGGAGTCGAAGTTCGTCACCGCGAGGTCGAGCACTTCATCGTCGTCAAAGTCCTTGGCGATGATCGACGACGGACACATCCCCGCCGGGGCGTGCGCCGCCGGCGTGAAGGAGCCCTCGCCGTCGCCAAGCAGGATCGAGACGTCGTTGGAGTCGAAGTCGGCGACCGCGAGGTCGACGGCCTGGTCGTCGTTGAACAGACCGGCTGTCAGGGACACCGGACGAGCGCCGGTGGCGACGACGAGCGGCGGGCCGAACGTCCCGTCACCGCCACCGAGCCGGATCCAGACATCGTCGTCGTCGGCGTTTGCGATCGCGAGATCGAGCGCGGAGTCTCCGTCGAAGTCCGCGACGGCGATCGACCACGGCTTTGCGCCCGCCGTGACCTGCGTCGGGTCGCCGAATGTGCCGTCTCCTCTGCCGAGCAGGATCGAGACGTCGTTGGACTCGGCGTTCGCGACGGCGAGATCGAGGTGGGAATCCTGATCAAAATGCGCCACCGCCACAAAGCGCGGCGCGCGACCGGCGGCGAACGTGCTCGCCGCACCGAAGAGGCCGTCGCCGGGGATCGGCGTCGGCGTCGCGGTCGGCGTGTCGGTTGCGGTCGCGCTCGGGGACGGGGTACGCGTCGGCGTGCCGGTGGGGACGGTCCGAGTGAGGCTGGGAGTCGCGGTTGACGTCGGCGGCGTCGCCGGCGTGAGTGTCGGTGAACCCTCGGCAGTCGGCGTGGGAGTGGGCGTCTGTGTCGGTGTGCTCGTCCCGTTGAGCTGCAGGACGATCGGTCCGCTTTCGGAAATGCGGCGGTTGTTGCCCTCGTTGCTCTCGAACACCTGTCCTCTCGAGTCGACGACGGCGCCGATGAACCGCTCACCCGCGGGCAGCGACGCGGGCACGACGATGCGCCTGCGGCAGACGAAGGTGCCCTCCTGAGCGAGGCCCGCTGGCTGATCGCAGCCGAAGCCGGAGTCGATCACGTCGCTGCCGAGCGCCGCGTCGGCGGCGAACACGAAGTCGACGCCGAACCGGCCGCTGTCGCCGAGGCCGGTGTTCGCCACAGTGGCGGAGACTTCGATCTCGTCGCCGAGCGTCGCGCTTGCCGGCGCCTCGACGCGCGTCAGGACGAGATCGGGGACGCCGGGGAGCGGACCCGGCGTCGGCGTGACCGTGGGCGTCGGCGGCATGTCACTGCGCCGAATGCGCAGACGGAGGTCGCCGCTTGCACCGCCAAAGCCATCGACGACGATCAGCACCGAATCGCTCTGCTGCAAGGTCAGGCCGACCTGCGACTGCGGCGAGCCGAGGCGGTCGTCGCTGCACGCGAGCTCGCGGCCGTTGCAGTCGTTGGCGCGCACGTAGAGCAGGGTGTCGAACCCGGTTTCGGCCTCGAGCGCTTCGATCGTGTAGAACCCCGCCGTGGGAGCGCGGTACAGGTATGTCGCCTCCCTCGACCGGTTGCCGCCGTCGCCGCAGGTGGCGCCGCCCAGACCGTTCGGCGCGCCGCGCGTCGTTCCTTCGCGGTCGAGGAACGCGGGCGAACCCAGGTCGATGGGATCGCACGGTTGCGGCGGGCCGGGCGGGGCCGGAGTCGGCGTCCCGAGCGGGGCACAGAGCGGCAGCAGCGGACTGAAGCAGCTCGGCACCGCCTTCTCGATCGCCCCGTCGCCGTTGACGTCGAAGGAGATTGAACGCGACGCGGCGAAGCGCAGGCGCGGCGCCGGGATCTTCGGACGGTTGTTCGCCACGCCGTCGAGTACACCCCCCGCACAGCCCTCGAGGTTCTCGCCGTCGGTGTCGATTAGAAATCCGCCGGCGCCGACGTCGAAGGGCACGTTCGGCGGCGCTTCGTAGGCGAAGACGACGCTCGATCCCAGTCCGGCACCGGACAGCGTAAAGCCGTCGGCCGGCGTTGGGTCGCATTTCGACCGCGTGGTCGTCGGCCCGGCCTCGCCGAAGCGATAGGCCGCCGTCTGCCCGAGAAAGCCCGCGCAGCGCTCGCCGAGCACCTGCAGGGGATCGACCAGCGCGGCGGCGTGAATGCCCTCGGAGTCGCCCTCGATCGGGCGTCCGTCTGTGACGGTGAACTCGCTGCAGTCGCCGAGCGAGCAGGAGCAATCGGGCAATTGGCATGCGGGTCCGATGCACACCGTTCCGCGTCCACCGTCTCCATTCGGGTTGAAGCAAGGGGGCGTCGCGTTCGGGATCAGCCGCGACTTGGAGATGTACGGAGGCGACAGCGCCTGTCCCGTGCTGGCGGCCGCCACGGCTTCGGGTCGCGAGGCCACACCGGGTGGAAACGAACAGCCGCCGACGGCGTCGATCGAGCCGGCAACGGTGGTGATCCGGACGTCTTCCGCATCGAGACCGGGCACGCCGCGGTCGTTCTGCAGGACCTGATATACCGTGCCGTCCGCGGCTCGGAAGGACGACTCGCGAAAGCCGCCGGCCGCGCTGCCAGCACCGCCTCCGGCTTCGCGCTCCTCGCCCGCAACTGCGCGCTCGCGCGCAGCGGTTGCCCCGGCCAGCGCTCCGGGCAGGGTCACCTCCAGCCAGCCGCCGGATGGACATGCCGCGCCGGCGGGCAGGCGAATCGGTTGCCCCTGCAGCGTCTCGACGTCCATCTCGCCGAGACAATCGACGTCCATCCGTCCGTCCTGGGTGAGCATCCGCTCGCCGCCCTCACCGGGCGTGGTAGTGAGCGCGAAATCAGCGAACGTCTGGGTGAAATCGTCGCCCGTTCCCGCATCGACGACGCCGAGGGCGCCTTGCGCCAGGATGGTGAGCGCGCAGGGCTCGCCGCTCGATGTGCGGGTCAGGCGCAGCCCGCGGCTCGTGAGCTTGGTGTCGACGATGCCGGGCACACAGAGCGTCCCGGCGCGCTCGGGGTCGCACTCGAGGCGCAGGGTGCCGTCGATGGTCTCCACCCCGTCGCGGCCCGTCGCGGCACAGCCGGCGGGGCGGACCTCGAAGCGATCGGTCAGATTCATGGTCCGGCGCGCCAGCACCCGGACTCCGTCTCCGTCTCTTACTGTCTCGACGAAGTTGTGGAGCTCGACCGTGGTGTTCGCGTTGGGCGTGCCGTTCGGCTGCTCACAGAAAAGCGGGTCCGCTACCGTCTCGACGATCGTCCCTTGCAGAAACGTCCTCGTGCCCGGCGCGTCGGTCCGACAGTTCGAATAGCTGACGCTGACCTCGCAGCTGTCCGCGTCACGATTGCAGGCGACGCGGCGCGTGCCGCCATCGCTGCAGTCTTCGGTCCGCGCACCTCCTTCACCTGCGCCCGGACAGGTAAGGGGCGATGCACCCGAGACGACGCGCGCGAGTTGGCGTGGCTGCGGGGTCCCGTTCGCGAGGGCGCCGGCCCCGCTGCCCGGGGCGAGAAATCCGAAGTCGAGGAGTGTGAACGACTGAATCGTCGAGACGACGACGCGCGTCGAAGCGCGCACCGCCTCGTCGCCCTGTAGCGTGCGCCGGCTCGAGCAGTCAACGAGGGCGGTGTTCACGGCGCTGATGAGCTCATCGACCGAGACGCGGCCGTTGCGGTCGCGATCGAACAGTCGGCAGCGCGTCAGCTTGCGCGCATCGAGCGAGATCGAGACGCCGGTGACCAGCTCGTCGATCGAGACCGCTCCGTCGCCGTTGCAGTCTCCCGCGCATTGCGCCCCAGCGCCGGAGGCCCCGAGGGAGACAGAGACGGCCAGGAGCAGGAGGATCTGTCTCGCACAGCGAAGCGGCGGGCGGCAGGCGGGCATTCCGGTGCTCTTTCCAGGATATCACTCGCGGCGTCAAGCGCGTCTCGACCGGTGGTGTGGCCAAGCGCGCTCTGGCATGGTGACCAGCCGGCGCCCATGACGACACGACTCGCGACGCTCGATCGCCTCACGGGAATCGATCCCGGCAGCGGCCTTTCCAGTGTCGAGGTCGAGCGCCGCCGCAGCCGATACGGACGCAACGACATCGTCGAGACGCACCGGCGGTCGTGGTGGCATCTGCTGCGCGAGACGGCGCGCGATCCGATGCTGTGGTTCCTGGCCGGCACCGGTGGTGCCTACTTCGCGCTCGGCCAGCGAGCCGAAGCGGTGGTCCTGGTCGTCGCGCTGCTGCCGTTGATCGGCATGGACGCGCTGCTGCACTATCGCACGGCCGCTTCGACCGAGAGCTTGAGCGCTCGACTGGCCAGCCGCGCGACGGTCGAACGCGACGGGGCGGTGGTGGAGGTCGCCGCGGCCGAGCTGGTGCCGGGCGATCTCGTGCGGCTGCGGACGGGCGAGTGGGTGCCGGCCGATGGACTCATTCTCGACGGCAGCGGCGTGCAGGTCGACGAGTCGTCGTTGACGGGCGAATCGTACCCGGTGCAAAAGCAGGCGTGGAGTGGCGACGCCGCGCTCGAGCTGAGCGATCTCAACTGGGCCTCGGCCGGGACGCGGCTGTTGGCCGGCGAGGCGCGCCTGCGCGTGCTGTGCACGGGCGCCGAAACGGCGTACGGCGAGATCGTCCGCTCGACCCTGGCCGGCAAACGCCAGCGCACGCCGCTGCAAGACGCCATCGGCAACCTGGTGCGCGGTCTGGTGATCGGCGCCGCCGCGGTCTGCCTGGCCCTGGTCTACGTGCGCCTGCAGCAGGGATGGGGCTGGCTCGATGCGCTGGTCAGCGGTGCGACGCTGGCGGTTGCCGCCCTGCCGGAGGAGTTCCCGGTCGTCTTCACGCTGTTTCTCGGCGTCGGCGTCTACCGCCTGGCGCAGCGCAAGGCGCTGGTGCGCCGCGCCGTGTCGGTGGAGAACATCGGACGCATCACCTGCATCTGCTCGGACAAGACCGGCACCATCACCGAGGGGCGGCTGGCGCTCACCCACCTGTTGCCGGCCGATGGCGTGAGCGAGGCGCAATTGCTCGAGCTGGCGCGACGCGCCTCACGCGCCGCCAGCGGCGATCCGCTCGACGCGGCGATCTGCCGGCGCGCGCCGGCCGAGCCGCGCGCCGCGACGGCGCTGTTCCCCTTCACCGAGGATCGCAAGCGCGAGACGGCGATTGTCCGCGACCCCGGCCGCGGACTGGTCGCCGTCACCAAGGGCGCCGGCGAGGTCGTGCTGGCCATGGCGGACCTCGACGACGCCACGCGCCGCATTTGGAGTGAGCGCCTTCTCGCGTACGCCAGCGAGGGCCACAAGCTGATCGGCTGCGCGTGGCGCGAGCTCGACGACGATTGGGCGGGCGGCGAGCCCGACCGCGGCTTCCGCTGGGCGGGATTGTTGGCGCTGGAGGATCCGGTGCGCGCCGGCGTGCCGGAGGCGGTGCGGCAGTGCTGCGCCGCGGGCATCCGGGTGATCATGGTGACCGGCGACCATCCGGCCACGGCGGCGGCGGTGGCGCGCGAGATCGGGCTCGCGGCGCAGCCGCAGGTCTGCAGCGGCGCCGAGCTCGCGGCACTGCTCGAGCGCCGCGATCAGGCGGAGCTGCGCGGGCTCGATGTCGTCGCGCGCGCCGTGCCGGCGCAGAAGGCGGAGCTGGTGCGCGCCCTGCAAGATGTCGGTGAGCTGGTGGCGGTGACGGGCGACGGCGTCAACGACGTCCCGGCGCTGCAGGTCGCCGAGGTCGGCGTGGCCATGGGGCGGCGCGGCACGCGCAGCGCGCGCGAGGCAGCCGCCATCGTGCTGCTCGACGACAACTTTCGCTCCATCGTTCACGCCGTGGGCGAAGGCCAGCAGCTGTTCGACAACCTGCGCCGCAGCTTCCAGTACCTGCTGATGGTGCACCTGCCGCTGGTGCTGACGGCGGCGATCATTCCGTTCGCCGGCTTCCCATTGCTCTACCTCCCCATCCACGTCGTGTGGCTCGAGCTGGTGATCCATCCGTCCGCCATGTTGGTGTTCCAGGAGCGCGCCGACCAACGCCGTCTGCAGTGCCGCGCCGGCGTGCGCGGGCACTTCTTCGCCTGGCGCGACTGGCTGGGCATCGCGCTGGTGGGCACGCTGCTCACCGCCGCCATCATCGTCGCCTATCTGCATTCGCTCGACGGCGACCACCCGGTCGAGCACGCGCGCGCCCACGCGTTGGCGGTGCTCACCCTGTCGAGCGCGGCGCTGGTCGGCGGCCTCAGCCGCTTGCGCACCGCGGCGGCGCGCTGGATCAGCGCCATCACGGTCCTGGTCGCCTTTGCCCTCATCCAGACGCCGCACGTGTCCGCACTGCTCAGCCTGCAGCCGCTCCATCTCGACGACTGGCTGCAGACCTGCGGCGCGGCGGTGGCGGCGGGCCTGCTGGCACTCTGGCTATCACCCCGCGCCCGGGCTTCCGGCGCTGGCGACGGCGGGAGCGCGGCACTCCCGCCGTAAGGCCGCCGTCTCACTGCGCCGGCGCCCCATGTCCTTCGTTGAGGCCCTGGTGCGGCGCGGCCAGCCAGGGGAACTCGCTCAGATAGTCCTTGTCGTTGCCGCCGACGCTGTCGCCAACCGCGCCCGGCTGCTTCGCCACGATGAGACCGATCAACACGTCGCTGACGTCGGCTTGCTCGCGGTTGGGCGCCGAGCCGCCGGGGATCGAGCGGCCGTTGGGGAAGGCGGAGTCGGTGGCGATATCGAGGCGCAGGACATCACCGGTCTTGCCGGGCTCGATCGGGACGTGATGCACGACCTGACACGACGCGGGGTCTTCGGGATCGCTCAGGATGCAGGGAATCTTGTCGAGGTTGATCGTCTGCAGAATGTCGACGCGGTTGCTCTTCAGGTCCGCGACCGCGGCGTCGGACACGCCGAGAGCACGGTAGATGCCGAGCGCCTCGGCGTCGCGCACCAGCACCGGATTGAGGAAGTAGGTGGCGAAGTTCTCCACGTCGGTGCGCGGCGTGGTGCGCAAGAACTTGGACTGGTCGATGACCCCGATGAGACCGGCGTTGACGAGCGGCAGGCCTTCGCGGCCAACTTGTACCCACGGGCCGCACTCGGTGACGTCGCCGTTGGGCTCGTAGCGGCGATCGCGCCGGCGGCTGGCCGAGGCCCAGACGCCGAGCAACGTGTCGTCGCCCGGCGTGCCGTTGTGGGCCGGGAGCTCGCCAGTGCCAGTGACTTTGGTGGTCGGAATCTCCAGCGCGATGACGTTGAGGTTGAAGCCGGCGAACACGTCCTCACCCGGCGAGCGCCGCCCGCCCGGCAGGCTGGCGAGGTTGAGGATGTCGAAGATGCCCTTCTCGTCGAGGTAGAAGGCGTCGTCGCGCGTGCCGGTCCAGGCACGGCCCTCGGCGCCGCCCGTGCCGAGCGGCTGGATGAACGTGGCCGCGAACGCGTCGTCGTAGAGTCCCTCTTCGTGGCTCATCGGATCGTTCTCGTCGTACCCCTTGAACGTGCCGAGGCCGTAGACGAGGCGGTCGGTGTGCGGGCCGATGTTCGGCGGCGCCACCGGGAGGTTGTTGCCGATGACGGTGGAGACGCCGTGCTCGACCTTGGTCACGCTGTAGGTCTGCACGACACCGCCGAGCTGAATGAGCAGCTCGTCGCCGCCGAACGGCGTCGCCGGGTCGGGTGGCGCGGGCGGTGTCGAGAAGAACTGGATCTGGTAGGTGACGGCATCGTCGAGCACGCCGGTGCCGCGCGCGATGTGGAATTCGTAGAGCACGTTCTCGCACAGCCGGGCTTGCTGGTTGCCCTGCCCGGGTTCGTGCAGGCCGTCGTAGCCGGCGATGAGGTACAGCTTGTCGTGCGTGCCCGGCGTCACCCAGGCGTAGAGGTCGGTGTTGTCGACGCAGGGGTCGCTCAAGATGGCCAGTGCTTCGCGATGGCTGGAGGCGCCGGCCGCGAGCGGGGTTGCCAGCAGCGCCAGGCCGAGGGCGGCGATGCGCAGAAGGAAGGTTCGCGTGTGCATGTCGTATGCTCCTTTTGTGGCTGTCAGAAGGTCCTGGCCAACGGAGTGCCGCGCGTTCATTGGCATTCGCCGCTTGCGTCGGTGCCGTCGCAGCCGGGAAACAGGCAGTCGCCGAGCATGTCGGCGCCGCACGCCGTCCCGGCGTTGATGCACAGGACGACGTCGGTGGCCAGGCGTTGGGCGCAGGCCGCCGTCGCGATGCAGTGGCCGGTCGAATCGCTGAAGCACTGACCACAGCGCGCCAGCTTCTCGCACGCGGCGCCGGCGCTGGTGTTGACCGCCGTCGCTGTCGGTGCGGCGGTGTTGACCGGTGTCGGCGTCGCGCTGGGCGGTGGCGCAGTCGCGGTGGCGGGCGGTTGTGTCGCCTGCGGCCCGCCGCTCCCGTCGTCGCCGCAGCCGGCGATCAGCGCGGCGGGGAAGGCGAGCACCACTGCCCAGCGGACGAGCGCTCCACGGCGCCGTCGCGCTGCCGAGTTGATTGGATTCATTCGGTCTCTCCTCTTGTCGCTCAATGCGGCGACTGCGTGCGTGTGGTTCGATCGCTGTTGCTGACACTACGGCGCGGCGCGGCGAGTGGATTGCGCGGCGCGCGCGCAATCCACTGCGCGGCGGCGGTCGTATAGAGGTGATGGGACGGCTGGCGATCCTCGGGCGCAGCGCGCTGGTGGCGGCAGCGCTGTGCGGTGCGCCGCGCGCCGGCGCCGAGCCATTCGTGCCGCGCGACGACGCCGTCGTGTTGGAGCGCCTGTCGATCGCCCCGCTCGATGCGGGGGCGCGGCGGTTGCGCGAGCTCCGCGCTGCGCTCGGCGTGCGGCCCGATGATCTGGGGCTGGCGATCCGCGTCGCCGGGCTGTCCATCGAGGCGGGCCGCGCTCGGTCCGATCCGCGCTTCTATGGGTACGCGCAGGGCGCGCTGGCGCCGTGGTGGCGCCAGGCCGAGCCGCCGTTGCCGGTGTTGGTGCTGCGCGCGACGCTGCGCCAACACGATCACGACTTCGCCGGCGCGCTCGACGATCTGGCGCGGGCGCTGCGCATCGAGCCGAACCACGCCCAGGCCTGGCTGACGCAAGCCGTCGTGCAACAGGTGCGCGGCGACTACGCCGCGGCGCGCCGCAGTTGTGGCGAGGTGCTGCGGCTCGCCAGCCCTCTCGTCGGCGCGACCTGCATCAGCGGCGTCGACAGCCTGCGCGGCGCCGCCGCGAGCAGCTACGCGGCACTGTCGCGGGCGATCGAGCGCGCACCGGCGGCCGATGCCGCCGCGCGGCTGTGGGCGTTGACGACGTTGGCCGAGATGGCGGTACGCCGCGGCGATCGGGCGCGCGCCGAGGCGCATTTCCGGCAGGCGCTACAAACCGGCGGCGGCGACGCCTACCTGCTCGCCGCCTATGCCGACTTCCTGCTCGACGAGGAGCGCCCGGCGGCCGTGCGCGCTCTGCTGCGCGAGGCGACCGCGTCCGATGCGCTGCTCTTGCGCCTGGCCCTGGCCGAAGCGCGGCTCTCGGCGCCGGAAGGCGCGGCACACGTGCAGATGCTGCGCGATCGCTTCGCCGCGGCGCGCGCGCGCGGCGATGTCGTACACCGTCGGGAGGAGGCGCGCTTCGCGCTCGAGCTGGCCGGCGATGCGCGGGCAGCGCTGGCACTGGCGCGCGACAACTGGGCCGTACAGCGCGAGGGGTGGGACGCGCGCCTGCTGCTCGAGGCGGCGCGCGCGGCGGGCGATCGCGCCGCGGCCGCGCCGGTGCTCGAGTTTCTGCGCGCGACCGGCATGGAGGATGTGGCGCTGGCGCGCGCGGCCGCGGCGCTGCAGGAGAGGCCGTGATGCGGGCGCTGTCAATCGCGGCCGTCCTGCTGTGCAGCACGGCCGCCCAGGCGCACAACGCGAGCGACAGCTACCTGACGATGCGCACCGGGGGCGCTCGTCTCGCCGTGCGCTGGGACATTGCCCTGCGCGATCTCGAGCAGGCCATTGGGCTGGACGGCGACGGCGACGGCGCCATCACCTGGGGCGAGGTGCGGCTGCGGCAGGAGGCCATTGCCGCGTATGCGCTGGCGCGGCTCCAGGTCGACGGCGACGGCCGCGCCTGCTCCGGCGGGCCGGTCCAGCTGCGCATCGACCACCACACCGACGGCGCCTATGCCGTGCTGCGCTTCGCCCTGGCGTGCGCCGGCCCTCCGTCGGCCCTGACGCTGCGCTATGGGTTGTTCTTCGACTTCGACCCGCAGCACCGCGGGCTGCTGCGCATCGTCGACTCGCGTGGCAGTCGCACGCTGCTGTTTGCCGCCGACCAACCGCTCCAGCGCGTCGACCTCGCCGCAGCTGACACGTGGCATACCGCGCGGCGGCTCTGGCTCCGCGGTGCCTGGCACGTCTGGGGCGGCGTCGACCACGTTCTCTTCCTGCTCGTCTTGCTCCTCCCCGCGGTGCTGCGACGCCGTCCAGGGAGCTGGCGGCCGCTCGGCCGGCGGGACGCGGTTGTTGAGACTGTAAAGGTGGTTGCGGCCTTTACCCTGGCCCATTCGATCACCCTCAGCCTGGCGGCGCTCGACCTCGTCCACCCTGGGGCGAATTGGATCCAGATGGGCATCGCGGCCTCGGTGGTGCTGGCGGCGTTGAACAACGCCTGGCCGATACTGGCGGATGGTCGCTGGCTGATGGGTTTCGGCTTGGGTCTAGTGCACGGCTTCGGTTTCGCGCACGTGTTTGCCAACTCGGCGCTGCCGCTGCGGTCGCTGGCGCTCGGCCTGGCGGCCTTCAACGCCGGGGTGGAGACGGGGCAGCTGGCGATCGTCGCCGCCTTCCTGCCGCTGGCGTATCTGGCGCGGCGCTCCTGGCTGTACCAGCGCCTGGTTCTGGTCGGGGGATCGAGCGCGATCGCCGGTCTGGCGATAGCGTGGGTCGTGGAGTGCGCTGGTCGCTGACACCGAGCGTGCCTCTCTCGGCGGGGTCGGAATCGGTATCGGAATCGGAATCGATTCCTGTCCCAGGGATTCCGCGGTTCCTGGCGGATCGCATCGAAACAGGCCGCAATTCATTTTCGGTGACCTCGATGCCGATACCGTTACCGATTCCGATTCCGACCCCGACTCCGAACAGAGCGCCGAGGTTGCAGAGGGTTCAAATCCCCCTCACCCAACCCTCTCCCATCCGGGAGAGGGCCCGGAGTGCTCGCGCGAGGGGCCAGAGCTTTCCGGCTCACGTCGCGTCGCAACCACCCACACGAACCCACGAGACCAAAAAAACTTTCTCTGGGGCAAATCCGATTGCTGGTGCGCGTCGTACTGTTGGTGTGAACGTACTGCAGCGTCTCAGCACGGTTGCTCGGCCGCGCGCCGCGGTGGTAGCAGACCGCACAGTTCCGATGCCCCAGCGGCAGATTCCATCCCGGCTCGAGCTCGGCCGCGAGGCGCTGTTGCGGCGCATCGCCGCGCGCGACCAGCTGGCCATGGCCGAGTTGTACGACCAGACGAACCAGATGGTATACGGCCTGGCGCTGCGCATCCTCGCCGACCCGGGCGAGGCCGAGGATGTCATGGTCGAGGTCTACGCGCAGCTCTGGCGGCAGGCGCCGGAGTACGACCCGTCGCGCGGCAGCCCGTCTGCCTGGGTGTTGACGATGACGCGCAGCCGCGCCATCGACGCGCGCCGCGCCCGCGGCCGCGAGCAGGCTCGCGAGCCGCTGGCGGCAGCCGATGAAGTGTCGAGCGACGCGCCGGGGCTGGAGGCGATCAGCGCCGCGGCCGAGCGCCATCGCTTCGTGCACGGCGCGCTCGGGCATTTGAGTGCCGAGCTGCGCCAGCTGATCGATCTGGCCTACTTCGCTGGCCTCAGCCACAGCGAGATCGCCGCCCGATTGGGAGAGCCGCTCGGCACGGTGAAGACTCGCATCCGATCCGCGATGGCGCAGCTGCGCGAGCTGCTCGCGCCCCTCAACGTCCCGCTGCCCGCGGTGAAGGAAGAACGATCGTGACGACCGACGAGACCCCGGAACAGGTTCACGAGCAAGCTGCCCTCTACGCGCTGGGAATCCTGCCGCCCGACGAGATGGCCGCGGTCGAGGCGCGCCTGGCGGGCGGCGATGCGCGCTACCTCGCGGCGGTGGCCGAATGCCGCGCCGTCGTCGACCACCTGGCCTACGCCGCGGCCCCGCGCGCGCCGCGGCCGGCAGCGCGGGATCGCGTCCTGGCGAACGTCGCCGCGGGCTCGGCAGCGGTGGTCGAGCAAGACGGGGTGCGCGTCGTGTTCGGCGCGCAGGTGCCGTGGCAGGCCAGCCCGCTGCCCGGCATCGAGTTCAAACTGCTGCGTGAGGATGGCGCCACCGGCCGGCGCACGCGCTTGATCTGCATGGCGCCGGGCAGCGTCTATCCGAAGCATCGCCATCCCGCCAATGAAGAAGTGCTGCTGCTCGAGGGCGACCTGGTGGTCAACGGGGTGTTGATGCAGCCGGGCGACTATTGCAGCGCCGAGCCCGCCTCGGTTCACCAGAACGTCCACAGCCCGAGCGGGTGCGTGTTTGTCATCACCGCCGGGGCGAACGAATTGCTCGCCTGAGGCGCGGGCCCGGCATCCGATCGGCGCGCGCTCGCGTATCAGTTCATACTACGAGCGGAAGCCAACCACGTGCGCGAGACCCGCGAGGTCGTCGCCGCCCTGCGACGCAAGGAACAGCAGGCGCTGGCGCAGCTCTACGATCACTACGGCCCCGCCGTCTACGCGCTGGCCCTGCGCGTCACGGGCGATACCGGTGCGGCCGAGGAGATCAGCCTCGACACGTTCTGGCAGCTGTGGCAGCAGGCGGAGCGATTCGATGAGGCGCAGAGCTCGCTGCAGGGCTGGCTGTTCACCATCGCGCGCAGTCGCGCCATCGACCGCGTCCGCGCCCGCGTCGCGCGCAAGCGCACGCAGGCCGAGGATCCGACCGACGTGAGCCACGTGCGCCGCCCAGACGAAGACGCCGAGCTGGTCGAACGCCGCCGCCTGGTGCGCGACGCGATGGCGTCGCTATCCGCCGAGCAGCGCGCGGCCGTGGCGCTGGCCTACTACGAAGGCCTCTCCCACTCGCAGATTGCCGAGCGCCTGCAGGAGCCGCTCGGCACCGTGAAGACGCGCATCCGCCAGGCGATGGGCGTGCTGCGCCGCATCCTTGGCCCGCTGCTGTCGACGCCATGAAGACACGCGACGAGATCCGCGACGATCTGCCGCTCTACGCGCTCGACGCCCTGCCGGCCGAGGAGCGCGCGGCGGTCGAAGCCGCCCTGGCGGGCGACGCCGCGCTGGCGCGCGAGCTGCGCGAGTGGCGCGAGCTGGTCGGCCTGATGGCGCTCGAAGCACCGGCGGCACCGCCGCCCGAGCTCAAGGCGCGGTTGCTGGCGCGCGTGCGGAACGAAGCCACCGCGGCGCCGCGCAAGGTCGCGCGCCGTCGTCTCGGCGGCCTGACGCTGGCACTGGCCACCGCCGCATTGGTCCTGCTCGCCATCGCCACCTCTCTTGAGCTGGACCTGCGCGCTGAGCGCCGGCAGGCGCAGGACGTCATCGCCGCGCTGCGCGAGAATCTGCAGGCCGCGCGCGGCGAGTTGGCCAGCGCTCAGGGCGAGTTGGCGAAAACCACCGCATCCCTGGCCGCGCTGGAGAGCGACGCCGCGGCATTGCGCCTGGCGCTGGCGCGCGCCGAAGCGGCATTGTCGGTGGTGCAGCAGCCGGATCTGCAAATGGTGGCGCTGAAGGAGAGCAAGGACGCGCCGCCGGCCGCCGGCCATCTGTTGCTCAGCGCGCCGGCCGGCCGGGCGCTGTTCTACGCCTTCGATCTGCCCCGGGTGGCGGACGACAAGGTCTACGAGCTGTGGTGGATCACCGAGAAGGACGGCCCGGTGCGCGCCGCCATCTTTCAGCCCGACGAGCGCGGCATCGGCCGCGCCGAAGCGGCCGTGCCGGCGGGTGCCGGCGCCATCCAGGCGGCGGCAGTAACGGTCGAGCGCGCCGGCGGCGTGGCGAAGCCCGAGGGCCCGATGGTACTGCTGGGGGCCTTCAACAAGTCGTGATCTTGCACCTATCCGCCGATGTGGAAGCCCTGGAGGATCTTGACGTAGTTGAAGCGCTCCAGCGCCGTCGGGTCTGGGCAGCGGGCCATGTTCATGCTGCCCTGCATCTGGCGCAGCGATTCGTACTCGTGCTCCTCGAGCCAGCGCGCGGTGGCGTCGCGCACCGTGCGCAGCTGGTCGACACCGTGGCGCAGCAGGGCGGAGACCATTTGCACGGCGTGCGCGCCCGCCATGATGGCCTTGATCGCGTCGACGGCGTCGTGCACGCCGCCGCTGGCGGCCAGCGAGACGCCGGTGCGGGCCGACAGCACCGCGAGCCAGATGGTGCGCAGCGGCAGCTCCGCGTTGGTCGAGAGGTGCAGTGTGCGCGTCATCTCCAGGGCTTCGATGTCGATGTCGGGCTGGTAGAAGCGGTTGAACAGCACCAGGCCGTTGGCACCGGCGTGCTCGAGGCGCCGGGCGAGGTGGGGCAGGGCGCTGTAGTACGGCGAGAGCTTGACCGCGAATGGGACGCGCACCGCCTGACGGACGGCGCGCACCATGTCGACCAGCCGGTCTTCGACCACCGCGGCACTGGCGTCGACGTCGGCGACGAGCTCGTAGACGTTGAGCTCCAGCGCGTCGGCGCCGGCGTCTTGCAACAGGCGGGCGAAGCCGAGCCAGCCGCCCAGCGAACGGCCGTTGAGCGACGCCACCACCGGCACCTTCACGGCGGCCTTGATGCGCCGCACCTGCTCCAGGTACTCCTCCGGTCCGAGGGCAAAATCGGTCGGGCGCGGCAGATACGACAGCGCTTCGGCGTACGACTCCTCGCGCGCGTCGGTGTAGGCGGCGAAGGCGAGCTGCTCGCCGACCAGCTGCTCCTCGAACAGCGAGTGCATGACGATTGCCGCGGCCCCGGCGTCCTCGAGGCGGCGCACCGTGTCGAGATCGTCGACCAGTGGCGAGGCGCCCGGCATGAACGGGTGCGGCAGCTCGAATCCCAGGTAGGTGGTCGAGAGATCCATGGCGTCTCCGGTCAGCGCGCGGCGCGGCTCACGCTTTGTCTTCCTTGTCGCCGGCGAGCGGCAGGGTGACGCCGGCGAGTTGTTGGTGGACGGCGAAGCGCTGCGTGGTCTGCTCCTGCGCCGCGGCGGCGAGTTGTTTGTATCGCACCGGGTCGAGCCGTTCGACCAGGCGGAAGCGCGCCTCGTTCTGCATGTAGGCGGTGACCGGAACTTTGGGGGGGTTGCAGTCGAGTTGCAGCGGCGGCTTGCCCTCGTCGACGCGGCGCGGGTCGAAGCGGTAGAGCGGCCAGACGCCGCTCTCCACTGCCAGGCGCTGCTGCTCGGCGCCGTTGCGCAGGTCGTAGCCGTGCGCGATGCACGGGCTGTACGCGATGACCAGCGATGGGCCCGGATACGCGTCGGCCTCGGCGAGGGCGTGCACGACCTGGTTGACCTTGGCACCGAAGGCGACGCGGGCGACGTAGACATGGCCGTAGCTCATCATCTCCATGCCCAGGTCCTTCTTCGCCGTGCTCTTGCCGGCGCTGGCGAACTTGGCGGCGGCGCCGAGCGGCGTCGCCTTGGACTGCTGGCCGCCGGTGTTGGAGTAGACCTCGGTGTCGAGCACCAGGACGTTGACGTCGCGATGCTGCGCCAGCACGTGATCCAAGCCGCCCGAGCCGATGTCGTAAGCCCAGCCGTCGCCGCCCACCAGCCAGACGCTCTTGCGCACCAGGCAGTCGGCGACGTCGGCCAGCCGCGCCGCGGCCGGCGCGCCGCTGCCCGCCAGGCGCTGGCGCAGCAGCGCGACGCGCTCGCGCTGCGCGATCAGGCCCGCCTCGTCGAACGCCTCGCTGCCGGCGAGCAGGGCCGCGACCAGCTCGTCGCCGACCGTCGCCGCCAGCTCGCGCAGCAGCCCGCCGGCCTGGGCGCGCTGCGCGTCGAGCGCCAGGCGGAAGCCGAGGCCGAACTCGGCGTTGTCCTCGAACAGCGAGTTGGACCACGCCGGCCCGCGCCCGTTGCGGTCGACGGTGTAGGGCGTGGTCGGCAGGTTGCCGCCGTAGATCGACGAGCAGCCGGTCGCGTTGGCGATCAGCAGCCGGTCGCCGAAGAGCTGCGTCAGCAGCTTGATGTAGGGCGTCTCGCCGCAGCCGGCGCAGGCGCCGGAGTACTCGAACAGGGGCTGCAGGAACTGCGTGCTCTTGGCGTCGAGGCGCGGCAGGCGGGTGCGGTCGAGCTCCGGCAGCGCGAGGAAGAACTCGTAGTTGAGGTGCTCGGGCTCGCGCAGCGGCGCCTGCGGCTGCATGACGAGCGCCTTGTGGCGCGGGTTGGCCTTGTCCTTCGCGGGGCAGACGACCGCACACAGGTGGCAGCCGGTGCAATCCTCCGCCGCCACCTGGATGGTGTACGTCATGCCCTTCAGATCGGGGGCGCGGTACGCCGTCGACTTGAACGTCGGCGGCGCGCCCGCCAGCGCGTCGGCGTCGT
This sequence comes from uncultured Binatia bacterium (SeqCode), assembly GCA_964455095.1. Classification (GTDB taxonomy): domain Bacteria; phylum Desulfobacterota; class Binatia; order HRBIN30; family CADEER01; genus CAYVUV01. Next base: position 33,244 of record CAYVUV010000031.1, read on the forward strand.
AGACCTTGGCGCGGATGGCGGCGTGCGGGCAGACCAGCACGCACTGGTTGCACTGGATACAGACCGCGGTGTCCCAGACCGGGATCTCGAGCGCCAGACTGCGCTTCTCCCACTGCGCGGTGGCGGTGGGCCAGGTGCCGTCGACCGGGAAGGCGCTGACCGGCAGGTCGTCGCCGCGGTTGGCCTTCAGCACCGCCGTGACGCGCTGGACGACATCGCGCGCGGCGGCGGCGACCAGCGGCGGCCGGCCACGGGTGGCGCTGACCTGCGCGGGCAGCGGCACG
>CAYVUV010000032.1:0-5205 GCA_964455095.1 uncultured Binatia bacterium (SeqCode)
GTTGGTGAGCAGGCAGCCGAGCCCGGTGCCAAAGGACAATCCGATGCGGTCCGCCTCCTCGGCGGCGATGCGCAGCCCGGCGGCGTCGGCGGCCAGATGGGTGGCGGCGAAGAACAGCCGGCTGAGCCGGTCGAGACGACCGAGGCGCGCGCGCTTGTCCGCCGGCACGGCGGCGATCGGAATCTCTTCCGCCGGCGCGCCCCCGTCGGGTTGCGAGGCGGCGCGTTCGCCCGCGACGACGCGCCGCACCAGATCGTCGATCGCGCAGCCGAGCGGCGAGACGACGCCGAACCCGGTGATCCAGATCGCCTCGCTCACCGGCCCGGACCCTCCGCACCGGGTGGGCGACGCAAGACCAGGGCGGCGTTGTTGCCGGCGAAAGCCGACGACGTCGACAGCGCGACCCGGACCTCGCGCCGCCGGGCCGAGCCGCGCACGATATCGAGGCCACACGCGGGATCGAGTTGCTCGCAACCGGCCGTCGGCGGAATGATGCCTTCGGCGAGAATCCGCGCGCACATGATCGCCTCGAAGCTGCCGGCCGCTCCCAGCGTGTGGCCGATGGCGCCCTTGATGGAGTTGACGGGGATGCTCGCGGCGCCGGCGCCGAACACGGCGGTGATCGCCGCCATCTCCATGGCATCGTTGTACACCGTCCCGGTGCCGTGCGCGCTGATGAAGTCGACGGCACCCGCGCTGATGCCGGCATCGGCGAGCGCGGCGCGCATCGCCCGCGCCGCACCGGCGCCGTCGCGGGCCGGCGCCGTCATGTGCACCGCGTCGCCGGCGAGACCGGTTCCGGCGACCTCGACCAACGCGCGAGCGCCGCGGGCGCGCGCGTGCTCGGCCGACTCGACGACCAGAATCGCCGCCCCCTCGCCGAGCTGCAAACCGTTGCGCCGCGCATCGAACGGGCGCACCGTGTCGGCGGTCGTCGCGCGCAGGCAGTTGAAACCGCTGACGATGAACTCGCAGAGGATCTCGGCGCCGCCGACGACGAACACGTCGCCTTGTCCACAGCGGATGAGCTCGAGCGCCATGCCGACGGCCTGCGTCCCCGACGCGCACGCGATCGACGGGCTCACCACCGGTCCGCAGACATCGAGCTCGCGCGCCAGCGTCGCGGCCACCGCGTAGTACGGCAACTGCAACAGGCGGCGGGCGTCGAACGGCGTGCCGGCGTGGCGATGGCGCAGATAGTCCTCGCCCGCCGGCATGCCGCCGAGCGTCGTCGCCAGCAGCACGCCGGTGCGGCTGCGATCGATGCGGCTGAGATCGAGACCGGCCTGCGCGAGCGCCTCGCGCGCCGCCGCCAGGGCGAACTGGCTGATGCGATCGAGCCGCCGCTGCTCGTCGCTGGAGAGCACGCCCGCGGGCGCGAAATCGCGCACCTCGCCGCCGACCGAGGCGGCGTCGATCGAACGCAGCGGCTGCAGCCCACTGCGCCCGGCCACCAACCCTTCCCACAGCGCGGGCACCCCGCAACCCAGCGGCGACAGCGCGCCGCAGCCGGTGATCACGGCCCGGCGTTGGTCGGGCTGGGGACTCATTGCCGCCCCATTCCGCACGAGCTCCGGTTCCCTCTCCCCGATGGGAGAGGGTTAGGGTGAGGGGGATTCAACAATCCTCCATGGCCTTCTGCTCGATCGTCCTATTGGCGCGTTCGCGTAGTGCAATTCTTGCAAGTCGCAGCCGACGAGAAGGTTCGAAGAACGTCGAATCCCCCTCACCCAACCCTCTCCCATCCGGGAGAGGGCTCGGAGGGCGACACTAGCGCGCCGGCGGTGCGTGATGCCACCGGTCAGCCCGGCACGCACACCGCCACGGCGTGCGGCACGGCGCTGATGCGGAACGATGCCGGCAGCGGGTGCTCTTCGCCGTCGATCTGGCAGATGCCGGGCCGGGCGGCGTCGACGGTCAGCTCGCGCACGCGTTCGATGACCTGAGGCGCCGACACGGGATACCCGCGCTCGTAGCGCTGGTGGCGCATGAACGCGGCGGGAACGCGGCGCATGTAGTCGCGCACGCCGGTGATCAGGTGCACGTCGAGCCGCCCGTCGTCGGCGGCGTTGTCGGCGTCGAAGCGGAACTCGCCGCCGTGGATGGGCGTGTTGGTGACGAGCAGATTGTACCACCGGGTCTGGACGACCACCCCGTCGAGCCCGACGCGGCCGGGGCCGCCGTGCGGGCGCAACATGTTGAGCGCGTAGCTGACCATGTAGAGCGGGTAGCCGCCGCGGACGAGCCGCAGCGCGGCCAGCAGGCGATTGCGGAGAATGAGGATGTCGGCGTCCATGCCGAGAGCAAACGAGCTGACGAAGTATTGATCGCCGACGCGTCCGATATCGACGCGCCGGCGCGCGCCGTGGCGAATGGCCGCCAGCGCGTCGTCGATGCCGCCGCCGTCGCGGCGCAGCGACGGCAGGCGCAGCGCGCGCGCGAAGTTGTTGGCCGTGCCGAGCGGCCAGATCGCCAGCGCCGGGGCGGCGGTCAGCTCCCCTTGCATCAGGCCTTGCACCACCTCGCGCACGGTCCCGTCGCCGCCGGCGGCCACCACCACGTCCGGCCGCTGCGCGGCGATCAGCGCGGCAACGCGGTCGGCGTCGGCCCCATCGCCGCGCGTTTCCAGCGCCTCGCAGCACGCGGCATCGGCGCGCAATCGCTCGACCGCTGTGCGCCACAACGCGGCCAGGCGACCGTTGCGCGCGCGCGGGTTGCCGATCACCGCGATCCGCTGTGCACCGGCCCCGGTGACGCCCGCGCCGGGCACGGAAGAGAGCGCGACGCTCATCGGACGCGCCTACGCGCGGTCCTCGCGCAGCATGCGCCGGCGCCGGCGGGCGTTGCGGATCTGCCGGCGTATCAGGTGCGTCAGCGTGCGCAAGTCGAAGCTCGGCCACTCGAGCAGCGCTTCCATGATGGTGATCGTCTTGCGCCCCTCGCCGCGCCAGTCGCTGATGACCGACGGCTTGTAGATCTTCGGGCCGCGGAACATCGCGCTGCGGTCGAGCACCTCGTTGTGGCCCAGATACTCGACCGTCACCGGCATCCCGAGGCGCTCGGCCAGGCGCCGCTCGGCCGCGGCGTTGCGCGCCTGTGCGGGACGTTCGACCTCCATCAGAAAGTGCAGGCCGCGGCGGCGCACGAGGATGAAGAAGATGCGGGTGCCGAGCTGGTCGCCGAAATCATACGCCGCGTCGAGTACCTCGTACGGCGTCGTGCGCGCGCCGTCGATCTCGATGACGTCGTCAAAGCGCCCCAACACCTCGCCGGTCGGCCCCGCCTGACCGCAGCGGCAGGCGTCGCGGTCGAGGCGGATCAGGTCGCCGGTGAAGTAGCGCACCAGCGGCATCACCTCGTGGACGAGACTGGTCACGGTGAGGACCCCGGCGCTGCCCGGCTCGACCGGCGCATGCGTCCGTGGATCAAGGACCTCCATTTCGACGAGATCCGTGCACAGATGGAGTCGACCTTCCGTGCAGCTCACGCCGAGGAGCAGCGTCTCGTTCGACCCGTAGATCTCCACCACACGCGCCTGCCAGTCGTGCTCGATGACGCGGCGCAGCGCCGGCGGCAGCGCCGCGCCGCCGGCGAAGATCACGCGCACCGAGCCGAGCGCGGCGCGCACGTCGATGCCCTGCGCGACGGCCAGGTCGTGCAGCAGGATCGGCTCGAGCGGCAAGCTGGCGAGCGCCGTCACCTGCAGGCGGCGGATGAAGTCGAGGACGCGGTCGAACGGCACGTCCCAGGTCATGTTGCCGGCCGCGATGTGACACGCGCCGGCCTGGCGCAGCGCTTCCTCGAAGACGAACGAGACCGGGGCGAAGAGCGGGAAGCGGTTGAGCAGGATGGTCTCGCCCGCCAGCTCGGGCACCATGCGCCGGACGACCGCGCCCATGGCTTGCACCTCCGACAGCCCGGCCCAGGTCGAGATCGGCTCGCCGGTGGTGCCGCTGGTCTCGTGGTAGTGCCAGGCCTTGGCCGCCGGAACGGCGAGCATGCCGTAGGGTGTTGCCTCGCGCAGATGGTCTTTGAACGTGAGCGGCAGGCCGCCGAGCTCGGCGCGGCCGTTGAGCTCGTAGCCGGCGAGGTGGGTGGCGTAGAACGGGCTGCGCCGGGCGCGGGCGATCGCCTCGCGCAGGCGGGTGTCGCCGTCCGCCGCGGCGCCGCGCGCCAGGGTCGTTGCCATCGTGTTCACTTGATTTGACTCCTCGCACCGCGAGTCGGGCTCGCCGGCTCGCTGCGCTGGCTCAGGGGTTTGCCGATCGCATCGCACGGCTCGTCTTCGCCGAGGACACGAGCGCGAGCAGCGCTGGCAGGAGAATAAACGACAGGACCAGACAGAGAAAGAGGCCCGCCCCGGCCAGGCGCCCCATGGAAGCCAGCGGGGGATAACGCGACAAACCGAGAAAACCGAACCCGACGACGGTGGTGAGCGCCGCGACGACGACCGCGCGCCCTTCCCAGCGCAGGCCGCTGGGCGCACTGCCCTGTTGCCGGGCGCGCTCGGCGATGTACACCCCGTAGTCGACGCCGATGCCGAACATCATCGGCGTGACGACCAGATTGATGGGGTCGATCGGCGTGCCCGTCACCGCCATCGCGGCGAAGACCGCGATCACCGCCAGCACCACCGGCGCCAGGATGGCCAGCGCGGTGGCCACGCTGCCGGCGCCGAGCAACAGCAACAGCGCGTTGCCGATCAGGCTCAAGCCGAAGAAGTACCCGAGCTCCCGGCGCAGCACGGAGGCCAGCTCCGTTTCGAGCAGGGCGCGAGCCGCGACCGCGATGGACAGCGGAGCCATGTCCTGGCGCAGGCGCTCGGCGACGGCGCCGAAGGACACGCCCGGCGCCGGCTGGAGATACGTCGCGACGATGTACTCGCCGTGGCGCTCGCGCACGTGGTGATCGATGAGCACCGCCAGCGGCGCCAGCGCCGCATCGCCCAGCCGCGCCAGGTCGCTGCGCGGCTGCGCCAGGGCGCTCAGCGCTGCCTCGAAGCGCGCCGGGACGAAGCCGTGACGCGCCAGCGCGCCGCGCAGCTCCGCCGCCGCCGTCGCCCATGGCAGCGCCGCGTCGCGCGCCAGACGCGCCTGCTGCACGCGCGCCGACGGCAGCACCGCATCGACGCTCTGCACCGAGCTCAGCAACCCCTCGGTGCGGTAGGCGCGCAAGCGCTCGGCGACCGCCTCACTCTCCTGCAGC
>CAYVUV010000033.1:0-2143 GCA_964455095.1 uncultured Binatia bacterium (SeqCode)
AGGGCATCGCTGGCCGCCGACGTGGCCGCGGCGACAGTGGGCGCCGGCGGAGCCGTGAGGATCGGCAGCAGGTAGATCCCTAGGCCGAAGCCCAGGGCCAGCGCCACGACGTGCGTCAGAAGGCGCAGCAGCCACTTCTTCATGCTTCCTCGCGCCGTTCTCATCGTGCGGACGATTCCGTACAGTCTACGCTGCTGGCAGCGCGCCGGCAGCGACGTCGTCGGGTGATAGATTCACCCGACACCCCGGCCAGTCCGGTCGGTCGATGCTGCCCGAGGAGTCGAAGATGGGCTGGTTCTCGAAGAAGGACGACGATTTCTTCCTCGCCACCGTCGTGCCGAACGACGACGGCGCGCGGGTCGGCAAGTACCTCGGCGTGGTCAACGGCGAGGCGATCATCGGCGCGAACATCTTCCGCGACCTGTTCTCGTCGGTGCGCGACGTGGTGGGTGGCCGGGCCGGCGGCTACGAGCGCGCGCTCGCCGGCGCGCGCGACGCGGCGCTCGGGGAGATGGTGGCCGCCGCCAGGGAACTGGGCGCCGACGGCGTGGTCGGCATCGACTTCGACTACGAGGTGCTCGGCGAGGCGAACGGGATGATGATGGTGTCGGTGAGCGGGACGGCGGTGAAGATGGCGGCGAATTAGCTCTTCAGCCAACCTCCGATCAGCCACCCTGCGCAGGTCGGTTGGACCGGCGCTTTGCGCTTGTCGTCGCCCACCCCAACAGCAAATCAGGGCTTCGAGCCTTGAGATGAGCGTGCAGCCGTTGCCGCAGCGACTTCGCCTGCGCAATGCACTCCTCAATTGCGGAGACTGTGATCGGATTTCCGCTGTAATCGCTGGCATTTCGTAGCCGGCGAAGCGCATCCAGCACCACCCACGCCTCATTGTCGACGCCGAGCGTGAGCGGCAAACACTGAATCATCGTCTGTTGGTGACCGGGCTCGCTGGTGGAAGGCCGGTAGCCTGCGGCCCGCAGGGCGACCAATGCGCATTGCATGATCGCCTTGTAGGCGGCATCGAAGCGCGTGTCGACGCTGATCGCTCCGACCTCAGCGTCGGCCAGATTGCGATCGATGGCGGCCAGCAGGCGCTGCACTTCGGCCGCCGTGGACGCCTGTTGCTTCAGCCGGCCGATGCGCAGCAAGTTCTGCAAAGTCATCCTCGCCTCCGATCACCCAAAGGCGCGCCCCTGCCGCAACGCTTCGGGCAAAGCCGTCTCCGTCAGCCAGCCTCTGCGCGAACTCGCGTGCCGTCATCACGGTCGGGTTCACGTCCCGGCGCAGGGTCGTCTGCGCCTCGGCCAGAGCATGCGCAACGTCGGCGAACCCCGCGGTACCGAGTACGAACAGGTCGACGTCGCTGCGCGGGCGCTCGGTACCCGCCGCGACCGATCCGTACACGAACGCGAGTCGTACCTTGTTGCCCAACGGGGAAAGCGCATCGCGCAGCACATCTGCCATGCCCGCAGTCTTGCGCAGGAACCCGGCGAGTTCCAGATAGACCGGGCTATCCGGATTAGCCCGATAGTGCACCTGGCGACCGACCTCCTGGCGCGACAGCAGTCCCAAGTCGGACAACAGCCGCAGTTCCCGATGCAATGAGCCCGGTGAGGCACCGGTCAGGCGCGCCAATTCGCGGACATGCAGCGCTGATTCCGGGTGCAGCAGCAACGCGCCGAGCACCGCAGAGCGAGTCTGGCCGAGGAGCTGATGGGCGAGCGATTTCATGTAGCGTATTTTGCTACAAATGAAGCCATTTGGGGAACGTTTGGCCCGGCGCTGGCCGGCACTCAGGGGCGCCCCTTAGCCATCCCGAGGGACGCTGCCACGTCGCACAGGCGCCAGCCGGCCGCGATTGGCAGCCGGTCGATTTCCACTCAGGCGCCCCTCGTTGGTCGGCCGCGGGGCACTGCTGATTGGGGCATACGGGACGAATAGCAGCGAGGCGGCCGTCCGCAAACCCGGCGCCAATCGACGGTCCCGTACGAGCGACCGTTGTCGGGAATGCCGGCGCGCCGGAAGCCGAGAGTTCACCACGCCGCGCCTTGACCGCCTGCCCGATCCCCTTTAGCGTCGCCGAGAACCCCGCAGCCTTCATCCGTCGAGCCCCGTCACGGAGCCTTCGATGTTCTGGGAACAC
>CAYVUV010000034.1:0-20206 GCA_964455095.1 uncultured Binatia bacterium (SeqCode)
ACCTTCGCCGAGGCCACGTCGTTGTTGCTGTACGACGCCGCTCGCGACGAGCTGGTGTTCGCCGCCACCGAGACGCTGCGCGAGTCGACCTTCGCCGGACTCCGAGCGCCGCCGGAAAGCGGCATCGCCGCGTGGGTGGCGCGCACCGGGCAGAGCGCGTTGGTCAACGACGCCGCGGGGGACTGGCGCTCTGCCGGGCCGGACGAGCCGCTGCCGCCGTGTGACCGCCGTCACCTGTTGGCGGTGCCGCTGCTGCGCGACGGTCAGGTCGTCGGCGTCATCGAGATCGCCGACCGCTACGACGGCCAACCCTTTCAGACCACGGACATGCGCGCGCTCGAGCGCACGGCCGCGGCGATCTGTGAACACGCCGACCTCGACGCGCTGTCGCGCGACGGCGCCGCGGTGCGCGCCCTGCTGGCCGATGTCGCGGCGGCGGTGCCGAGCCAGGCGGCCGCGTTGCTGCTGTACGGTCCGGGCGGGCGCAGCCTGACGTTCTCCGCCTCGCGCCGCCTCGAGGCCGGCGTCATCGACGGCCTGCGCATGAGCACCGCGCGCGGCATCGCGGGCTGGGTAGCGCGCCACCGCCAGGCGGTGCGGCTCGACGACGCCAGCCAGGATCCGCGCCACGACCGCAGCATCGAGGTGGAAACGCACTTCACCCCGCGCAGCATGTTGTGCGTGCCGCTGGTGAGCAAGGACCAGCTGCTCGGGGTCATCCAGGTGATGAACCGGCTCGACGGCCAGAGCTTTGCCGACCACGAGCTGCGCCTGGTGCAGGTGCTCGCCGACCACGCCGCCATCGCCATCGAGAACGCCTCGCTCTACCGCCAGGCCGAGCAGGCGGCGCTGACCGACGATCTGACCGGGCTCGGCAACTCGCGCCATCTGAACCAGCTGTTGCCGGCGCTGATCGAGCGCGGCCGGCCGTTGTCCCTGCTGGTGCTCGACTTCGACAACTTCAAACAGGTGGTCGACCGCTACGGCCATCTGGTCGGCAGCCAGACCATCGCCCAGCTCGGCCGCATCATGGCCGCGCTGATCCGGCCGGGCGACTTCGCGGCGCGCTTCGGCGGCGACGAGTTCGTCGTCGTGCTGCCCGACACCAGCGTCGCCGATGCCCTGCGCATCGGCGAGCAATTGCGCGCCGCCATTGCCGAGAGCACGCAGCTCGAGGGGCGCGAGGTCGACCTCACCGAAGTGACGGCCAGCATCGGTGTCGCCGCCTTCCCCGAGCATGCACGCGACGCCGACGCGCTCATCTCCGCCGCCGACGCCGCCATGTACGCCGTCAAGCGCGGCGGCAAGAACGCGGTGGCGTTGACGCAGCGGTGATTGCCTCCCCCCTCTGGCAAAGGGGGCAAGGGGGATTTTCTGATAAATCCCCCTCGATCCCCCTTTGCCAAAGGGAGAAGGCAGAGGCGAAGACTCGTGAAAACCCCGACGCGGCGTTGACCGACGAGTGGAGAAACGCCGCACCCGCGACCGCGCGGGGTACGATTGCCGCGCTGGGACGCCCGTAGTAGGGATGCCGCAGGTCACTTGGAGTCTCTGCCCATGTCGAGCGTCACCGCAATCGATCGCAGCCAGCTGACGCAGCGCCTCGAACAGGCGCGCGCGCGCCATCAGGCATTCAAGGCGATGCACCTGCAGCTCGACATGACGCGGGGCAAGCCGTGCCCGGAGCAGCTGGCGCTCTCGGCCGGCTTGTTCGACTGCCTGGGGCGCGACGACTATCGGGCCGAGGACGGCACCGACTGCCGCAACTACGGCCTGGTCGACGGCATTCCGGAAGCGCGGCGGCTGTTCGCTGAGTTTCTCGGCGTCGCCCCGAGCGAGATCATCGTCGGCGGCAACTCGAGCCTGGCGTTGATGCACGACGCGATCGTGCAGGCGTTGCTGCGCGGTGTGCCCGGCGGCGAGCGGCCGTGGCGCCACGAGACCGCCGCCAAGTTCCTCTGCCCCAGCCCGGGGTACGATCGCCACTTCGCCGTCTGCGAGCACCTCGGCATCGAGCTGGTCGCGGTCGACATGAACGACGAAGGGCCGGACATGGACTGGGTCGAGGCGCTGGTCGCCGGGGATCCGGGCGTCAAGGGCATCTGGTGCGTGCCGAAGTACAGCAACCCGACCGGCATCACCTACTCGCCGGCTGTCGTCCAGCGTCTGGCCCACATGCGCACCGCGGCGCCCGATTTCCGCATCTTCTGGGACAACGCCTACGCGGTGCACGACCTCACCGACACGCCCGACGAGCTGGCCGACCTGTTCGCCGCGTGCAAGGAGGCTGGCCATCCCGATCGCGTGCTGATCTTCGGCTCGACCTCGAAGGTCAGCTTCGCCGGCGCCGGCATCGCCATGGTCGGCGGCAGCGCGGCCAACATCGCCCATCTCAAGCAGGGGCTGTCGGTGCAGACGATCGGGCCCGACAAGATCAATCAGCTGCGCCACGTGCGCTTCTTCCGCGACATGGAAGGCATCCGCGCCCAGATGCGCCAGCACGCCGCCATCCTGCGCCCGAAGTTCGACGCCGTCGATGCCATCTTGCGCCGCGAGCTCGGCGAGGGTGACCTGGCGCAGTGGAGCCGCCCGCGCGGCGGCTACTTCGTCAGCCTCGACACGCGCGACGGCTGCGCCAAGCGGGTCGTCGCCCTGGCCGCCGAAGCGGGCGTCAAGTTCACCGCGGCGGGGGCGTCCTTTCCCTACGGCATCGACCCGCGCGATCGCAACATCCGCCTCGCCCCGTCCCTGCCCTCGCTGCAAGACATCGCGCAGGCCATGGAGCTACTCGCCGTCTGTATCCAGCTCGCCAGCCTCGAACAGCTCGTCGCTCACCACTGAACGGCCTGCCGAAGAAACTGAGAAACCACGGATGAACACGGATGGACGCGGATCGGCGCTACGGCTGATCAGTCGCCGATCCTCATCCGTGTCTCTCCGCGTTCATCCGTGGTTTCTCTTCTTCGGGCGCGGTTGACTACGCGCTGCGGCCCATCTACTCAGACGCCGCCGTTCCCCAGGTTCAGTTCACAATACAGGAGACATCGCATGGGTCTGCTCACAGGTAAGGTCGCAATCGTCACCGGCGCGGGTCGCGGGCTGGGGCGCGAAGAGGCGCTGGCGCTCGCCGCTGAGGGCGCGTCGGTCATCGTCAACGACATCGGCGTGTCCGTCTCCGGCGAGGGCGAGGACGACTCCGCGGCGGCATCGGTCGTCGCCGAGATCACGGCCGCCGGCGGCAAGGGCAGTACCAACCACGACGACGTTTCGAGCTGGTCGGGTGCCGAGCGGCTGGTCAACCAGGCTTACGACCAGTACGGCAAGCTCGACATCCTGGTCAACAACGCCGGCGTGCTGCGCGATCGGATGAGCTTCAACATGAGCGAGGAGGAGTTCGACTTCGTCCTGCGCGTCCACACCAAAGGCCACTTCGCCCCCATCCGCCACGCCTGCGCGCGCTGGCGCGAGGCCGCCAAGCAGTCCGGCGGGACGGTGAGCGGCCGCATCATCAACACCGCCTCAGAAGCGGGCTTGATGGGCACGGCCGGCAACAGCAACTACGCCATGGCCAAGGCCGCCATCGCGGCGCTGACGATCAGCATCGCGCGCGAGATGGGGCGCTACGGCGTCACGTCCAATTTCATCGCCCCGCGCGCCCGCACGCGCATGACCGATACGATGCCCAACAGCAGCATGTTCGCCAAACCAGACAGCGGCTTTGACGCCTTCAACCCGGCCTGGCCGGCGCAGCTGGTGACCTTCCTGGCCACTGACGCCGCCGCCGACATCAACGGCCAGGGCTTCATCGTCTGGGGCGGCGAAGTGATGCTGGTCGGCGGCTGGAACGTGCTCAACCAGATCAGCAAGCCGAACGCGGCGTTCACGGTGCAGGACCTCATCGCGCGCAAGGACGAGCTGTTCGGCACCCGCGCGCGCCAGCCCGGCTTCATGTAGGGCGCACGACAGCCGGCTCAGCGGCGCAAGCGCCGCAGACTCTCGTCGATCATGGGGCGCAACTGCCCCGCCAGCTCGCTCTCGACGCCGGTCGGGATGCCGCGCAGAAACGCCAGCCAGTCCTCCGGCAGGCCGTGCTCGAGCGCGCCCTCGACGAGCAGGTCCATGTAACGCCGCGACGGGCGCAGCTCCGGTGCGCGCCGGTCGGAGGTGAGCGTGAAGGCCCGCTCCGGCGCCCCATCCGATGCCGTCATCAGCGCGGCGACGGCGATCTCGACGCGAGCGTAGTTGCCGACCAGCACGCCCTCGGTGAGATCGATATGCGCCAGGTCGTCGCCCGTGACTTCGAAGGCGACGCCCAGCACCTCGGCGCCGTCTTCGCGAACGATGTTGGCGAACGACTCGCCGACCGGAAACAGCGGCGGCTTGTCGAGCACCAGCCGCCAGCCGGGCGCGCGCACCGGCACGGCGCGCCGGTACTCGATGCCGCGCCGCCCGCGCAGCGTCGCGCTCTGCATGTTCGAGCCGTAGGCGAAGTACCAGGTGTGGGACACGGGTCGCTCCAGATCACGATCTGTACGCGGCATACTCGCGCAAGCGCCGTGGCATTGGCAACGGCGTCGAGGTCCGAGACCCTGAAGGGGTCAGATTCGCGAGCCCAGGGCAACGCCCTGGGTTGAGACGGTCGAGAGCTCGAAAGCCCTGAAAGGGCGCAACTCGCCATTGGGTTCCGCCCTTTCAGGGCTGCACGAACGGCATGGCCCCCTTTCCCAGGGCGTTGCCCTGGGCTGATGGATTCGACCCCTTCAGGGTCGCAGATCCACCTTCTTCTGCTCGCCACGGGCTTGTGTTACGCATGGAGCATGCGCTGGCGAGACGGTTTCGTGGTGCTCGGCACGGCCTTGCTCGCCGCGACGGCGTGGAGCGCCGACCTGCTCAACCTCAACCGCGCCACCAAGGAACAGCTATTGGGGCTCGGGCTGACGGAGTCGCAGGCGATCCAGGTCGTCAACTACCGCCAGAAGACCGGGCCGTTGCTGCAAGTCGAAGAGCTGCAAGTGGTGCCGCAGATCTCGAAGGACACCTTCGCCAAGATCCGCGACAAGGTGACGGTGGACGAATGACCGGTCTCCGCATGCCTTCGATCGTCGCCGGACTGTTGCTGACGGTGCTCTTCGCCGGCCGCGCCGCCGGCGCCGAGGCCGCGGCGCTGTCGAACGTCAAGACGGAGTGGCAGAACCTCTACGGCGCGGTCCTCTACCAGGCCTCGGCCCAGGTGCAGAACACGTCCGACAAGCCCCTGCGCTATGTCAAGGTCAAGCTCGAGCTGTTCGACAAGGGCGGCAAGCGCGTCGCCGAGCAGGTCGGCTACAACCTGGCCGCCGAGATTCTCGCCGACGAGGCGGTGCCCGGTACGCTCGAAGAGAAGCTCGCGCGCGTCAAGCCGATCGCGCCGGGGGGTCAGGACTCGTTGCGTCTGGCCATCGACAAGGCCGACATTCCCGGACCCTTCCGCAGCGCAAAGCTCTCCGTCGTCGAGGCCAGGTGATCGACGACGGTTCCCCCTCGACCGCGCCGCGGCGCAAGCCGGCGTGGCTGCGCGTCCGCATGCCGGGCTCGCCGGTCTATCTCGAGACCCGGCAGCTCATGCGCCAGCTGCACCTCAACACGGTGTGCGAGGAAGCCGCCTGCCCCAACATCGGCGAGTGCTGGTCGCAGCGCCACGCCACGGTGATGGTCCTCGGCCGCGTCTGCACCCGCGCCTGCGGCTTCTGCAACGTCGCCACCGGGCGCCCCGACCTGGTCGACGCGGACGAGCCCGACCATGTCGCCGAAGCCGTCGCGCGCCTGGCCCTGCGCCACGTGGTGATCACCTCGGTCGACCGCGATGACCTGCCCGACGGCGGCGCCAGTCACTTCGCACGCTGCATCGAGCGCCTGCGCAGCGCGGCGCCGGCGACCACGATCGAGGTGCTGACGCCCGACTTCCTGCGCAAAGACGGCGCCATCGAAACCATCGTGGCCGCACGACCGGACGTCTACAACCACAACCTCGAGACCGTACCGCGCCTCTACCCGACCGTGCGCAAGGGCGCCCAGTACGCGCAGTCGCTGTTCCTTCTGCGGCGCGTCAAGCAACTCGACGCGACGATCTTCACCAAGTCCGGCATCATGCTCGGTCTCGGCGAGCAGCGCGCCGAGGTGCTGCAGCTGATGGACGATCTGCGCGCCGCCGGCGTCGACTTCATGACCATCGGCCAGTACCTGCGGCCAACCACGGAGCACCTGCCCGTCGAACGCTACGTGCCGCCGGAAGAATTCGACGACTACGGCCGCGACGCGCGGGCGCGCGGTTTCCTGCTCGTCTCGTCCTCACCGCTGACGCGCTCGTCGTACCACGCCGACCGCGACTTCGCAGCGCTGCAGGCCGCGCGCCGCCGCGCGCTCGCCGTCTGATTCGTCGAGGCCCGTGCTGGAGCGCGCCCCTTCTGCGGCGCCCGCGGGGTGGATGTGGCGGGGAAGCCGCGCGGAAGCGCGGCGCTCCAAGTTCGTTCGAAACGGAGTTCGCGCGAACGCGCGCTCCAGGCTCAAATGTTCAGCGGCCGCCCGTAAGCCTCCAACACCGCCTCGTGCACCATCTCCGACAATGTCGGATGCGCGAACACGGTGTGCATCAGCTCGGCCTCGGTACTCTCGAGGCTGCGGGCGATGGTGTAGCCCTGGATCAACTCGGTCGCCTCGGCGCCGAGGATGTGGGCGCCGAGCAACTCGCCGGTGCGGGCGTCGAAGATGGTCTTGACCAGACCGTCGGGCTCGCCGAGGGCGATGGCCTTGCCGTTGGCCAGATAGGGAAAGCGGCCGACGCGCAGCTCGTGTCCGGCGGCTTTCGCCCGCGCCTCGGTGAGGCCGACGCTGGCCACCTGGGGACGGCAGTAGGTGCAGCCGGGAATGCGCGTCGGATCGAGCGGCTCGACGCCGGCAAAGCCGGCGATCTTCTCGACACAGATCACGCCCTCGTGGCTCGCCTTGTGCGCCAGCCACGGCGGGCCGACCAGGTCGCCGACCGCGTAGACTCCCGGCTCGCCGGTCCGCAGCCATTCGTCGACCACCACATGGCCCTTCTCGACGCGCACCGCCGTGCCCTCGAGGCCGAGTTGCTCGACGTTGCCGGTGATGCCGGCCGCGACGACGACCCGGTCGATCGTGATCGGCGAGAGCTTGCCGCCGCCGAGATCGATGACGGCGGTGACGCTGTCGCCGCGCTTCTCGAGCGACTGCACGGTCGCGCCGGTGTGAATCTTGATGCCGCGCTTCTCGAACGCCTTGCGCGCCAGCGCCGAGATCTCCTCATCCTCGACCGGGAGAATGCGCTCCAGCACCTCGACCACGGTCACCTCGCTGCCCATGTCGCGGTAGAAGCTGGCGAACTCCATCCCGATCGCGCCCGAGCCGACGACCAGCAGCGACGCCGGCAACTGCTCGGGAATCATCGCTTCCTTGGACGTCCAGACCAGCTGGCCGTCGGGCTCCAACCCGGGCAACACACGCGAGCGCGCGCCGGTCGCGAGGATGATATGCGGCGCGCCGAGAGCCGCGACGACCGCATCGTCCTTGCGCACATCGACGCGACCGCGCCCGACCAGCCGGCCGTGGCCGTCGATGACGTCGACCTTGTGCTTCTTCATCAGATGGCGCACGCCGGTCGACAACCGCTTCGCCACCTGCCGGGAGCGCGCCACCAGCTTGCCGATGTCGAAGCGGATGTTGTCGGCGCTGAAACCGAACTCGTCGAGCCGCTGCAGCAAGTGCTGCACCTCGGCCGCGTGCAGCAGCGCCTTGGTCGGAATGCAGCCCCAATTGAGGCAGATACCGCCCAGGTGCTGGCTCTCGACCAGCGCCGTCTTCAAGCCCAGTTGGCGGGCGCGAATCGCCGCCACGTACCCCCCCGGCCCGCCGCCGATGACGATGAGATCGTAGGCGCTGTCGCTCATGGGCGGTCAGTAGCAGGCGCGTAGCGATACGCCTAGACGCCGCGGGGTGTCGTAACTACCCGACTTAGGACAGTACCAGACGAACCTTGTCGCTTGACACCCGCCCCGCACATCTGGTTTTTGGCGGCATATCCGCACCTTCAGGGGGCCCTTCGCGGCCGGGAGGACAGAAGATGGCGAACGGACACCGGGCCATGAAACTCGCTGGGCGTGCTTTCGGTTTCGCCGCATTGACCATCGTGGCGGGCCTTCTCTCATTGTCCCCCGCTCTCGGGCAGCTCGTCTGCGAGAACGATCCCTCGCGCACGATCTTCGCCGGGGGGCCGGGGGATGGACAGAACGGCGGCGCTTGCCGGCAATTCGACGGCAATCAAGCCTTGTGCAACCAGGCGTTTCACCTCGGCGGCGACGGCCTCGCCTCGTGCTTCTACGACGCGACCGAGATGGAGTGTCGCGGTTGCGGCTCGAACAACGAAGGCAGTTTACTCTGCACGAACACCTGCCGGCCGACGCCGGTGTGCGAAGCGGATCCGACGCGCGTCTTCGCGGGCCCACCGTTCTCCGGTCAGAACGGTGGCTCGTGCCGCCAGCACGACGGGGATGAGACGAGCTGCAACCAGGCCTTTACGCTCGGCGACAGCGGCGTCGCCTCGTGCTTCTACGATAGCGGCACGTGTCGCGGCTGTGGTCCATCGAACGAACGCGGCGGGGGTTGCACGAACGAGTGCCGGCCCACGCCGGTATGCGCAGGAGCCCCCAGCCGTGTTTTCGCGGGCCCGCCGTTCTCCGGTACCAACGGTGGCGCCTGCCGCCAGTTCGACGGTCAGGAAGCCAACTGCAACAACGCCTTCCACCTCGGCGGCGGCGGCATCGCCTCCTGCTTCTACGACAGCCAGGGCGACTGCCGAGGCTGCGGCGGGAATAACGAACGCGACGGCGACTGCACCAACGTCTGTCGGACCGACCCCGGTTGTGCACAGGATCCGTCGCGGACGATCTTCGCCGGCGGGCCCCGGACAGAAGCCTGCCGCCAGTTTGACGCCGACCCAGCCTCGTGCCGCCAGGCCTACCATCAGGGCGGCGACGGCATCGTCTCGTCGTGCTTCGAAACCATGGATTGTGTCCGGTGCGGCGACGACAGTTCGCCCGGTGATCCCATTTGTATCAACCCCTGCCAGCCCGTGCCGACCTGCCTGGACGTCACGCGCACGGTCTTCGTCGGCGGCCCCGGCAGTAACGCCTGCCAACGATTCGACAACGATCAGGCCGGCTGCGAAACGGCCTTCCATCTCGGCGGCAGCGGCGTCGCGAGTTGCTTCTATGACGTGGGTGATGATGAGTGCCGTGGCTGTGGCCCGGACAACCAGGACGACGGAGACTGCACCAACACCTGTGTGCCGCCGCCTCCTCCGCCCACCTGCGCGGGCGATCTGACGCGCACCAACTTCGTCGGCGGACCCGGTACCGAGGCCTGCCGGCAGGTGACGGACCAGACCAACTGCGAGCTGTCCTTCCACCGGACCGACGACAATGAGCTCACCTCCTGCTGGTGGGACAGCGCCTCGGACACCTGCAAAGGTTGCGGCCCGAGCAACGAGCAAAATGCGAATTGCACCAACGAGTGTCGGAGCTCTGCCACGGCATGCCCGAACGATCCGACTCGCACCTTTGCCGGCCCGCCGCGCTCCGGTCAAAGCGGCGGGGCCTGCCGGCAGTACGACGGCCAGGAGAGCGCCTGCAACGGTGCCTTCCACCTCGGCGGCAGCGGATACGCATCGTGCTTCTACGATACCGATGCCGGCCAATGTCTCGGCTGCGGCCAGAACAACGAGAACGACGGCGACTGCATCAACACGTGCAGGGCAAGACCGTCCTGCCTTGACGTCACGCGCACGATCTTCGCCGGCTTTCCCGGCAGCGAAGGCTGTCGCAGCTTCAACGGCAACTCCGCCATGTGTCTGCAGGCCTATGTCGAAGGTCAGAGCGGCGTCGCGTCATGCTGGTACGATGAGGAAGACGGCAACTGCCGCGGCTGCGGGTACGAGAACGCCAACGACGGCGACTGCACGAACAGTTGCCAGGCACCGCCGGTGTGCACCCAGCAACCGACGCGCACCATGCTCGGCAACTGCGGGCAATTCGAGGGCGATCCCACCGCGTGCAGCAATGCCTTCGAGCTCAGCAACAAGGGAACACCGATCGCCTGCATGCCGATTCCGACGTGCCTCGGCTGCGGCCTGCGGAACCAGGCCGACGGACTCTGCACGAACTCGTGTGCCGGGTCGGGGGGCGTGGAGACCGGCCTGTGCAACGACGGAACGGACAACGACAGCGACGGCGCGGTCGACTGCGCGGACTCCGACTGTTTCGGCGACCCGATCTGCGCCGCACCGGCCCCGGTGATGTCGCCGCTGGGCCTCGCCCTCACCGTCCTGGTGCTCTTTGGTCTCGCGGCCCTTGCCTTGCGCGCACGCCGCGAAACTTAGTCCATCAGTTCATAAGTTCGGTAACGTATGTCGCGCCGGTTTTCCTCTCCCGGATGGGAGAGGATTAAGGTGAGGGGGATTCAACTGCGCCGAAGGCCACGGCTGAATTCTGTCTTGAAGGGGTCGCCAAGGATGCGGTTGGCTTCGCCGATCAGTTGAATCCCCCTCATCCTGTCCTTCTCCCATCCGGGAGAAGGAACCCTCGTGCGATACGTCACTGAAATTGCGAAACGCAGTGCTTAGTCACGCCCTGGGGGAGGAGGAGCCAACCTCCTCCCCGGGCTCCAGGCTGCTTGGTGCATCTCGGGCCGTACGCGAGAAATGACGCCTGGAGCGGGTCATCAATGGCGAGCGCGTGGTGGTCGTGTCGCGCTGACGCTCACCGCAGCTGTTCGAAGCGATCGAAACGCGTCGAGACATCCTGGAGGAACGCGGCATAGGCGGGCTTCCGCACGACGTCGACACCAGTCAGCAGGCGGTCGGCGAGCGCGTACAGTGAGTGTCCCCGAAGCCTCCGGCAAATCGCCTCGCTGACCTGGACCAGCAGACCGCCCGGCACTCCGGTGTTCGTCACCTGCCCGCCAAAACCCACCTCGCGCAAGGCGCGGCGCACTGCGCGCCAGTCGACCGCCCCTTCCCCGAGCCGGGCGAAGCGATACCTGCCCCGCCCGCGCAGGCGGCGGCGCGCCGGCGCCATGCCGAAGTCTTTCAGGTGCACGCGAACGATGCGTGTGCCGGCAGTGCGAATCCAGTGCTCGGGATGCCCGAAGATCATGTTGCCGACGTCCAGGTACGCACGCACCCACGGGGACTCGAACTCGTCGACGTACGCCACGTATTCGGTCGGACTCAACAGACATCCGTGCCAGACGTTCTCGATGCCGAGGGTGATCTTCAGGTCCGCCGCGACCGGCAGGATGCGCTCGCGAATCACGGCGCGAGAAGTGTCCCGCACATCCTCGTACGACAGCCCAGCCCGCACCAGCCCTGGAATCAACAGCACGACGTCAGCCCCCCACAGAGCTGCGTTGCGCAGCGACGCCAGCGCTGCTGCCACAGCCGCCTCGATCCCCTCGGCCTCACCGGCATAGTAGGAAACGCGGCCGGCGCGCTTCACCACCACCGCGTGGATCTTCAACCCGGCCTGCCGCGCCGCGCGCCCGACCTCCTCGGCCTCGGCCCGGTCGGGAACGGTGTGCATCTCGAGGTGCCCGAACCCCGCCCGCGCCGCCAGCTCAAAACGGTCGGAGTAGCGCAAACCGCTCGGCAGCATGTCGACGCCCACCGCTTTGATCAGACTGCCGACCGGAGACTCCCAAGGGGGCCGGTGGTCGAGGCGCGGGCTCACAGCTTTGACCTCTTTGCGCATTCAGAACGGGTTGCCGATGCTGAAGTGGAGGGCGCCGATGCTTTCGCCGTGGCGGCGGTCGAGCTTGAAGCCGTAGTCGAGGCTGAGCGGGCCAACGGGGGTCTGGTAGCGCAGGCCGAGGCCGGCGGAGCGGCGGAAGTTGTAGAGGCTGAAGGCGGCGCGCTTCAGGCCGAGGTCCTGGCGGCAATCGGTGCCGCAGCGCTGCAGGTAGACGCCGCCGCCGTCGGTGAAGACCGCGGCGCCGAATCCGTAGATGAGCGGCACGCGCAGCTCGAGGTTGAGGTTGATCGCCAGATCGCCGCCGGTCTCGTGGCCTTCGGCGCCGCGCGGGCCGATGCTGTTCTCGGCATAGCCGCGCACGGTGGTACGGCCGCCGAGGAAAAGGCGCTCGCGGATCGGCACCTCCTTGTCGCTGGCGATGGTTCGGGCCCAACCGACGCGCGCGGCGTACAGGACCGCGACGTCGCCGGCGATGGGCACCAGCTGCGAGTGCTGCGCGCCGATCTTGGCGAGTTGCACCGTCGATATCTCGGGGAGGAAATAGCGCAGCGACAGCGTGTCGAACATGCCGCGGCGCGGCGCCAGCGCGTCGTCGCGCCCCTCGTAGATGAGAAACGGCCCCAGGGCGACGCTGTGCAGCCGCCCGGAGTCGAGATCGCTCAGCACCGTGTCGGGCTTGACGTCGAAGACCTTGGCTTCCTCCACCTGCAGGTTGATCCCGCCCTTCCAGCGCGCCGAGAAGTCGCGGTCGATGCCGTTGGTGAAGCTGACGCGCTCGATCGAGAACTTGTCCACCGAGCGCGTCGCGCGCTCGCCGATCAGGTTGCTGCTATAGCGCCAGGCCGAGCCGCCGAGGTGCAGCGACCGGTAGCCCAGATTGAGCAGGTACTGGTCGGGGACGAAGTCGGGCGGCTTGAGACTGAACTGCCCGCGCAGGCTGATGCGCCGCGCCATGCCACCCAGGTTGTTGTAGCCGATCTCGAGAAAGTGCCCGATGCCGTCGCGCGTGTTGTACCCCGCGCCCCACTGGAACGTGCCCGGCGCGCGCTCGACCACCGTCACCGCGACATCGCGCACCTTCTCCGTCTTCGGCGAGACCGCCCGCACCGTGACGCTGCGGAAGAGACCGAGGCGGTAGACGTCGGCCTGTCCCTCGCGCAGCGCTGCCGTATCCAGCGGTGCGCCTTCCTCGAACCGCAGCTCGCGCAGAATGGCTTTGTCGCGCGTATCGACGTTGCGCTGCACGACGATCGCGCCGATCTCCTGGCGCAGCCCGGGTTCGACGTGCCACACCACCGTCGCGTCGGTGTTCTCGCCCTCGGCACCGCGCGTGACCTCCGGCTCGACCGTCGCGCTGGCGTAGCCGGCCTGGCCGAGCGCCGCGAGGATCGCCTGCCGATCCGCGTCGACTTCCTCCGGGTCGAGCGGTCGCTCGCGGCGCACCTTGAGCACCAGGTCCTTCGCCGGAACCTCCGCCGGCAGCGGGCTGACCGAGCGCACGATGGTCCGCGGCCCCTCTTCGATGACCAGCGTCAGCACGATGTCCCCCGCCGCGTCGTCGATCTCGCGCCGCACCTCCTTCACCTTGGCTTTGGCAAAGCCCTCGTGGCGGTAGAGCGCCCGGATGCGGCGCAGGTCTTCTTCGAGGCGCTCCTCGACCACCACGCCGGACGACCCCCACGGCTGCCACTGCCGCGGCTGCGTCGCCATCTGTGCCTGCAAGCGCGCGGCCGCCAGGCGCTCATTGCCTTCGAAGTGCACCGCGTGCAGCCGGTAGCGCCGCCCCTCGTCGACCGTGAAAACCACGCGCTTCGGCACTTCGTCGCCGACCGTCACCGCGACCGCGGCGCGGTAGAAGCGGGCTTCGCGGTAGGCCTCCACCATGCGCCGCGCCAGCTCGCGCCACGTGCCGTCGGTGATGATGAGACGGTCCTCCAGATCCATCAGCTTGAGCAGCTTCTTGCGTCCCATCTTGCGGTTGCCGACGATCTCGATCTGGAACGGCGGACCGGCCTGCACGGTGAAGCGCAGAATGCCCGCCGTTTCCGTCCACGGTTCCCATGACGGCGTCACGCGCGCTTCGTAGTAGCCTTTCTGGCGCAGCCGCTTCAGCAAGGTGCGCTCTGCGGTGCGCGGAGCTTCCGCGGTGCGGCGCTCGCCTTCGAGGGACTGCACGATCTCCTGCAGCTCTTGGCGCGGGACGCCGGTCTCGCCAGCCACCTCCACCGCCGCAACGACAACCGCGGCACCTTCGGTGATTTCGACCCGGACATCGACGTCGCCGTCGTCGCCGTGCAGCGCCAGCTCGGTCGCGACCTGCGTGCCGCTGAAGCCGAGCTTGTCGTACTGCGCCAGCAGCCGGTCGGCCCCCGCTTCGAGCAGCTCCGGCTCGTAGATGACACCGGCGCGCAGTCGCAGCAGCCGGCGCGCCTCGGATTGCCCCATCTCCTCCGCGCCGCGGACGCGCACCTTGCTGATGACCCAGACGCGCCGCAGATCGACCACCGCCGCCACGCCGCCCTCGGCCGGTACCAGATCGATGTCGAAGTCGCGAAAAATGCGCTTCAAGCGCAACAGCCGCTCCGCCTCTGCGACCTGCTCGGCGGTCACGACTTCGCCGACGCGAAACGGCAACAGCTTGCGCAGCCCGCTTTCGTCGACCGGCGCGTCGCTGCGCAGCTCGAGCGCCACCAGCGGCAACCCCAGCAGCTCGGGCGCTGCGGCGCGCGCCGTCGCGGCCAGCAGTAGCACCAGCAGCGCCGCCGCGGCCCAGACCGATCCCCTACTCCGCATCGGGCCTCACGAAGCCGAGCAGCGAGAACTCCGACAGGCGCCGGAACGCGCGCCGGAACTTGAATTCGCCGCCGAACGCCCCCGCCTCCTGGTCGGTCTCGCTCTCCCAGCGCCCGAGCAGCGACAGCTGCGACGTCAGCCGGTATTCGAGCTCGACGACGCGCCGCCCCTCGGTGCCGAAGCTGCTCGCCACCGAGGCGGTCAGACGCTCGGTGAAGTCCTTGCCAATGCTGATCTGCGGCTCGAGCGCCCCGGTGGTGCGCGAGAATGCCGGCTCGATCTCGAAACGGTCGACGCGGAGCAGGCGCGCCGCGCCGCGCTGGACCTTCTCGTCGTATCCACCCGGCGCCAGCCCCAGGATGCCGCCCAGCGACACCGTGCCACCACCCTCCTCCTGTGATTGCGCGGCGGTCTTGCCGAAGGCGATCAGGCTGGCGACGTCGTTGCGCGTCAGCGCCGGGTCATCGGCATCCATCGTCACGCGGTAGTCGTCGGTCGTGCCAGAGACCTGCACGGTCACGGTGTAGGTGCCATCGCGCGTATCGATTTCGCTCTCGGCCACGAAGTCGATCCCGGCGACCAGCCCCAACTCGGGGCGGAAGTCGACGACGCCGGTGAGCAGATCAAAGGTGCGGCCGCGAAAGAACACCTTGCCGTCGATGACGTCGAGTACGCCGCCGAGACGCACGCGATCGGTCGTGCCACCGACGTGCAGGTTGGCGCGCGCTTCGAGGCGGGCGAAGTTGTTGTCGATGAACAAGCCGTCAGGCGCCACGACGTGCACGTCGAGCCGCACCTGGCGTTTGGACTGCGACGTCTTCGGCGCCGGACGCAGCTGCTTCTTGAAGCTGGGCAGGAAGTCGCCGAGCTCGATGCGGCGGTCGTAGAGCAGGCGCAGAATGCGCACCTCGCCACTGACCAGGAGATCGTCCCACCGGCCCTCGACCACGCCGCGGCCGGAGATCTCGTGCTCGAGCGACGGCAGCAGGCCGGTGCTCATCTGCTCGACCTGCCAGGTCACGGCGGGCCCGCCGGTCAGATCGAGCGTGCCGCCGAGCGCCATGGTGCCGCCGCCAACGCGGCCGGTAAACCGATTGATCCGAATCTCGCTTCCGACCAGCACCACCTCGCCGCTGCCTTCGGTGAGGCCGAAGGGCAGGCCGGCGTCGAGCGCCGCATCGTCGATCGACACGTGGCCCGACAGCTGCGGCGCGCCGCCGGGGGCGCGCTCGAGCGCGACCTGGAGGTCGAAACGGCCGCGCGCCGACTGCACCGGCTCGCCGAATACCTCGAGCAGCTGCAAACTGCCCTGCCCCCGTGCCTGCACGCGCGCCACGCCGGCGGTCGTCAGCGTCCCCTCGGCACGCAGCTCGGTGCCGTTGCCGCGCAAGGCCAGCGACTCGATGGTGAATGTGCCGCCGACGCCGCGGATCCGAATCGGCTCCGCTGCCTCGATGTGGAAGACGCCGCTGTGCGCGTCCAGGACCGGCACCAACAATACCCCATCGAGCTGCAGCGGCGCCGCCAGGCGACCCGATACCTGCAGCGACCCCGATGACCGCACCGACAGCGACGGGTCGGGAGACAGGAGGGTGGCGAAGTCGGCATCGGTCCACTCCGCATCGAGCGAGAAGCGCGCCGCCGCTGCGTCGACGCTGCCGCGCACGGCGAGCTTCTCGTCGAGCGCGCTGCCGGCCAGGCTCCACTTCCCCTTCACCCCCGTTGCCGTGATCAGCGCGTCGCCAAACGCCCGATCCTGCCAGCGCAGGGCGCGGGCCGAGAGGCGTATTTGCCCTTGCAGGGCCGCGGGAGCACCGCGGACCTCTGCCTCGATCTGCACCGCGCCACTGAGCTCGTTCTCCTCGGCGCCCGCCCAACCCGCCAGCGACCACTCCGTGCCCGACAGCGTCGCCGCGGTGATCTCGTCGAAGCCGCGCCCGCTCGCCTTGAGATCGAGTCGTTCGTCGCCGGCGTGCAACAACACCCCATCTGCCGACCAGGCCGGCCAGGTCCCCGCCGCGCTGAGCGTCAGTCGCTCGAACGGCTCGCCGGCGATCGCAAAGCGATCCGCGCGCACCTCGCCGGCCAGTTGCACAGTCTTCCAGGGCCCCGCGCCGCGCAGCGAGCCGGACATCGTCCCGCCGGCCAGCGGCAGCGCGACGTCGGCCGCACCGCGGACCAACTGCACGACCCCATCGAGTCCGACGTCGCGCGCCGTCAGCGTCCACGTGTTGGCCACGGCGGCATCGAAGCCGACCGTACCCACGGCGCGCAGCTCGCCGCCGTCGAGGCCGATCGCGATGCCCGCGGTTTCGAAACGCTGCAGGTCGACCGCAAAGGGGCCCTCGACGCGCTCGATGCGGGTGCCCCAGACGGTTACTTGCCGGCCGTCGATGCGGCCGACGGCGCGCGGCGCCGCGACGGTGCCCGACAGGGTCGCTGCCGCAATCAGCGTCCCGCGCAGCTCGGGCAACGGCCGCACACCGGCTATCTCCTCGAGCGCGGGCCAATTGCCGAGGTCCAGGTACACATTGCCGCGCAGGGCGCCCTGCGCGTCCGCGGCCACATCGGCGCGCGCCGTGTTCGCACTGCCGTCCGAGAGCGCGATGTCCGCGCTGCTCCCCGCGCCGTCGTGCTTGGCGCGCCCGGTCCAGCTCACCGACCTGGCGCTGCCCGGCACCGCAACGTCGCCGCTCCCCTGCCCTGCGACGGCCAGGGGACTGGCCGTGCCCGCCACCTGCAGCGTTCCCTTCCCCTGCAGCGGCGGCAGGGCGTGCGGCTCCACCGCGGCGGCGACCTGGGCGATATCGACCCCATCCCAGCGCAGCGCCGCCGTGAACGGCAGCTCGCCGCTGATGTCGATCTGCCCCTCGCCGGCAAGCGCGCCGCCAAAGCCTTGCACTTGCAGGCTGCGCACGGCCAACCGCGACTGATCGCGCGCCACTTCGCTTGTTGCGTTGCCAATTGCGCGCCCGGCCCAGGCCAGCCCCTCGATCGAGACCGTGCCCGCCACCGACGGATCGTCGAGCGCGCCGCTCAGCGTCGTCTCGGCGCGCAGCTGGCCGGTCAGCTCGGCGACGTACTCGTCGAGCGGGGCAATGCGGTCCAGTGCCGCATCAATGTGGAGTGTATGCCGCAGCGGAACGCCCGGCAGCGCCGCGCCGGTGATCGCGACCTGCTCGCCGTCGATGCGCAGCGTGTCGATGCGCAATCCAGCAACGGTCTCCCCGCCGGTGGCGCTGACGGCGCGCAGAGCGACATCGCCGCGGCGGCGCCGCACCCGCACGTCGCCGGCAACGATGTCGCCCGCGAGGTGCCCGAGCAGATCGGCGCTGAGCGTTCCGCGCCCGGTCGCGACGTCGATATCGAGCGGGTCGGGGCCGAGCGGAATGCGCATGCTCGCGCCCTCGATCTGCCAGCGCACATCGAAGGGCGGCAGCCTGGCAGATTCACCCTGCGTGTGGTGCGGTTCGCTCTCCGGCAGCGCGCCGAGATCGACACGCACGCCGCGCGCCTCGACCGCTGCCACGCCGCGCAGGCCGCGCCAGCTGGCGAGGATGTCGGGATGCAACACCAGCTCGGCGACGTTTAGTCCCGTACCGTCGGCCCCGACCTCGAGCCGCTCGGCCCGCAGCACGGGCGGAAACACGGTGACGGACAGCGCGCCGACCTGCACGGGTCCCCCGAATGCGACCCCGAGCTCGTCGACCAGACGCTGCCGGCCGTACTCGACGGCGCGCGCGCCGAGCAATAGCCACCCCAGCACCAGCGCCAGCACCAACCCCAGCGCCGCCAGCGCCATCCCCTTGACCCACTTCATCGCCCGACCGGTTGGCCACGATACAAGCGCGCGGCGGCGCGAGCCAGCCGGGCAGCAATCGCGGCTTCCTCGGGCTGGCCGCAGCCTCTTTACAAGAAAGGCCGAGGCAGCGGCACAGGCTCAGGCTGAAGACAACCGCCTTGACCCGACTGCGCGGACCTTCTAAGCGGAGCAGCGAGGACGCCCGTGAATCCCGACCTTGGAGCCGCCCGGGAGGCTGACCAGCCCGCGGCCTATGTTCCCGTGCCTCCCGGCCCGGGGCGCCACTCGCGCTGGATCCGCCTGGCCGTGTTCCTCGGGCTATTGGCCTTCGCGGCGATGTTCGCCTTCGCCGACCTGCACGAGCTGTGGCTGACGCTGGCCCAGGCCGACCTCCGCCTGCTGTCGCTGCCGATCCTGTGTGTGCTCCTCAGCTACCTGACCATGGCACGGTCGTATCAGGGCATCGCCGCCGCCGCTGGGCACCCGACGCCGTTCTGGGAGATGCTCAAGATCACCTTCGTCGCCAATACCTCGAACTACCTCATCTCGACCGGCGGTTTGAGCGGCTTCGCCGTGCGCATGTACTTTTTCACTCGCCTCGGCATCCCGTCCGATGTGGCGCTGATCATCTCGCTGGCGCAGACCTTCATGACCAACGCCACGCTGCTGGTGTTCGTCACCGCCGGCTTCATCCTCCTGCTCGGCGGGCACACCCTGCACGGGGCGGCGCTGGTCGTCACCACGACCTTGCTGGTCCTCTTCTTCGCTGCCGGGTTGATGGCCAGCGCGCTGCTGCTGCACCCACGCCTGCGCCGGCGCGCCCTGTTCGGAGGCGCGCAGGCGGCGCACTGGCTCCTGCACCGCTTCACGCCCCACCGCGCCCCGCCGCGCACCCACATCTGGCGCTACCAGTTCAACCTCAACCGCGGCATCACCTTTCTGCTGGCGCGCAAGCGGCAGATGGTGGCCCCGCTGGTCTACATCACGATCGATTGGGTGTTTACCCTGCTGGTGCTGTACACGGCGTTCCTGACCGTGCGCTACCCGATCCCGCCCGCCTTCGTCATCGTGGGCTTCGCCGTCGGCATGGTGGCGTCGTTCGCCTCGCTCATCCCCAGCGGGCTGGGCATCATGGAGGGGTCGATGGCCGCCATCTTCGCCAGCATCGGCGTGCCCTTCGAGCCTGCCGTCGTGGCGACGCTGATCTTCCGCGTCGCCTACTACCTGTTGCCGGTGCTGATCAGCCTGTTCTTCATGCACGGCATGCTGGTGCTCGGCACCAGCGTGCGCCGCGAGATGAACGACACCCCAGCCGACAAGTGACCGCGCGCGGTCAGTTCGCCGCCGCCACCGTCGTCGACTGTGCCTGCGCTTGCAGGCGGTCGGCGCGCGCCCGGTAGGTGGAAGCCTGTTGCGGGTCGGCGGTGGCGAGCAGGCGACTCAGGCGATCAAGCGCGGCGATCTGTCCCTCGGTGTGGCCGCTCTGTTCGTAGGCACTCAGCGCCAGGCCAAACGCGGCGCGCGCCGCGTCGGTGTGATTGAGAGCCGTCTCGACTTCGCCCAGGCCCATGGCGGCACCGGCACGCCCGTTCGGATCGACCAGCCGCTCGTAGATGCTCAGCACCTCCGTGTACTGCGCGCGCGCTGCGTCGCGGTTGCCGACCTCGTCATTGAGCGTCGCCAGGCGCAGCAGCACCCGCGCCTCCGCGCCGCGCGCGCCTTGCTCCTGGGCGAGCGCGAGCGCCTTGGCGTAGTACTGGCGCGCCAGATCGACGCGGCGCCGGCTGCGCTCGAAGTTGCCGCGCACCCG
>CAYVUV010000035.1:0-6580 GCA_964455095.1 uncultured Binatia bacterium (SeqCode)
CAGCGCCGCCGATCGCGCCAGTCGCGGTACCATTATTCAATCCGTTGCCGTCGATCGTGTTGTTGCCCGCCGTGAGGGTCAGCGTGCGGCGGTTCGCGTCCGAACTGATCGTGCCGGAGATGGCGATGTAGCCGTCGTTTGTGGCGCGGTCCGTCAGGATCGTCGTGTTGGCGTTGAATGCCGCGTTGCCGGTCACCTTCACGTTGTTGCCGTTGACATCCGCCGTCGTGACGTTGCCGGTGAAAGTGGTGGTCGCGGCCGTGCTGGTCAGACTCGCCAGCCCGTTCGTCGCGCCAACCATGGAACCGAACGTGACGGTGCCCGTGCCGGCATCGATCGTCAGGCTGCGCGGCGTGCCGTCGGAATCGACGGTCGAAGAGCCGAGAGCGGTGAATGCGACGGCGCCGCCGGCACCGCCCGCGCCGCCCGAACCACCGGTCGATTGGATCGTGATGTTGTTGGTCAGCGTGGTCGGGTCTTGGATGCTGACCAGGCCCGCCGCGCCGCCCGTTGTCGTGCCCGTGCCGCCTGTATTCGTGATGTTGCCGCCGAGCGAGATGGTCGGGGTGCCATCCGTGGCGTTGATCGTGATGCCGCCGCCCGTACCGCCCAAGCCTGTTACGGCGTTACTGCCGCGGCTGTCGATGGTGCTGCCGATGATCACGTCGCCGCCGGTCAGCAAGAGCGTGCCGCCGGTCAAGCCCGCGCCCGAAGACACGGTTCCGGCATTCGCCGTGATCGCACCGTTCACGGTCAGCGCGTTGGCTGCGGTGAGGGTGATGTTGGCGCCCGCGACCGCCGCCGTGCCGGTCGTGTTGATCGAACTGGTGGTGACGGTTGAACCCAAGACGCTGACGGTGCTCAACGCCGTCGTCGCACCTAATGCGCCGACATTCACGGTACCCAACGTCGCGACCGCGCCGCCGCTGTTGATGGTCAAAGTGCGGCGCGCGGTGCCATCGCCGTCGATCGACGCCGTCTGAATTGCGCCGCCTGCGGACGGCGTGCCGCCGGTGCCGTTCAGGCTGTTGAGCGCGACGTTCGCAGTGAGGACCGCCGGGTCGTTCAGCGTGATGGCGCCGCCGGCGCCGCCATTGCCGGTGCCGTTACCTGCGCCGCCCGCGGCCGATAGGGTGGCGCCCAAGGTGATGGTCGGTGTGCCGTCGGTGGCATTGAGGTTGATGGCGCCGCCCGCGCCGCCGTTCGTATTGCTGGCGCCGCCAAGGCCACCGGTCGTGGTGATGGTGGCGACGGAAGCCGTGGTGATGTCGCCGCCGTTGATCGTGACGGAGCCCGCGTTCTTGCCTGCGTTGCCGGTCGAGCCGGCGCCGCCGATCGCACTGACCGTGTTGGAGAGCGTGACCAGACCGCCTGCGGTGATGGAGATGTTGCCGCCGGTCTGACCCGTCCCGCCGGCGGTCGAGACCGTGCTGTTGAAGGTCGCGGTGCCCGCGCCGGCATCGACGGTCAACGCGCCGCCCGTGCCGCCGTTGCCAGTGCCGTTTGCGGCGCCGCCCAATGTGCTGATGGCTCCCACCGCGACGGAGCTGGCCGTCAGTCCAATCGCGCCACCCGAGCCGCCGGCCGCGGCGGAGGATGCGGCGGCGGCTGAACCAGCGGCGGTCAGGCCCGCCGTGGAAATGGTACCGCCGAGGATGGTGATGTCGCCGCCTTTTTGACCCGCGCTGGTCGTTGCGGCCGTGCCGCCTGTGGTGGTGATCCCGCCCGCGAGGGAGACCGCGCCCGCGCTCGTGATCGAGACGGTGCCGCCGGCTTGGCCCGTGTTGCCCGTGGTGTTGACGACGCCGGCGCTCGACGCCGTGACGGTCCCGCCCGCCGCCGAGAAATTGCCGCCGCGGGTTGTGATGGCGCTGTTGACGCCGACGTCGCCGGCGGCGTTCAGCGTGACGCCCAGTCGGCCGGAAGTGCCGGAAGCCGCGATGGTCGCGCCCGTCGTGTCGATGTTGCCGTTCGCGTTCAGCGTAAGCGTGACGTCGGTCGCGCCGGTCGTCTTGGCGATGTTGGCGCCGGACTGAAACGTGATGTTGCCGGCTTGGCTGCCGGCACCCGCCGTTGTGATGGTAACGTTGCCGGCGCCTAACCCGGCAAGGATGGTGCTGACGCCGATCGTCGCTGAATCGGCGGTGGGCGCCCACGGATCGGTTACGCAGTTGATGTTGGTACAACCCGCGCCGGCGATGATCTGGATGTTGGCCGGGTCGATCAGCCACTCGCCGGCATGACCCGCGGGCGCGGATGCATCCGGCGCGCGCCCAACATCCAACGCCTGCTTGCCCGATGTCTCGATGAAGCCGCCGTTGCCGCCGTCGGCGCCGCCGCGCGCGGAAAGCTGGCCGTAGATCTTCGTCGATTTGTCGGAGTAGGTGATGATCGTGCCGCCGTTGCCCGTGCGCGTGGCGCTGGCGTCGATCGCGGCGTCGGGGGCGATGTAGAGCGCTTCGCTGTTGGGCAGCGGGCCCATGCCCTGGCGGCTGCCGCCCATGTTGACCGTGCCGCCGCCGGCCGAGCCGCTGGCGTCGATCAGCGCGGCATCGGTCAGGCCGACATTCTGGCCCAGCATGGCGACCTGGCCGCCCTTCTGGTTGGCGCCCTTGCCCGAGACATCGATGACGCCCGAGCCCGAGGCCAGCACGGTGCCGGCATCGCCGCCGTCCAGGATGATCTCGCCGCCCACGGACGCGACCGCGCGCGCCTGCACCAGGCCCGAGGTGTTGATGACGTTGGCGACCACGCCGCGCGCGGCATTGGCGGTGATCTGCACGACGCCGCCGTCAGCCTCGATCTTGCCGCTGTTGTTGACGAGCGTCGTCATTTGCTCGCCCGTGGCACCCGTCGCGGCCTGCATGACCTTGTCGTTGACGGCGAACTGGATGAGCTTGTCGCCGTAAAGGTCGAGCGTGAAGCTGTTGCCCGACGCCAGCGCGACCTTGCCCAAGCGCGCGTTGATGATGCCGTTGTTGGCGACGCCCGGCGCCACCAGCGCCACGAGACCGCCAGCACCGATCGTGATGATGCCGTCGTTGGTGACCGAGGCGGTGGGATTGCCCGCGGTGCCGAAGGTCAGGTTGCCGGCCATGAAGTCGCGGTTCGCGATGTTGGCCGCGGTGATCACGATCGAGTTGACGTCGACGCGCGCCAGCGTGCCCATATGCACGCCCGCCGCGTTCGACAGCACGACCTGGCCGTTGGCGTTCAGGTTGCCGTTGATGCTCGAGGCGCCGCCGCCCAACACGCGGTTCAGCGCCTGGGCCAGCGCCGAGTTCTGCACGAAGTTGACGGTCTGGCCGGTCGCGATGTTGAAGCTTTGCCAGTCGATGATGACCTTGTCGGTCGACTGGATGATCTTCAGTTCGGCGGGCGAGACCTGGATGATCTGCGCCTGACCTTGCACGACCGTGCCGCCTTGCGGCAGCGCGCCGGCGGGTAACGGCGTGAGCACGAGGCTGCCCGCACCGAGCGAGACCAGTGTCCAGGGATTGGCGAGGGTGCCGCAAAGCGCGCTCGTCGCCCCGAGCAGAGCGCGCGAAATGCGCGGTCTCGGCAGCCAAAATTCGGTAGGTTTGGAGCCCCTTTTGCCCCCGCCCCCCCGACCGGCTTTCGCCGGCTTGCGCGCAAAACGTCCCACAGCGGAATTACGAAGCAATCGCCGTGCCTTAGGTGCAATCAGTTAATCGGCTGTGGGAGGGGTTTTAAGCTGCGAAGAGGTCTTTTCACCGATTTTTTACAGAATTGTGAAAAAGTGTTTTGTTTTCAGATACATAGTATTGGATTTCGATGGTTTGTCGAAAATTGGTACCTAAGACTCTTAGGGTGCTTATCCAAAACACCTAAATCACGCATCGAAAGTTGGGATTGTTACTCTTATTTTATGCGGGCAATTTGGAACAAATACGCAGTTTGCGAAACTTTACCTACGGGGTCGGTAGGGTACGCAGCAAAACCGCAATCGGGGCGGATCCTGCCCCGGCGTGGGGACCGAACGTATCCGTCCTGGTGGCGCCAAATGAGGTCAGCGCTGTCCGGTCGATGGGCGGGCGGTACTGACTGTCCGACTTGAAATGGATGCGGACCCGGTCCGGTCCGACGGAGTAAAGCGGCAGGAACCCGGTCGCGACCGCATCCGCCGTCCGCGGATCGAGGAGGGTCCCGCTCCCAGTTGCGTGTACCAGCATACGCTCCATGCCGGTTTTCAGATCGATGCCGACGACCAAGTCGATCTCGCGCGAATCGACGCCGCTGCTGGATGCGGCGAGCAGGCCGGCTGCCAAAAGATCAGTGCTCGCGCCGTCCGGACCAAGACCTGCAGGCAATACATGTTCACCCGGCGTTTGCAGCCGCGCCACGGCATCGCGAATCTCGCCGATCTTCGCTTGCGCAACCGCTGCCGGCGGCACGTTCTCAATGGAAACGAACTTGGTAGTGGCGAAGGGGGTATCGCCGCCATCGGCGACTTGGCTCACGTTGACGCCATGGCCGGACACGAACCACAGAAAGTTGGGATCGAATTTATGCTGGTCGGCTGCGCTCGCAGACCGTGCGGCAAGAAGCGAAACCGTCGCGAAGACTACGACGAAAATCAAAAGCGGGAGTCGCGCAGCATTCATTGCGATCTCTTCGGGCTCGGGTTACCCGAAGTGAAATCTTGGCATTCTCCAAGCCGCAAAGAATTGCTCGGAAGTATCGGATTCAACGCGGTTTTATTCGATGGTCATAGGGCGTTTATACGTTGGTGTGAGGTTATGCGGCTTAGGTGGCTCGGTGGGTGGACGACGCCTCCGCGCCATGGGATAAGCGCCCATCCACCGCAGCTTTACCCGATTCCATGACGAGCGCCGCTCCGCTCTCCCACCGCGAAACCCTCGTCATCCTGTGCAGCGTGCTGGTCAGCCTTCTGCTGGCCGCGCTCGACCAGACCATCGTCGCGACGGCGTTGCCGACCATCGCGGCCGAATATCACTCGGTCGAGCATCTCTCGTGGGTGGTCTCGGTCTATCTGCTGACCTCGACGGCTTCGACGCCGATCTATGGCAAGCTGAGCGATCTCTACGGCCGCCGTGCGTTGCTCACGGTGGCCATCGTCACCTTCGTCGTGGCGTCGGCCCTGTGTGCAATGGCGCAGAGCATGACGCAACTCATCGCCGCGCGCGCGTTGCAGGGCGTGGGCGGCGGCGCGCTGATCTCGTTGACGCAAGCCACCATCGCCGACGTCATCGCGCCGCGCGACCGCGGTCGCTATCAGGGCTACATCGCGACCGTCTGGGCCTCGGCCAGTGTGGGCGGGCCGTTGCTCGGCGGCTTCTTCGTCGACTATCTGTCCTGGCGCTGGGTGTTCTGGATCAATCTGCCCATCGGACTGGCCGCGCTGGTGGCCGCACGCATCTCGCTGCGCAAGCTTCCGGTCCATCGGGTGAAGCACAAGATCGACTATGTGGGCGCGCTGCTTCTGGTCGCGGGCGTCACCTCGCTTTTGGTCGTCTTCAGTTCGGGCGGCCAAGCGCTGTCATGGACGTCGCCCTACATCATCGGCCTCGGCGCCGCGGGCGTCGTCCTGCTTGCGCTGTTCGTGGCGTGGGAGCTGCGCGTGCCGGAACCGATCCTGCCGCCGCGCCTATTCCGCAATCCTGTGGTGCGCGTGGCGAACACCGCGTCGTTCGTCTGGTCGATGGCGTTCATCGGCGGTGTCGTGTTCATGCCGCTGTTTTTTCAGCTCGTGGTCGGCGCCAGCCCCAGCGAATCCGGCCTGCTGCTCATGCCGCTGACGATGGGCGTCGTCGTGGGTGCGACCAGCAGCGGCCGCTTCATGGTGAAGACGGGCCGCTACAAGGCCATGCCGCTGTCGGGGCTTGTGGTCTCGACGGTCATCTTCCTCTATCTCGGCCAAGCCGAGGCCGGCATGTCGCGCGGCCTGATGATCGCGTGCTTTGCGATCCTTGGCGTCGGGCTCGGCCTCGTGATCCCGCCCATGCTGGTCGCTGTGCAGAACGCGGTCGAGAAGCGCGATCTGGGCACGGCCACGTCGGCGGTCACGTTCTTCCGCTCCATGGGTGGCTCGTTCGGCGTGGCGGTGCTGGGCGCCATCATCGTCGGTGCATTGGGCTATCACATGAACGCGGCCGCCATTCCCGGCGCCGATCAATTGGGCGCCCAGATTTTGCGCGATGGCCGCGGCGCACTCGATTCGCTGCCCGAAGCTGCGCGGGTCCAGGCCACCGCGGCGGCCGCGCGCGCGTTCCATCCGATGTTCCAGGCCTGCGCCGCGGTCTGTGCGATCACATTCTTTGTCGTTCTGTTCCTCAAGGAAATCCCGCTGCGCTCCGCCCAGCGGCCGACCGAAGACGGCGCCGCCAAGTGATCGCGCTCGATCCCGAGCTCGCCGCCCGGCTCAATCTCCGCCCGGCATCTGCGGCGGGCCGCTACGAGATCGTGATCCCCGAATTCGCCAACATTGCCGCCGATTCCGTCGGACGCTTCGCCACCGGTCCGCGATCCGAATCGCCCGCCGTGATCTTCGAAGATCTGGACGGGCGCATCGAAATAATCAGCTATCGCGAGCTCGATG
>CAYVUV010000036.1:0-3593 GCA_964455095.1 uncultured Binatia bacterium (SeqCode)
GCTGCCGCAGATGGTGATCGGCCCGGTGTACGACGCGGAGGTGGAGACATCGAAAAAGAGCTGCAACTCACCCAGGTCGAGGCGGATGTTCGGCGGGATGCTGGCGGGCGACTGACAGGCGGCGCTCACCAGGGTGCTGCCGGCGGCGGTCACCTCGCTGAACTGGACGGTCACCGGAAAGGTGTAGGGCGTGGAGACCGGACAGAGGTTGATCGTCGTCGTCACCGGCACGGTGACGTCGACTCCTACCGGCGTGTTGGCAGCCAGGGCCGCGCCGATCGTGAACGGGCCCTGGGCCGAGTACGGGGAGGTCGGCGCGAGTTCCGCGACGAGTGTATAGGCCGGCCCAGCGGGCAGCACGGTTCCGGTCACGGTAGTGAGATCAACTGTCAGGAACGTTCCGGTGCTGGAGGACGCTCCGATACCCGTTCCGCTCAAAGAGAAGCTGGGCAGGGAGGTGCTCGTCGCATTGATGGAAATCCCCACGCCGCCCGGCACGCCGGCGAGGACCTGAAAGGTCACATCCATCGGCACGCCGGCGAGCGCGGCGTCGACGTTCACCGGGGTGCCGAAGATGCTGCTCGTTCCGGCATCGAAGTCGAGCGATCCACCGCTCCCGAAGTTGGGGATGTTGAACAACGTCATGACGCCGGTTACCGCGGTTGCCACACTTGCAGTCGTCTCGTTGCCGGTGATGAACTTCCCCAACGCCCTCGGCGACCCGCACACCGGCACCCGAAAGAGCTCGGTGTTCGTCGCGGTGGCGATCACCGACACGTTGTCGCTGCCATAATTGGCGACGTACACCCTCGACCCATCCGGGTGGGCGGAGACGCCGTAGGGCTGGACACCGACGGGAATGGTGGCGACGGCCGCCCCGGTCGCAACATCGACCGCGGTGACCGTGTCGTCGCCGTAGTTGGCCACGTAGACCGCGTGCCCATCGGGGGTCACGGTGACACCGAGTGGCAACGTGCCGACGGAGATCGTATCGATGACCAGGTCGGTCGTCGTGTCGATGACCGAAATCGTACCGCCGAGGCGGTTGCTCACGTAGGCCCTCGTCCCGGCCGGATTGATCGCCACCGCGAATGGGTCGTCGCCGACTGGGATCGTATCGATCACGAGGTTGCTGGCCGTGCTGACGACGGCGACCTGGTCGAGAAGCGAAGTCGCCACGTACACCTTGCCCCCGCTTGGGTGGACCGCGATGCCGGTAGGATAGGTGGGGAGAGGGATCGTATTGAGGACCGTTGCGGTCGCCGTGTCGACGACCGACACCGTATTGGCCAACGTGTTGCCAACGTAGAGGCGCGAGCCCGTCGGATCCACGTCCAATGCGAAGGGGAGCACGCCGACCGGAGCCGTATCGACGACCGCGTTTGCCGCCGTATCAAGGAATGCCACGCTGGCGGTCCCGGTGTTCACGACATAGACGCGCGAGCTCCCCGGCCCGACGGTCACGCCGCTCGGCGCGGTCGCCGTCGGAATGGTAGTCGCGACAGTGTCCGTCGCGGTGTCGATCACCGCCACCCCACCGTCGTAACAAGCGATGTACGCGAACGGGGCGGCGGCGGCCGGCGTCGCGCAGACGGCGATCAGCACAATGACGACGAGGATTCCGGAATCGAGCCTTCGCATGGGGCGCACCTCTCTCTTGTCCGTGTTTTTCCCGACAGAGTTGCAGTAAAGGCGCTCACGCGGCGTCGCGCTCCCCGCCTCAAACCGAGCGGCTCGATCGGCGGGGCTTTGCTTGCCGCGCCCAGTGTCGAAATCGTCGATCACGAGCCGCCGCGGACGGCGCGAACGTAGAAGTTGAGCGGCTTACCGTTGCAGTTCGGGGTGCCGTCGTTGAAGCCCACGAAACACGCGAGGACCGGAAGGTCCGAGTACGTAGTGGAGGACCAGTAGGTGGACGCGACGGTAGGCCCAAACGCCATATCGATGCACGGATCACCTGCCCCGCAGCCCGTTGCAGTCAGGTCGACGATTCCCAACAGCTCCATGCTGGTCGGCAGCCGCCAATCGCAGTGGCCCGCGAAGCAGCCGCTGATCGTCGTCCCGTCGGTGG
Source organism: uncultured Binatia bacterium (SeqCode) (assembly GCA_964455095.1). Taxonomy (GTDB): domain Bacteria; phylum Desulfobacterota; class Binatia; order HRBIN30; family CADEER01; genus CAYVUV01. Next base: position 2,072 of record CAYVUV010000036.1, read on the forward strand.
TCGTGCCGTTGTTCAGCGTGCCCAGGAAGTCCGTGTACGCCGTCCCGTTCGGAGTCGTCCCGGCCGTCGCCCACGAGTACGTGTTGTCCGCGTCGTGGGGATTGCTGAGGTTCGCGCCGCCGTTGAGGTTGTCCTTCTGCTCCCACATCAGCCCCGTCTCCGTATCGCTCACCGTGCCGTCGCCGTTGTCCACCCAGCGCGCCTGCAGCAGCTTGAAGGAGCTCGCGTCGGCGATGACCTGGTCCTCGACCCCGCCGATGTCACCCTGCGTGGGGCACTGCCCGCCGGCTTCCGTCTCCGCATCGGCGAACTTGGTCTGGAACGTCGCGACGCATTTCGTGTAGTCCGCCGGCTGCCCGGTCTTGACCGCTTTCGCATCCGCCTTCAGTCGGCAGAAAGCGTACTTGCCCGTCACCTTCAGCTTGGTCGCCTGGCACTTCTGCGCTGGCGTCACCGCCTCGGCTCGCCCCGCCAGCAACCCGGCCAACATCGCGACGGCCACCATCAATCCTCTCTCGTACGCAATCATCCGGTTCCTTTTCCCTTCTGTTATGAAATGGCGCCCGCCTTACGGCAGCGGCGTCGATCCCGCGCAGTACACGTCTTCCAGGATGCCCACCGCGAAGCGCTCGACCTGGTTGCGCAGACCCGGTGCGTTGGCGAGGGCGCAGGCCCCGCAGCCGTCGAGCGCGGCCGCGTCGAAGTCGGCGCCGGCGTCGGCCAGACACGCCTCGACGTCGACCGATTGCGCCTTGAAGGCGGCGTCGGCGAGCTTGCGGTAGCACTTGCCGAGTTGCTTGGTGAGCTTCGCCACGTTCTTGCCCTGCCCCTTGGCGCATTTGGCGGCCGCGTCGCTGGGCGGCACGAAGCCGAAGTCACCGGGCAGCGCCGCGCTGCCCTCGCAGTAGAGGGCGGCGTTCAGGCCGTTGGCCAGGCTCGCGGCGCCGTCGCCCAGGGTGGGGGCGTTGACCGCGACGCAGGCCGGGCACGGACCGAGCAGCGCGACCTTGCCGTCGTACTTCGCCCGCGCCGCCACTTCGCAGGCGGCGGTGTCGAAGCTCTTGCTCTTGAAGGCGGCCTCGGCCGACTTGCGGTTGCACTTCAGGATCGCCTTGAGGAGGTTCGCGCTCAGCTTCGGCAGCTGGTTCTCGCACTTGCGCGTGTCGTCGTCCGGCGCCACGAAGCCCCTGGGCACGCCCTCGGTGGCGATCAGGAACGGCGAGAGGTGATCGACCTCGGCGCAGACGCGGTTCAGCACCGGGTCGACGAACTGATTGACCGGCGGCTGGAAGTTGCCGCCGCTGTCGTCGTGCAGAATGCGCAGCGTCAGCTCGTCGACGCCGAGGGGATCGACGAAGCCGTCCTGGTCGGCGTCGGGATAGCTGCCGCAGATGGTGATCGGCCCGGTGTACGACGCGGAGGTGGAGACATCGAAAAAGAGCTGCAACTCACCCAGGTCGAGGCGGATGTTCGGCGGGATGCTGGCGGGCGACTGACAGGCGGCGCTCACCAGGGTGCTGCC
>CAYVUV010000037.1:0-5492 GCA_964455095.1 uncultured Binatia bacterium (SeqCode)
CCCGCAGGCCGCGCAGGCCTGACGCCGAAGCGGTCGCCGTTCGGCGTTCGGCGCGTCGCGGCAGGCGGCGGCTGGCCGGGGCGCGTGGGCCCAAGCGGGACGGGCAGTGGGGCACGGCGGCCGGGGCGCTGTCGGCGGCGCCGAGCAGCGCAGCCACGGGGTCGGCGCGCGAAGCGCGCTTCGTACTTCTGACTCGCGGCGATTGTTTGAGCGGAGCTCGCGTAGCGCGCGGAGCGAGTTTCGCCGCGCGACCCCGAGGCGAGCAGCGGAGGGAAGTCGGTGCGAAGCACCGACCGCCGTCGTCATCGCGCCGCAGCGCCCGGGCCATCAGGCCCTGCGCCGCCCAACGCCGGCCCACGCAGGCCGCCCCGGCCACCCGGCCCGCCGCCGCCTGCCGCGACGCGCCAGCGCCAGCGCCAGCACCGGCACCGGCACCGGCACCCGAAGTCGGAGGTCGCATCTCAGGCTCTCCCCGGAAGTCGCTCGATGCGCGCGCCGAGCTGGCCCAGCTTGGCCTCCATGCGCTCGTAGCCGCGATCGAGATGATAGATCCGGTCGACGACCGTCTCGCCTTCGGCGACCAGCCCGGCGATGACCAGGCCTGCCGAGGCGCGCAGGTCGGTGGCCATCACCGTGGCGCCGGAGAGCTTCGGCACGCCGCGCACGATCGCGGTGTTTCCCTCGATCGTGATGTCCGCGCCGAGCCGCTGCATCTCGAGCACGTGCATGAAGCGGTTCTCGAAAATGGTCTCGGTGATGACGCCGGCGCCCTCGGCGATGCAGTTGACGGCCATGAACTGGGCCTGCATGTCGGTGGCGAAAGCCGGATACGGCGCAGTGCGAACGTTCACCGCACGGGGTCGCCGCTTCATCGACAGGCGGATCCGGTCGGCCCCCGTCTCGATCGACGCGCCGGCCTCGCGCAGCTTGTCCAGCGTCGCGTCCATCGTCCCGGGCTGCGCGTGCGTGAGCGTGATGTCGCCCCCGGTCGCCGCAGCCGCGCACAGGAAAGTGCCCGCCTCGATCCGGTCGGCCATCACGCGGTGCTCGCCGCCGTCGAGCCGCCGCACGCCGTGCACCGCAATGCGGTCGGTGCCCGCGCCCTCGATGCGCGCGCCCATCGCCACGAGCGCCGCGGCCAGGTCGACGACCTCGGGCTCGCGCGCGGCGTTCTCGATGACCGTCTCGCCGTCGGCCAGCGTGGCGGCCATCATCAGGTTCTCGGTACCGGTCACCGTGACCATGTCGGTGACGATGCGCGCGCCCTTCAGGCGGCTGGCCTTCGCGACCACGTAGCCGTGCTCGATCGAGATCTGCGCGCCCATCGCCTGCAGGCCCTTGATGTGCTGGTCGACCGGGCGCTGGCCGATCGCGCACCCGCCCGGCAGCGACACGCGCGCCTCGCCGAAGCGGGCGAGCAGCGGGCCCAGCACGAGAATCGACGCGCGCATCGTCTTGACGAGCTCGTACGGCGCCTCGACCGAGGCGACGCCGCCCGCGTCGAGCACGACGCGATCGCCATCGCGTTCGGCCGTCACGCCGAGCCGCCGCAGCAGCTTGAGCGCCGTGGCGACGTCGTGCAGCTGCGGCACGTTGCCCAGCGCGAACGGCGCGGCGGTGAGCAGGCCGGCGCACAGGATCGGCAGCGCCGCGTTCTTGGCGCCCGACACCGCGATTTCGCCTTGCAGCGCGAGGCCGCCCTCGATTCTCAGCTTGTCCATGGATGTATCCGGCCTCCCCCGGCGATGGCCACCGCGCGCGTCGCGGGCCCCGCCTGGGCCTTCATGCGCCGCCGCGGTCGGCGAACTCTTCGGGCGTCAGCGTGTTCATCGACAGCGCGTGCACCTCCTCGCGCATGCGCTCGCCGAGCGCCGCATAGACGAGCTGGTGGCGCTGCACGAGTCGCTTGCCCTCGAACAGCTTCGAGACGATCAGCGCCTCGAAGTGCCGTCCGTCGCCGCTGACCTCGAGATGCTCGCAATCGAGCCCGTCGGCGATGAACTTGCGGAGATTCTCGGGAGTGACCATGGCGCAATCCGGGCGAAACGGTGTCGGTTGGAGGATGGATCGGGTGTGCGAACGGGCCGCCTCAGTGCCGCAGCCGGTAGCCGCTCGCCAGCAGCCGCAGCGCGATCGCGCTGACGCCGGCGAGCGTGGCGGCGACGACCGCGAGGCTCGTGGCCGGAGGCACGTCGGACACCCCGAAGAAGCCGTAACGGAACCCGTCGACCATGTAGAAGAACGGGTTCAGGTGCGACAGCGTCTGCCAGAAACCGGGCAGCGACTTCACCGAATAGAACACGCCGGACAGGAACGTGAGCGGCATGATGATGAAGTTCTGGAAGGCCGCAATCTGGTCGAATTTCTCGGCCCAGATCCCCGCGATCAGGCCCATTGTACCGAGAATCGCGCTGCCCAGCAGCGCGAAGGCGAGGATCCAGGCGGGTGCCGCGAACGACAGGTGCGCGAACCACGCGGTGACGAAGAACACGCCCGCGCCGACCGCCATGCCGCGCATCATCGAGGCGAGCACGTAGGCCGCGAACATCTCGCGGTGCGAAAGCGGCGCGAGCAGCAGGAACACGATGTTGCCGGTGATCTTGCTCTGGATCAGCGACGACGAACTGTTGGCGAACGCGTTCTGCAGCACCGACATCATCACCAGGCCGGGCAGCAGGAAGGACGTGTAACGCACCCCCTCGAACACCTGGACGCGGTCTTCGAGCACGTGAGAGAAGATCAGCAGGTACAGCATGGCGGTGAGCACCGGCGCGGCGATCGTCTGCACGCCCACCTTGACGAAGCGCAGCACCTCCTTGTGCAGCAGCGTCGCGAAGCCCTGCACCGAGAACGCCGCGTCGGGACGCTCGCGAACCGGGTCCATTCAGCGCGTCTCCTTCATGACCTGGACGAAGACGTCCTCGAGGTCGGTGTGCAGCAGTTCCATCTCCTCGATCCGGCAGCCGCCCTCGCGCAACGCGGCCAGCAACGGCTCGATCGCGCCGAAGTCGTCGACGCGCAGGCTCACCCTCGACTCGCCCACGTCCTGCGGAATCGCCTGCGGCGCCACGACGCCCGGCTCCGCGATGCGCAGCGGTTCGAGCGCCGCCGGCAGCGGCGCGCCGGCCAGGCGCAGCTGCAACCGGCCCGCGGCGAAGCGGTGCAGCAGCGAGCGCGTGCGGTCGAGCGCGACCACCGTGCCGTTCTTGAGCATCGCGATGCGGTCGCACAGCTCCTGCGCCTCTTCGAGGTAGTGCGTCGTGAGGACGATCGTGTGGCCGTCGCGATTGAGCCGGCGGATGAACTGCCACAGCGTCTGGCGAAGCTCGACGTCCACGCCCGCCGTCGGCTCGTCGAGCACGATCACCGGCGGGCGATGCACCAGCGCCTGCGCCACCAGCACCCTGCGCTTCATGCCGCCGGAGAGCGCGCGCATGTTGACTTCGGCCTTCGAGGCGAGGTCGAGGTTGGCCAGCACCTCGTCGATCCAGTCGTCGTTGCGCCGGATGCCGTAGTAGCCGGAGGTGATTCGCAGCGTCTCGCGCACCGTGAAGAACGGGTCGAAGACCAGTTCCTGCGGCACGACGCCGAGCGCGCGTCGCGCGGCGCGGAAGTCGCGCACGACGTCGTGGCCCATCACCGACACCTCGCCCGAACTCGCGCGGGTGAGCCCCGCGACGATCGAGATCAGCGTGGTCTTGCCGGCACCGTTGGGGCCGAGCAGGCCGAAGAACTCGCCCTGCCCGATCGACAGCGAGACGCCGCGCAGCGCCTCGAAGCTGCCGTAGCGCTTGGCCACGCAGCGCACGTCGATCGCGGCGCTCATCGGCCGTGACTGGTCGCGGGAAGGCCCTGCGCGTCGCGCTCGTCGAACAGCATGTGCTCGACGCCGTACAGGCCCGAGAGCTTGTGCAGGTTGGGCGAGGCCCCGACGAACGTGCAGCGGCGCCCGGCGGCCGACGCCCGCCGTGACAACTCGAGCAGCACACCGATCAGCGACGAGTCGAAATGCCGGCACGCGGACAGGTCGAACAGCGGCCGCGCGGCGTCGAGCGCCGGCAGCGCCTGGGCCAGGGCGGCCCGCGCAGTGGCGAACGTGACCTCGGGCGGCAATGCCAGCGCACCCGCAGCTCGAAGGCGTTCGGCGGGGGGCGGAGCCGCGGGCTGCGCACCCGCTGGTTGCCCGGCGCTCACGTCTTCCCGCTCGCGGCAGGCTGGCGGTTCTTCTCGCTCAGGCTCTTGATCAGCCCTTCGATGCCGCCGGCGCTGACTTCCTGCGCGAACTGAGTGCGGTAGGTCTCGACCAGCCAGACGCCGAGGACGTTGACGTCGTAGATCTTCCAGCCGTCCGCTGCCTTCATCATCCGGTAGTCGAGCTGGATCGGCTCGCCGCGCGGCTGCAGGACTTCGCTGCGGACGATCACGTCGGTGTCCTGCGGATTGGCCCGCAACGGCCGCATCCGCACCTTCTGGTCGGCGACCGACGACAGCGCCCCGGAATACGTGCGGATCAGCAGTGCGCGGAACTCGTCCATCAGCTGCTTCTGCTGGTCGGGCGTCGCGCTGCGCCAGTTGCGGCCGACCGACAACGCGGTCATGCGCCGGAAGTCGACGTGCGGCATCACGGTGGAGTCGACCAGCGCGTTGAGCTTCCTCGGGTCGCCGGCCTGCAGCGCCGTGTCGGACTTGATCCGATCGAGGATCTCGTTGCTGAGCCGCTCGATCAGCTTGTCCGGCGCCTCCGGCGCCGCGGCGGCCGCCGGCAGCGCGAGCAGCAGCCCGAGGCAAACCCACAGCAGTTTCTTCATCATCATCATCGGTTCCCGCTCGGTTGGGGGGCGGACGGCGGCGCCGGCGGCGGCGTGCCGGCGGGCGCCGCCGGCGCCTCGGGGTCGTCCGCCGGGTCGTAGGCCGGCGCGTCCTCGTCCGACGGCGGCGGATTGCCGTCGTAGACCTGGTTGCGGCGCCGCTGCAGGTACCCGTCGCGAATGAACGAATAGCGGTCGAGCGCCGCGCCCTCGACGAGGCGCTCGGCGCGCAGCAACTGGGCGCGCGTGTCGATCGTGCGCATCAGGTAGGCGTTGTTGCGCTGGCCGGCGGAATCGATCGCGAGGACGAGATCGCCCTGCGCGTCGACGATCCGCGCTGGCGCGTCGCGAAGGCTCGAAGGGCCGAGCAGCGGCAGCACCAGGTACGGCCCTGCCGGAACGCCCCACACCCCGAGCGTCTGGCCGAAGTCCTCGTGGTGCTTCTCCAGGCCCGCCGGAGTGGCGATGTCGGCCAGGCCGGCCAGGCCGAGCGTCGAGTTCAGCACGAAGCGCGAGAGATCGGAGACCGCCTCGACCGGCTTGCCCTGCAGCAGCTGGTTCACCGCCGTCCAGAGGTCTGCAACGTTGCCGAACACGCTGCCGATCGCGATGCGAAGGTTCTCGGGGATGTAGTCCTGGTAGCCCTGCGCGACGGGCTTGAGCACCGCCCGATCGACCGCATCG
>CAYVUV010000038.1:0-3803 GCA_964455095.1 uncultured Binatia bacterium (SeqCode)
GGGGTGGACCTGAAGGACCTCGGGGGGCGCGGCGCACCGGCACGAACCGGTGTCGCGCCGGGGTCGGCCAGCGACCGACCGGTCGCCACCCGCCGTCAGGCCGACATCGACGTGCCGCGGCGGGATGCCGGGGACTTGCGCCCGTCGGCTTCGTAGACCGGATCAGAGGACGCCAGCAGCGCCGAGAGTCCACGCTGCGCTGCTGCCGCTGCGCGTTGCGCGACCGCGGCATTGGCGCGCAGGGCGGTGAGCATCCGGGCCGCGTCGGCACGCGCGCCCGGCGTGTAGCCGACGGCAGCGAAGGGGCGCCGCGACCGCGAAATCCAGTCGGCCAGGGCGGCGTTGACCGTCGCCAGTTCGTCGAGGTGTCCGGCGACCATCGCCTTGCGCTGCGCATCGAGCAGCGCCGCGCCGTGGCCGAGCCAGTCGGCCTCGGCGGTACCGTCGCGCGTGTCCGTCATCGCTTGGGCACCGTGAGGGTTTCGAGCAACTCGGCCGCCTGCGTGATCATCTTGTCCGCGACGACCTGAGCCCTCACGTCGAAACGGCCTTCGCGGATGGCTTCGCGCACTTCGGCGACCTTGTCATGCCTCACCTCGCCGCCGTCGGTTGCGAGATCGGCCACCAGGCCACGCGAGGCGGCCGAGAGGCTCACCGAGTCGGCGGCGCTGCCGGCGGCGCGCGCCTTTGTACCGGCATGTCCCGCCGGACGGGCGGCGCCGGCCGGATGACCCGCGCGCAGGGTCGCGTCCTGGGCGGGCTGGATCTCGACGGGCTTGTCGATCTTCATGACGATGTCCCCTGTGGGCCCGCGGCCCGAGGTTCGAATGCCTGATTATTCGGCATCGCGGGGGGAAACTTTAGCCGGGAAAAGCGGCATCTCGGCGGCGCTGTTCACAGCCTGACCTCGACGACGCGGTCGCGGACCGTGCCGACCAGCATCCTGCCCGCGCTGGTACGGACCCGCAGCGACTGGCCCTCCCCGGCGCCGGCCAGCGCGAATCCGTCGGACGATACCGCGAACCCCTGGCCGAGCAGCCGGATCCGGACCGGATCGCCTGCCGCGACGGTCTGCGGCACCCGCAGGTCTTGTGCACGCAGCGGCTCGCCGGCTCGAAGCGGCCGAGCCAGCGTTCGCCCCGCCAGCAGTGCCGCATCGGCCACCGGCGCGCCGCGCGCGGCGGTCAGGTCGATCTGATCGAGCCGGAACGAGTCGATGTCGGCGGCCGCGCCGGCCGCCAGCGGCCGATCGGCGACCAGGGCCGGGCCGTAGACCGAGACGGTCACGGGCACCATCATCGTCCAGGAGCCGCCCTCGACGCAGCGCACCCCGATGTGGCTCGGACCCCACAGGCGGGCGTTCGGCGGCAGGAAGGGCTCGAAACGGGTGCAGGCGGGAAGCCGAGGCCGGCCCCCCAGGCTGCCGACCCGGACCTCGACCCGGATCGGTGGTGCCTTCGACGCGGCGCCCCGGCCGTCTGCTTCGCCCTGGCCGGCAGTCCACGCCGCCGCGGCCGACGCCTCGACCCAGCGCTGCAGGTCGGCGGTGCCGGGTTCGTCGGAGGATCCGGGCGCCGCCTCCGCGGCGCCGGCCGCCACGAGCATCGCAACAGCGATCACGGCGACCACGACGCGACGCGTCGGCGCGGACCGCTTCGGGGCAGGCTCGTCGTGCGGCATCGGCGTTCTCCAGGCAAGTGATACGGGTCCAGGGAGGCGGCGACCCAGGTCGATGCGCTCCCGATGCCTGCAGCGTATTCGCGCGGCGAGCGCCGACACCCGCGGAGATGCGGGGAAAAAGCCGCGCTTTTCCGCCGATGCGCGGGACGGCCTCCCTGAATAATCGGCAGCAACGGCAAGAACTGGAGGCCCCGATGCTCGACCGGCTCACGACAACGCTGAAGTTCCAGGGCGAGGCACTCGCGCTGCGCGCGCAGCGCCAGGAAGTGCTGGCGTCGAACATCGCCAACGCCGATACCCCGAACTACAAGGCCCGCGACTTCGACTTCGCACGTGCGTTGCGCGAGGCAGCCGGCCCCGAGGCGCCGCGCGGCGCCGGTCCCGTGGCACCGAGACTGCCGCTGGCGCCGGCGTGCGGGGCGCCGGCCGCGCCCGGTGCCCCCGCCACCCCGACGCTCGGCTTCCGGCTGCCGCAGCAGGCGTCGATCGACGGCAATACCGTCGACCTCGACCGCGAGCGCGCCAACTTCGCCGACAACTCCCTGCGCTACGAGGCGACGCTGCGCTTCATCAACGGCAGCGTGCGCAACCTCGTCAGCGCTATCCGCGGCGACTGAGCGACCCCGGATCGCGCGACCCCGACAAGGAATCGACCATGTCCCTCCTGAACATCCTCGGCATCTCGGGCAGCGCCGTGTCGGCGCAAAGCCAGCGCCTGAACGTGGTGGCATCGAACTTGGCCAACGCCGACAGCGTGGCCGGTCCCGACGGGCAGTCGTACAAGGCGCGGCAGGTGGTGTTCCAGTCCGAACCGACGGCGGGCGCGACTGCGGTCACGCCTGGCGTGCGCGTCAGCAACGTGGTCGAGGACACGACGCCCGGCAAGCGGATCCACGACCCGAAGAATCCGATGGCAGATGCCGACGGCTACGTGACGCAGAGCAACGTCAACGTCATCGAGGAGATGGTGAACATGATCTCCGCTTCGCGTTCGTACCAGAACAACATCGAAGTGATGAACACGACCCAGCAGCTGCTCGCCAAGACGCTGCAGCTGGGCCAGTGACGGGGGATTCGGCGCGTGGCCACCATCGACACTTCCAGGGCCGCGGCTTCCGCGGCTGCGGCCGGCGTGACGAGCGCGCCTTCGGGCGCTGCCGCGACCGACTCGGCCGCCGGCACCGAGGACCGCTTCCTGAAACTTCTGGTCGCGCAGATGCGTAACCAGGACCCGCTCAATCCGCTGGACAACGCGCAGGTGACGAGCCAGCTCGCGCAGATCAACACGGTGCGCGGAATCGAACAGCTGAACGCGTCGATGTCGAAGATGGCCGCCGCGTCGGGCACGGTCTCGCCGGTCTCGGCGGTCGGCCTGCTCGGCCGCCAGGTGCTGGTCGCCGCCGATTCGGTCGACTGGCCGGGCTCCGCCTCCGCGGCGTCGGGCGCCGATCCGGCCGCCTCGGCGGCGGCGCCGCTGCGGCTGGGCTTCCAGCTGCCGGCTGCGGCGAAGGCAGTGCGCGTCGAGCTGGTCGACACGGCGGGCCGGGTCGTCTTCGCGCACGAGGCCACCGACGCGCAGGCCGGCGTCGGCATGTTCGAATGGAACGGCGTCGGAACCGACGGCTCGAGCGCCGCGGCCGGCACCTACCGGCTGCGCGCGTCGGCGCTGGGCTACGACGGCGCCGCACTGGCCGTCGAGGTACTCGCGCCGGCGCGCGTGACCGCCGTCTCGCAGGCGAGCGACGGCGCCCGCGTCGAACTGGGCGGCCGTGCCGCGCAGTCGGCTTCGGCAATCCGGGCCGTGCTCTGAAGCGGCGCGGTCCCCATCCCCCATTCCCTCGTCCGATCGCTGATCAGCGACTTCCCCGACCCGAACCCCCCACTTTTCGACAGGAGCGCAGCATGTCCTTCCAGCAGGGTCTCAGCGGCCTGAATGCCGCCTCCCGCAACCTCGACGTCATCGGCAACAACGTCGCCAACGCCAACACGGTCGGCGCGAAGTCTTCGCGCGCCGAGTTCGCCGACGTCTACGCGACCTCGCTCTACGGCGCCGGCGGCAGCGGGTTCAACGGCATCGGCGTGACCGTCGCCGACGTCACCCAGCAGTTCACGCAGGGCGACAT
>CAYVUV010000039.1:0-20630 GCA_964455095.1 uncultured Binatia bacterium (SeqCode)
CACCGCCGAGGGCCGCTCGGCACCGCTGCCGAGCACGCCGAGCGCGGAAGACCCGGGCAGCTTTGATTTCTTCGGCCAGTCGGACACGATCATCTACGATCAGAAGTTCGTCCTGCGCGCCGAGCTGCAAAAGGGATCGACGGCCTTCAAGCCCTTCGAGTGGCAGGCGGTGTTCGAAGGCGTGGTCGACGTCAATCACCTCGGCGTGTTCGAGAACGTCGTCAGCCCCGACGTGCGCGACGGCACCAGCCGCACCACCGACGATGCCGCGGTGCAGGAAGCGTCGCTCGAGATCCACCTCGCCAATCTCTCGTCCAACTACGACTTCGTCTCCAGCAAGATCGGCCGCCAGCCATTCAACAGCGACTTCCGCAGCCTGATCTTCTCCGACGTCAACCAGGGCGCGCGCATCTTCGGCTCCGCCAACGGCAATCGCTACCAGTACAACCTGCTGTATTTCTACCAGGCGGAAAAAGACACCAACAGCGAGCTCAACAGCTTCAAGCTGCGCCATCAGCACATCGCCGTCGCCAACCTCTACGTGCAGGACTTCCTGGCGCTCGGCTACCAGCAGCAGTTGAGCGTTCTCTACAACGGCGACCGCGGCGAGAACCACGGCTACAAGTTCGACCGCCAGGGCTTTCTCGTCCGCCCCGACCCGATCGGCATCGCGCAACCGCACGACGTCGACGTGTTCTACATCGGCTGGACGAGCGAAGGGCACCTCGACTGGCTGAACATCAGCCACGCCTTCTACCAGGCCCTCGGCCGCGACTCGCGCAACCCGCTCGCCGGGCGGCCGGTGGACATCAACGGCCAACTCGCCTTCCTCGAGCTGTCGATCGACAAGGACTGGATGCGCTACCAGACCTCGGTGTTCTTCACCTCGGGCGACGACGATCCGCGCGACGACAAGGCGCGCGGCTTCGATTCGGTCCTCGACAACCAGAAGGTGCTCGGCGGCGAGTTCAGCTACTGGAACCGGCAGAGCATCCGCATCGCCGACCGCGGCGTCGTGGCGCTGATGCAGCGCAACAGCCTCATCCCCGACCTGCGCAGCAGCAAGGTCCAGGGCCAGGCCAACTTCGTCAACCCCGGCATCTTGATCTTCAACCTCGGTGCGACGGCCGAGCTGACGCCGAAGCTGCGCGCCATTGCCAACGCCAACTACATCCGCTTCGTCGCCACCGAGCCGCTCGAGATCCTGCTCAAACAGCCGCATATCCGCAAGGACGTCGGCCTCGACTTCAGCCTCGGCTTCGAGTGGCGCCCGTTCCTGAACAACAACATCATCCTCAAGCCGTTCGCGGCGCTCTTCCAACCCGTCGGCGGCTTCAAGGACATCTACGACAACTCGACGCTGTATCAGGTGGGGACCGACGTGGTCCTCATTTTCTAGGAGGAGGGGACGATGCCGCTGGCCCGACTTCGGCACGACCTCATGCGCAGCGCCCCGGCTCTCGCCGCCGCCGCGCTCGTTTTATTGCTGACCCCGGCGCGCCGCGCGCTGGCCGACGACGATGCGCCGGCGCTGCTGCGCCAGACGCAGGCGGAAGCCGACGCCAAGAGCACCGGGTGTCTCTCCTGCCATACGGGCATCGAGCCGATGCACGTGTCCGAGCAGGTCAAGCTGGGCTGCACCGACTGTCACGGCGGCAACGTCGACGCCAATGCCGGCGGCGCCGAGAAGGGCAGCGCGGAGTACGCGGCCGCGCAGGCATCGGCGCACGTGGCGCCGCGCCACCCCGAGAAGTGGCGCGACCCGGACGATCACGACCGCATCGCCTCGCGCAATCCCGAGCGCAGCTACACGCTGCTCAACCACGAATCGCCGGAGTTCATCCGCTTCATCAACCCCGGCGACTTGCGCGTCGCCGCCGAGGCGTGCGGCGCCTGCCACACCAACGAGGTGCACCGCGTCGAGCGCAGCCTGATGACCACCTCGGCGCTGCTGTGGAGCGGCGCGGCGTATAACAACGGCATCGTGCCGGCGAAGAACTACATCTTCGGCGAGTCGTACACGCGCGAGGGCGTGCCGCGGATGATCAAGACCGTGCCGCCGCCGACCGAGGCCGAGCTGAAACGCGGCGTGCTGCCGTTCCTCGTGCCGCTGCCGCCCTGGAACGTCGTCCAGCCGCCCGACCCGCTGCGCGCCTTCGAGCGCGGCGGGCGCGTCGACCGCTCGAATGTCTCCGAAGTCGGCAACCCCAACCTCGGCCCGTTCCTCGACGAGCCCGGCAAGCCGGACATGAAGCTCGGTACCCGCGGCCTCGGCACCGATCTGCGCGTCAGCGCCGGCGTGCTCAACATCCACAAGACGCGCCTCAACGATCCACACCTGTCGTTCCTCGGCACCAACGACCACGGTGGCGACTACCGCTCGAGCGGCTGCACGGGCTGCCACGTGGTGTACGCCAACGACAAGGACCCGGTGCATTCCGGTCCCTACGCCAAGCTCGGCCACGCCGGCACGTATTCGGGCAAAGACCCGACCATTCCGCGCAACGAGTCCGGCCACCCGATCAGCCACCGCCTGACGCGCGCCATTCCCACCAGTCAGTGCATGTCCTGCCACATGCACCAGCCAAACTCGTTCGTGAACACCTACCTGGGCTATCAGATGTGGGACTACGAGACCGACGGCGAGCAGCTCTGGCCGAAGGAGCAGCGCTACCCGACGGTCGACGCGGCGACGCCGTTCAACAACCGCCGCGCGGCAGACATGCACGAGCGCCTGGAGCACAACCCCGAAGAGGCGGGTGTGCGCGGCATGTGGACCGACAAAGAGTTCCTGGCCAACGTCAGCGAGCTGAAAACCAAGGAAACGCAGTTCGCCGACTATCATGGTCACGGCTGGGTGTTCCGCGCCGTCTTCTCGCAGGACCGCAAGGGCAACATGCTCGACGCGCAGGGCCAGAAGATCGATTGGAACGATCCCGACAAGCTGCGCAAAGCCGTGCACATGAACGACATCCACGCCGAGAAGGGCATGCACTGCGTCGACTGCCACTTCGAACAGGACGCGCACAGCGACGGCCGCCTCTACGGCGAGTACCCCAACACCCTCGAGATCCAGTGCCAGGACTGCCACGGTACGATCTGGGCGCGCGCCAATCTCAAGACCAGCGGCCCGGCCGCGCCGCCGGGCGGCACCGATCTGCAGCGCGGCCTGACGCCGTGGGGCGAACGGCGCTTCGAATGGGGGGCGGACGGCGCGCTGATCCAGCGCTCGATGCTGGAGGAGGGCAAATCGTGGGAAGTCAGCCAGGTGCTCGACTCCATCGACCCGCTGTCGCCGCACTACAATGAGAAGGCTCGCCTGGCGAAGACCGTGCAGACCGACGGCACCAGCTGGGGCGCGCTGCCGGCGAGCAAGGAGAGCCTGGCGCACCGCGACGACCAGATGAGCTGCTTCACCTGCCACACCTCGTGGGTGACGAGCTGCTTCGGCTGCCATCTGCCGCAACAGGCCAATTGGAAGAAGGACTCGCAGCACTTCGAGGGCGGCGAGACGCGCAACTGGACCTCCTACAACCCGCAGGTGCTGCGCCACGACATCTTCATGCTGGCCCGGCACAGCACGGTGAAGGACCACAAGATCGCCCCGGCCCGTTCGTCGAGCGCGCTGATCATCAGCTCGGTGAACGCCAACCGCGAGCGCGTCTACATGCAACAGCCGCCGGTGTCGGCCGAAGGCTACAGCAGTCAGGCCTTCAACGCCCACTTCGCGCACACCGTTCGCAAGCTCGAGACCAAGACCTGCACCGACTGCCATCTCTCGTCGGCCGGCGACAAAAATGCCTGGATGGCGCAGCTGCTCACCCTGGGCACCAACTTCGTCAACTTCATGGGCCGCTAAGCCTGGGTCGGCGAAGGGGAGCACGGGCTCGAGGGCGTCGCCGTCACCGAGTGGGACGAGCCGCAGGCGGTGATCGGCAGCAACCTGCATCGCCTGGCGTATCCGGACAACTATCAGCGCCACGTCGATCACGACTTGGAGTTGCAGGAAGCACACCACCACGCTGGCAAGGACTTCATGAGCTTCGCGCGGCCCGACGTGCGCAGCCTGCAACTGCGCGGCGAGTACCTCTACGCCGCCACCGGCCGCGGCGGCTTCCGCGCCTTCGACGTCGCCAACATCGACAACAAGGGCTTCTCCGAGCGCATCGTCACCGCGCCGGTGTCGCCGCTTGGCCAGCGCACGTACGTCAAGACGCAATTCGCCACCGGCGTCGCGCTGCCGACCAACATGCCGATCCACTTCGGGCGGGCGCGCAATCCGGCCAACCAGGAACAGCCGATGCACCCGCTGTATCGCTATGCGTACGTCACCGACCTGTACGAAGGGCTGATCGTGGTCGATGTCGACATGCTGGGCGACGGCGACCCGGCCAACAACTTCGTCGAGCGCGCCGCGACGTTCAATCCCGACGGCGCGCTCAACGGCGCGCGCTACATCGCCGTCGCCGGCACCTATGCCTACATCGCCTGCGATCGCGGGCTGGTCATCGTCAGCCTCGACGATCCGATTCACCCGCGCATCGTCGCCGAGGTGGGCGGGGCCGACCTGGTACAGCCGACCAGCGTTGCGATCCAGTTCCGCTACGCCTTTGTCACCGACGCGCGTGGCCTGACGGTGATCGACATCACGCAGCCCGAAGCGCCGCGCGTCGCCGCCCGACTGGCGCTCGCCGAGGCGCACGAGGTGTACGTCGCTCGCACCTACGCCTACGTCGCCGCCGGCAGTCAGGGGGTGGCGATCGTCGACGTCGAGAAGCCCGAACAGCCGTTCGTGCAACAGATGTTCAACGCCGGCGGCGCGCTCAACGACACGCATGCGGTGCGAGTGGCTGCCACCGTCGGCAGCGTCTTTGCGTATGTGGCGGACGGCGCCAACGGGTTGCGCGTGTTGCAACTGATCTCGCCCGGCGAGACGCCGGGCAACTCCGGCTTCAGCCCGGTGCCGACGCCGCGCTTGATCGCCACGTACCACACGCACGGCGACGCGCTGACGCTGTCGAAGGGCATGGACCGCGATCGCGCCGTCGACGAGACCGGGCATCAGGTGAGCGTGTTCGGCCGCCTTGGCTCGCGCCCGTTCAACCGCGAGGAAATGGAGCGGTTGTTCATGCGCAACGGCAAGCTCTTCACGGTCGGCAACACCAGCACGGTCAAGCCGCTCAAGTTCGAGCGCCCGCCGGAGCCGGAAGTCTCCGCCGCCGAGGGCGCCGTCGTCGTGCAACCGGCGGCGCCGCGCCAGGAGCGCCTGCTACCCGGAAGGTACTGAGGACTGTCTTTCGCAATGTTTCCTCTCCCGGATGGGAGAGGATTAAGGTGAGGGGGATTTGATGATGCCGAAGGCCACCGCCTTCCACGCGGCCCGATCCCGGGGCAAGGGTGGGCTTCGCCGCTCATCCTGATCCCCCTCATCCTGTCCTTCTCCCATCCGGGAGAAGGAACCCTCGTGCGACACGCCGCTGGAGTTGTCCCTGGAGGGTGAGAAGCAGTACTAAGGGGCGGGTCGGGTCAGACCGAAGAATAAAGGGGAGGAAACTGAGATGAACGGAAAGCTGCTCGCGTGTGCCGGTGTGATTGCCGGTGTGTTGATGGTGGCGGAGGCGCAGGCGCAGAGCAATCCCGGTCAGTTCGGCTCGCAAGCCCGCGCCGACTCGGCATCGCAAATGATCGTCCTCGGCGTGCAACAGGGCATTTCGTCCTTGCCGCCGACGTCGGGCCAGAGCCTGAGCTACGAGTTCGATCCCGAGCTGTCGACCTTCGTCGCCAGCGAGAACCTCGGCCCGACGGCGTTTCGCTCGCCGCAGACGATTGGCGACGGCAAGTGGAGCGTGCGCGCCGCGGCGACGTACTTCAAGCTGAAGGACAGCTTCGGTCCGATCAAGTATCTGCTCGAGTTCGACGAGCAGCTCGGACCGAATCCGGCGCCGGGCGTGAAGGGACCGGCGGGAGTCGCCGAGCTCGGCCTGGACGTCAAGGCGACGGTGTCGATGGTCAACATCGGCACCAGCTACGGCATCACCGACCGCCTCGAGTTCATGTTCAACATTCCGGTGACGGTGGTCGAAGCCAATGCCTCGCAGGTGTCCAGCACGCGCGTGAGCGCGGCCGGCCTCCCCCCGAGTCAAGCCGTGCTCACCGGGCCGGCCCAGCCGGGTCCACTCTCCGACGATCCCACCGAGCGCGCGGCGCAGATCGATGCGCTCAGTGAAGAGTTCGACAATCGGATCGGCCGCAACGGACCCTGCACCTTGGGGGACAACGCCTGCCTGACCCTGCGTAACGACGACCTGCCGGATCTGGGGGTCGATTTCAACGAGGGCGCCCGTCCCGGCGTCGGGCGCATCAGCCTGGGCCTCAAGTATCTGATCTGGAACAACGAGCGCGGGGCCGTGGCGGTGTCCGGTGAGTTCTTCAACCCGAGCCCGAGCGAAGGGGAGTTTGCCGGATCCGAAAGCCCGGCGATATTGCCGCGGCTGATCGGCTCGCTGTCGCTCCACGAGTACCTGCGTCTCTACAGTGATGTCGGCTACGATTACGACTTCGACAGCAGCGAGCTGCGCCGTTTCACCTGGGACTTCGGCATCGCGGTGCCGATCAAGCGCGTCGCCATCGACTTCGGCGTCGGCGGCTCGGAGTTCGACACGCCGATCAGCTGGACGCCGAAGACCATCCAGAACCCGCGCAGCGGCAGCTTCCCGCCAACAACCTTGACCGCGCTCGGCGACAACGAGCTCGGCGACAGCTTCATCGACTTCCTCGGCGGCATCAAGGTGCGCATCGCCGAGAGGGCCGTGATCAGCGGCTCGGTGAACGTGCCGCTCAACAACCAGGGCTTCCGGCCGGATGCGGCGGGGACATTGGCGGTGGAGGGATACTTCTAGGGGAAGGCTTCGCGCCACCGGTACTTGAACCTTCTCGGTCGGTGAACGTATGCTCGCCGCAATGACGGCGAATAGAGTGGGGTGCAAAGGGCTCGGGGGCTTGCTGCTGAGTTTGTTGGTGTTCTCCGCGGCACCGGCGATCGGGCAGACCTGCCCCGGGGATTGCGACGGCAACAAGACGGTCTCGGTCGCCGAGCTCATCCGCGGCGTCGATATTGCCCTGGGAGCACAGGCCGTCGCGGCATGCCGCGCCTCGGATGCGAACAACGACGGGGCGGTGACCGTCGACGAGTTGGTCAACGGCGTCGACCGCGCCTTGTTCGGTTGCGCCGGCGGGCGCGATTCGACCGTGCGGGCGACGTCGAGCGTCGCGGTGTCGTCGGTTTTCAGCCTGCTCGATTTCGGCCAGATCGCCGGCGGGGGCGGCGGCGGCGCGAGCTTTGGTGGCCTGCCGCGGATGATCCGATCCGCATCCCGGGCGACCCAGATTTCCGGTTGTCAGACCTTGGAGTGCTTCGCCTTCGGCGTGTTTACCGGCACCGAGGAGGTGTGCTGCTTCTTCAACCGCGTCGAGATCACCGACGCGCAATGCACCACCGACGACGGCTTCGGCAACGTCACCGAGCGCAGCGGCTTCAGTGCCTTCGAGAGCTCCGACTTCGACCCCTGTGCGCTGGAGATTCCGCCTGGCAATTCGTTCTCCAGCGAGTTCACCGATTACTCGCTGAGCATTCACGATCCCTTCGGCAACTTCTTCGTCCTCGCCGCCAACGCGTTCGAGTCGTTTGAAGCCAATCCCGGCGGGTGCGCACAGGAGCAACGGGATCCGTTCGCATTGGGGGCGGGTGGCGACGGCATTCGCACCACCGACGGCACCATGCGGCAGATCGTCGGCAACGCCGGCGGCGTCATTGCCGACCTCTCCACTACCAGCAGCGGGCTCTCACTGGACATCTTTTCGTCGCCGAACGACGGCGGGGCCTGTGTGGTGGACGTCGAGGTGAACGGTGAGATCGCGGTCAGCGACTTCCTCGGCGGCGAGCAGTTCTCGCAGGCCTTCGACACGTTTTTCCTCACCGAGACGCCGCTGCCCGATGGCGACGCATTGCTCGACCTCGATGGCTTCACCACCAGCGACTGCCTCGGTGGCGTCTATATGTTCACCCGGGAACCGCTCCGTCTGGCGCTCAACTCGCAGTGCCCGACTGGCGGCGTGCTCGAGCTGAGCTTGTCCGACGAGAGCGTCGGCACCATCGGCTACACGACGCTCGGTGGCCTGGAGTTCGACTTCGACGATGACGGCACGATCGATCAGCGACTCAACAGCTGCGAGGACCTCGAGCTCCAGCAGTGCGGGCTGGAGACACCGCAGGACCAGTGCGCTCCCTGCGACCTATCGGGATCGTTCGAGTGCGGCAGCGAGCTCGTCTGTGCCCCGTGCCTCACCTGCGAAGGCGCGCCGAGCCGCTGCGCTCCTCCCGGCGACTTCGCCATCTGCGAGGACGATATCTTCGGGCAATTTGGGTTCTGATCTTCTGGTCCCCCTCTCCGGTCCCCCTCCTTACCAAGGAGGGGCCAGGGGAGGTTTCTGCGGAATCTACCTCCCCCCGACCCCCTCCTTGGAAAGGAGGGGAGCAAGCGCCCGGAGCCTGAAGCCCGAAGCCGCCCCTCAGTCCCACACCGGTGGCTTGCGCTGGATCCACGGCCGCGCTTGTTCGAGCTGGCCGGCGAGGGCGAAGAGGGTGGCTTCGCCGCCGAGGCGAGCGCTGAACTGGACTCCGACGGGGAGTCCGTCCGCCGTCCAGTGCAGGGGCAACGAGATCGCGGGCTGGCCGGTGGCGTTCTGCAGCGGCGTGAACGGCACATAGTCCAGGATCGGCGCGAAGCCCTTCATCGGGTCGCGTTCCTGGATGTCGATGACGCCGAGGCGAATCGGCGGCGCGCCCAGCGTCGTGGTGAGCCAGCAGTCGTACGTCTCGTGCCAGCGGCCGATGAAGCGGCCGGTCATCTGCAGCATGCCGATGGCGATCTGATACTGCGCGGCCGTGATCTGCTTGCCCTGCTCGTAGAGGCCGCGGGTCAGGCCCTCGAGATCACCGTCGCCGGGCGTGCGCCCGTTCATCATCCCGAAGGCCTCGATCAGCGTCGTCACGCCGGCGGTCCAGACGGTGAGGAACGAGCTGGTCAGCATCCCGGCGTCGAAGGGCGGGGCGCCTTCCTCGACGATGTGCCCGAGCTCTTCGCACAGCTTGGCCGTCGTCTCGACCGCGCGCACGCATTCGGGGTGCAGCTTTTGCCCCGAGGGGTTGGTGGTCGAGAAGGCGATGCGCAGGCGCTTCGGCGCGGCGCGGAGCTCGTCGAGAAATGGGCGGGCGACGGCCGGCGCGGCGTAGGGATCGCCGGGCTCGGGTCCGTGCGTGCAGTCGAGCGCGGCGGCGCTGTCGCGCACGGTGCGGGTCACGACGTGCTCGACAATGAATCCGGAGAGCATGTCGCCGAGGTCGGGACCCATCGGGTTGCGCCCGCGCGTCGGCTTCAACCCGACCAGCCCGCAGCAGGAGGCGGGAATGCGAATCGAGCCGCCGCCGTCGTTGGCGTGCGCCAGCGGCACGATGCCCGCCGCCACCGCCGCACCCGAGCCGCCGCTCGAGCCGCCGGTGGAGTGCGCCAGGTTCCACGGATTGTGCGCCGGGCCGTAGAGCGCCGACTCGGTGGTGGGCAGGATGCCGCACTCGGGCACGTTGGTCTTGCCCAGCGCGATCAGCCCGGCGGCCTTGAAGCGCGCCACGAGGGTGTCGTCGCGATACGCCGGCACACCGGCCAGGAAGCGACAAGCCTGCGCCGTCGGCACGCCGGTGTAGTTGCCATTGATATCTTTGAGGAGGAACGGCACGCCGCGCAGCGGCGCGCGCGCGTCGGCGCGCGGCGTCGCCCACTCGGCCGCCGCGGCGCGACCCTGCTCGTACATCGTGTGGATGACGGCGTTGAGGGCGGGGTTGTGCTTCTCGATGCGGGTGATCGCTTCCTCGACCAGCTCGGCGGGCGTCACGTCGCCCTTGGCGACCAGCTCGGCGAGCCCGAGCGCGTCGTAGCGGGCGTAATCCTTGATCGACATGCAGTCCTCCTCGGCCGTTGGTGGGGCTCTCGCTACTAGCGCCGCGCGACGACCGCGGTCAAACGGCCTACCGGCCGGGCGGAAACTCCTTGAGGATGTCTGCCACGGCCTGGTTCACCCGTTGCTCGCGCTTTTCGATGCTCGACTCCGGGTGCACCACGCCGCTCGCACTGCCGCGCCACAGCAGCTTCATTGTGCGCGGATCGATGACGTCGACGAGGAGCGTGCCCTCATCGTAGGTGCGCGTGTCCAGGCCGGGGTGCCCGTACGCGACCCCACCGCGGTATCCGTACCGGCGATCGACCGTTGCCACGTCCACCTTGCTCTTGATGACGGCCTGGTAGCCGACGAGAAAATCGGCCGCTCCGGAAGAAGGCGTGTATCCCTTCGCGACCAACTGGCGATCGATGGCGGCGCGCACCGCCGCGTCGATCGATGTGTTGTCGAAGCGCGGGTCACCGGTCGGGTCTGGCGGCGCAGGGCGCCAGCCATAGGTGTGCAAGGCCGGGAAGTCGGCGGTGCGGTCGTAGTCGGTGCGGATCTTGAACGTCGAGCACCCGGCGAGCGCGAGCAGCACGACGAGCATCGAGGCCATCCACTGTCGTGACGATTTCATTCGCATCTCCTTTCGATCGGCGTTGAACCATCCTCCTCATCCGAGGTCGGGGTCGGTGTCGGTATCGGTATCGACTCCTGCCGGGGGGAACTCATGTCGTTTGCTCCTCGATTCAGATAGCGATTCCGACCCCGACTCCGATCGGGTCAGGAGCGCAGGACGACGCGCGCCGGGCAAGCGGCGATGGTGACGCCCTCGGCATCGAATGCAGTGACGGGGCGCCCGTTGACTTCGACGCGTGCGATCGGCCGCGGCAGCGGCGGGCGCAGCGCGATGCCGCCCGGCGGAAGCTCGAGGTCGCCGGCCAGCGAGATGACGAGCGTGTCCGGATCTTCGCGGACGAGGCGCAGGTCGAGCGCGCCGTAGTGGGTCGGCAGACCGACGGCGCCGACTTCGCCATCGTCGAGCCAGCGCGCCGGCACACCGGCGGCGAGCACGAGCGACTCGTCCGAGGGGCGCTCGTAAACCAGCATGCTGCGCAAGGCGAGGACGTACTCCGCTCCGATCCAGGTGTGCGGGACGTCGCCGAGATGGCCGGGGCTGCGCGGGTCGCGCCAGGTAATTTCAGGCCATTGGTTCCAGGCGCCCGGGCGGCGATCGCCGAAGAGGAAATCCATCAGCTCGTTGGCGTCGTCGCGGCGGCCGAGGCGGACCAGCGCCCCGACGATGCGGATCTCGTAGGCCGAGTAATTGTTCCAGTCGGTCTCGCCCGTGCGGCGCCGGCGCAGCCCCGTCATGTACTGGTCGAACGTGCGCTCGAGCGCAGCGCGCGGCAGGTCATCGGCAGCGTCGAGCAACGCGACCGAGTTGGCGGTCGCCGTCGGGTCGAAGTCCGCCCACTCGACCGAGCCCGGCACGTAGTCGATGGCGCGCTCGGCGATGGTGCGCTCGATCGATGTGCGCAGCGCCGCACGGAAATCGTCGCGCGCGGCGGCGATGCGCCGCGACTGGATGTCGTCGCCGAGAATGGCCGCCATGGCCGCGGCGTCGCGATACCCCTGCAAGGCCCAGAAGTCGTCCCAATAGGAGTGCACCGGTTGGGCGAGGTAGCCCTCGTGGCTGACGGATTCGGGGATCAGCCCGCGCCGCGCCAACAGCTCCGGTGCGTCGAAGTCGGGGCCGAGCCGGGTGGCGCGCAGGCCCTCGAGGAAGTCCACCGCCCGGCGCACCGCCGGCCACATCTCGGCGAGGAAGGCGCGGTCGCGCGTGAAGCGGAAGCACTCCATCACCGTGAAGATGAGCTCGCCGTGGCTGTCGTGCTCGGCCAGCCAGTCCGGGCCGTTGGCGTCGACGCAGCACGGGACGTTGCCGTCCGCCGCCTGATACGGCGCATACCAGCGCGCGAACTCGCACGCCTCGGCGCGCTGCCCCGAGCGGAGCAGGGCCGCGGCCATGATCGCGCCGTCGCGGATCCACGCGCGCGTGTAGCGCCGCGGTCCCGGCTGCAAGGCCGCGCCGTCGCGGTTGACGAGCACCTGCGCCGCTGCCGTCCGCACCGCGTTGGCGTGATCGTGCGCGACGGGTGGCAGGTCAAAAGTGATGGCGGCAAATCGTTCGCGCCAGTCGCGCACGGCGGCATCGAACGCCTCGGCCCCACTGGCGCCGGCGAGCTGGTCGCAGACCGACGGCGGATGGGTGCCGAAGGGGATGGCGAGGTAGACGTCGCCGCTGGTGCCGGGCGCGAGCTCGAGATCGAAGGCGAGCGCGCCCGAGGCATAGCCGAAGGGATCGGCGACGGCGCTGCGCGCCGGCAGCTCGCCGCGCGCGAGGTGGGCGGTGATGGCACCGTGCTCGAACGCCGCGGCGCCGAAGGCCCGTGGTCGAGTGAGCGGCACGACCATCCGGGTGCCGTCGACCTGGATGCCTCCACCATCCCATGCGAGCTCGGAAATCTGGCGCATGCCGCCGAGCTCGCCGAACGCCTGCCACGGGGGGTTGACCTGGTACGGCCGGATGGCGGCGAACAGCTGGGCCCGCAGCGGCCGCGCAGCGGCGTTGTCGAGCCGATAGCGGAGGTAGAGCACCGCCAGGTCGTCGCGCCGCCCGGCGCAGGCCGTCGTCTGCAACGTCAGCGCGCCGCAGCGCCAGACGGAGGACGGCATGGGTATCCACTCGTCCTCGAGCGTTTGCGAGGTCTCGACGTCGGCCCACGTGAGCAGCTGGCCGTCGGCGTGGACGAAGGGCTCGATCGAGAACGTTCCGCGATCGACCTCGACCATCCCTTCCTCGTTCATGATCGCGCAGGTATGGCCGTCCGCGAGCCCGATCGGCGTCCAGTACGTCGCCTCGCCGGCGAGCCAACGCGGGTGGTGCCCGCGCGGCTCGCTGCGCGCGACGTGCTCGAAGAACGCGTGCAGCGAGCGCGAGAACTCGAACGGTTGCACGACCAGCTCGGCGATGCCGCACCCCGCGCTGCTCGCCGCCTCGAGCAGAACGCGCAGGAAGCGCGACGCCGCGTTGGGCAAGTAGACGTAGCTGCGCTCGGCTCCGGCCGGCTCCGCGCTGTGCACGCTCGTCCAGGCCGAGCCATCGCGGGAGGTCTCGACGCGAAAGCGCTGCGGCGGCGCGGCGGAATCCCAGTGCAGAACGAGGCCGCCGTACTCGCGGATCTGACCGAAATCGATTTCCAGCCAGTGGCTGCCGGCCGAGGGCTCGCTCCGCCAGCTCGTTGCCGCGTCTCCGTCGAGCGCGCCGTTGGGCTCGAACCCCGGGCTTGCGCTCGAGGCGCGCACGAGCGGCGTGGCGCGGTACGTCCGGTCCTCGATCCGGAAGTCGGCGATCCACAGCGTCCCCGCGCCGCCGGGCCCGGCCGCCAGCGCGAGCTCCACGGCGCCGAGCGCGGTCATCGCGCCGCCGCCAGCGGGTCCATAGGCGAACTCGATCTCGCTGCTGCGCACGCGCACCTCGCGCCAGTCGGCGGGCGGCTCGTACGCGTCCCAATGGCGCCACCACACATTGCGGCCACTCGGGTCGGCGAGCTTCAGCTCGAGGCGGTTGGCCGGCGCCGCGCCGCGGATGGAAAAGCCGATCGTGTAGCTCTCGGGCATCGCGTGCGCAATCGGCTTGCGCGCGACGACGAATCCGCCGCCGCCTTTGAAATCGAAGTCGAGGCGCATCGCCGCGCCATGTGGCCCGGGTGCGGAGGAAATCGCCAACTCGGCGAGTCCCGAGGTCACCGGCATCCAGCCGGACAGGTCCGTGAAGTCGTCCAAAGCCTCGGCGCGCATCTGGCTCTCCGCGAGTGTGATGGTCACGCCTCTGGTTCCTCTCCCGTAGGGAGCTTTGCACCGAAACCCCCTCTCATCGCCGAGCGTGCCTCTCTCGGCGGGGTCGGAATCGCTATCGGCATCGGAATCGATTCCTGTCCCAGGGATTCCACGGTTCCTAGCGGATCGCATCGACACAGGTTGCAATTCATTTCGTTGCCCTCGATCCCGATCCCGAACCCGATACCGATTCCGACCCCGACTCCGACCAGAGCGCCGTTCAACGGTGACTTTGTGTGCAAAGCCCCCGCAGGGAGAGGAACTTCTGTCGCGAATTGCCGGGCAAAGCTACTCCAGATCGATCTGCAGCTCGTTTTCCGCGTCGGTCAGATGCTCGCGAACGGCCGCCATCGGCACCGCAACGCCCGCTGTGCGATACGGGTTCGCCAGGCGCGTCATCGGCAGCGTGTGCCCGTTCAGCGTCAGCGCGGTGGGGCCGCGCCCCGCCGCCGCGACGCGGTAGACGATGTCCACCGCGCGCCCGTCGATCTCGACCCGCGCGCGCAATCCGTCGAGCCCCTTGGGGATGACGGGGTCGATGCCGAGCAGCGAGCGGCCGCGGCTGAGTCCGAGGAAGCGCTGATGGATCAAGCGCACGGCAATGCCGGCGCCGCTCGAGTAGACGCGCCACCCGCCTTCGAGCGGCACGCGCCCGGCGAGCACGTCGCCATAACGCTCCGCCGCCTCGTAGCGGTCGGCGACGGCGGCGTCGGAGCTCGAGTAGTAGCAATTCGCCTGGCGCGGCGCGGCGGCGGCGACGACGGTGCGCAACGCGATCGGATTGGCGCGCCGGAGGGCCTCGAAGAACGCCTCGGCGTCGCCGTAGTGGGCCATCGCTTCCGCATAGCGCAGATGGGCGTGCGTATACATGATGCCGATCTCGCGCCCGAAGAACGTGCTGCTCTCGGCGCGCTGGAAGTGCCGCTGTGGCCCGCCGCGGTATGCCGGGGGACGATCGAAGAGGCGGGCGCCGTCGACGCCGAGCATGTGTGCGCGGATGAGCGCGACGTGCGCGGCCGCCTGCTCGGGGCTGAGCAGGTCGTTGATGACGGCGTGGATCATGGGCAGCAGGCTGTAGTGGATGCCCGTCTCGCCGTCGCGCGGGTGCAGCAGGTACTCGACCCGTCCGTCGGGCTGAAAGTAGGCCAGGCCGGCCAGCTCGCCGTCGGGCATGAGCCACTGCGCGAATTGTTCCCGTACGCCGGCGGCGAGGCGGTCGAGGCGCTCGGCCTCGCCGCCGCGATGCTGCCGGCGCAGCGCCGCCGCGAGCGTGGTCAGCGTCTGGTGGTGCAGCGTCACCGTCCACGTGCTGCACAGCCGCTCGCGCATCGCCGGGTCGGCCGGCTGCAGCGAGTCGTTCCAGTCGCCGTGTCCGTAGGCGGCGAGGTTGGTACCCGGCACGACGCGCGCGTGGATGAGCGCCAGCCCCCGCTCGACATGTTGCCACACGCTGGCGCGCTCCCCCGCGTCGGGGCCGGCCGGATCGAAGAAGGGTACCACCGCGTCGAGGATCGAGTCGTCCTCGGACGCCAGCAGGTACTCGGCGAGGGCGAGGAGGGGCCAGAAGACGATGTCGCCGTGCGACTCGTCGGGCCGGATCCCGCGCTCGCGCTCGAAGAACATGAACCACTGCGGCCAGTCACCGTCTGCATTCTGGTTGGCGAAGACGCGCAGCAGCAAATCGCGCAGCGGCTCCCAGCGGCCGAGCGCGAGGAGCAGCTCCAGCGGTCCCTGACAGACGTCGCGCGTGCCCCAGCCGCCGCCCGAGTACTGCTCGAGCCCGCGCGGGGCGAGGTAGTGGATCAGCGCGTCGTGGACAAACCAGGGCAGGATATCCTGCAAGCGGGCGACGTCCGGCGCCAGCGCGCTCGCCGGCGCGGGTGTCAGCGACAGCGGGCCGGTCATCGCGGTCCAGAAGCGCGCGGCGGTGTCGCCCGCACCGGCGGGCGCAGGCGCGCTCTCGGGCGCCACGAGCTGCGCGGTGAGCCGGAACGCGATGGCCGCGGCTGGCGCGGTGACGGCGACCAGAAAGGGCTGATTGCGGGAGCGGCCGTCCGTGAACAGGCGCTCATCGCCGCCGACGTACTCGAGCGCGGTGCCCGGCAGCGGGTCGAGGCGGAAGCAGCCGTTCGGGAAGCGGCGGCCGACGTCGGAATCCGGCGGCGGGTAGATGGGGATACCGGCCGCGTCGCGCGCGAAGCGCACCGGCACGGGCTCGGCGCCGTCATCGCCGCCCAGGGCGACGTGGTTGGAGAGCAGGAAGCGCGCGGGCGGCCCGGCGAGGACCGCGGCGGTGAGCTCGAGCGCGTGTCGGTCGGTGGGTGCGCTCAGGCGCACTTCGATCAGGCCGCCGGCATGCGCATACAGCCAGCGGCAGGCGCTCGGAGCCGCTTCCCACGCCGAGGGGACGTCGAGGAGGTGATAGCCGTCGTCCAGCTCGACGAACAGCCGCTGTCCGTGCGCCCGCTGCAGGCTCAGGTACGAGCGCGTCGTCGACAGCCAGCGGTTGATGCTGACATGTCCCTGGGTCAGCAGGGAATTGAACACGCCGGCCATCCACGCGGTCGTCGTCAGCGACGACTCGTCGGGCGTCAGGTGATCGCCGGTGCGCAGGAGATGCCCGTGCGGGCGCAACACCTGCAACTCCTTGGCGCGCAGGACGACGTGCGTGTGCGCGCCGGTGAAGAACGACAGCACGCGGGCTCCCTCGCGCTCGACGTGGCGCAGCGCATCGCCCCAGAGGCGGGCGATGTCGACCGCCTCGAAATCCCGGCAGCGCAAGACGGGGCGCGAGGAGAACAACGTCGCTGCCGCGCCGATCCCATCGCTTGGTTCGTCAGCATCCGGTGCGGTGGCTTCGGGCAGCGCCAGGGCGCGATCCACCGCCGCCAGGTCGGACTCCGACGTGGCCGTCGGGTGATCGGGTTCGAAGCAGCCGAAGAAGCCGCGCGCCGCGCTGGCGCCGGGGGCGAGCCGCACGGTCTCGTCCTGAATCACGGCCATCGCGTGCTCGTGCTGGCGGCGCACGCCGGGCAGGCTCGGGACGAGGAGGGCGGCGGGGGCGTCACCCGCGCGCGTGCCGAGGCCGTGCAGCTGCAGGGCATCAGTGGCGAAGCTGGCGCCGTGGCCGAGTGAGCCGATGGCGGCCCACGGGTGGCGCTCGCCCATCGACAGGTTCTGGCGCACGGCGAGGACGGTGCCGCGCGCCGGGTGCCGCAGCGGCGTGTGGTCGAGGTACTGGCTGACGTAATACTCGTTCATGCGGATGGCGCCGTAGTGGGCCAGCGCGACGTCCTGGGCGTAGATGAGATCCAGCCCGACCTCCGCCGCGCCGCGATTGGCCAACGCCACGTGCCAGAACCACGCCGGCGCATCGGCGGCGAGCACGAGTCGGAGATCGATCTGCACCCCGCGCCATTCGCCCGCCGCGCGCAGCTCGTCGCCGTCGAGCGCGATCGCCAGCGGACTGTGCGGGCCGAGCAGCGGCGTCCAGGCGATCGCGCCGCCGAGCAGCCGCAGGTAGAGGTTGGCGGGTCCGCCCTCGACCTCGGAGCCGGGGAAGAGATTGAGCACGATGTCGCCGTGCTCGATGCGCGCGATCGAGCCGTTGGCGTTCACGTGCACGGCGAGGCCGGCGGAGCTGGTGAGACGGCGGGACGGGGCGCTTCCGGTCATGGCGGCGTCTCCTGCGCGGTGTGCAAAGTCCAGGTGCCATCGGCGGCAATCTCAACGACCGCGTCGAAGTGCTCGCGTCCGAGCGCGTCTTCGCCGAGTGTGACCGTTCCGACCCCGCGCTCGGTCAGGGCGGCGAGCACGTCGGCGGCGCGTTCGGCGCCGAGCCCCACCGCCGGGCGGGCGAGCACGGCAAAGCGCGGCGTGGCAAGCAGCAGCTGCGCCACTCCGATGAGGCGCTGATCCTCGAGCGACAAGAGATCGTTCCAATTGCGGTCGACGTCGAGCCCACCCACGCGCTGCACCGCGGCGTCGGCGCCGAGGCGGCGCAGGACCGCCCAGATCTGCTCGTCGGTGAGAGTCGCTGTGCGCGCGCCGCCGGCGAGCAACTCGCGCAGCGTGCCGGGCGGCAGGTAGGCGCGTTCGGGCAGGAACAGCACCTCGTCGGTGCGCGGGCGCATGACGCCGCCGGTGCCGGACCGCCACAGCCCAGCGACGGCGCACAAGAGCGCGCGCGAGACCAGGTCATCCGGCCCGGCGATGAGGAGCCGCTCACCGGCATGCACCTCGACCGACAGGTCGCGAACGAGGACCTGCCCGTCCTGCGGAGAGACCAGCGACAGGTGCTCGAAGGCGAGGCGCGAGTCGTCCTCGACGATCGCGATGTCCGCGGGACCCGGCGCGCCGGCGACCTCGGCGGCCTCGGCCAATGCGTGCAGCCGGGCCAGCACGGCGGCGTAGGACGAGAGTTGCGGGAACTGGTTGATGACCAGCGAGAACGCACCGATCAGTTGCGCGAACGCCATCGACGACTGGGGAATGACGCCGAACTCCGCCTGTCCGCTGATGAAGAGCGGGGCGACGAGGAGGACCGGGATGAGCTGGACCATATAGTTGTAGCCGGTGGTGAAGAAGCCGAGATTGCGGTTGACGCTGATGATCCGCTTCATGTTCGCGACCAGCGCGCCCACCTGGCTGGACAGCCGGTGTGTGAGCTGCGGCTCGCGGGCGAGGAGCGCGATCGACAAGCCGTTCTCCCGCACGTGGATCAGCTGGGCGCGGAAATCAGCTTCCTTGTCGGACTGGTCGTAGTTGAGGCGCACCAGCGGGCGTCCGAGGAGGAAGGCGAACAGCGAGCCGAGGGCCGCGTAGCCGACCGCGGTGGCGAAGAGCAGGGGGCTGATCGACCACAGCACGCCGGCGAAGGCGATCACCGTGAGCGTGCCGTTGAGGAAGATGAGCGCCAGCGAGAGCGTGGTGGTCGTGAACGAGCGCACGTCGTCGGCAATGCGCTGGTCGGGATTGGCCAGTCCGCCGGCGACGTTCAGCCGGTAGTACAAGTGGTCGTCGAGGTAGAGGCCGGCGAGCCGCCGCGTCAGCCACTCGCGCCAGAGCAGGCCGAACCGCTCTTCGGTGAAGCGCTGGAGGACCGCCGCGATCGTCGAGGCGGCGAAGACCGCGGCATACAGCACCGCCTGGTAGGCGAAGGCCGATCCGTTGCGGCGTTCGATGGCGGTCATGAAATCGCGCCCGACGAAGCTGTTGACGACGTTGAGCCCATTGATGGCGAGAAGCAGTGTGATCAACAAGCCGGCGAGCAGTGCGGCGCGACCGCCCACTTCGGAGATGGCGAAGGTGCGGATCGCGCGGACGAGACGACCGAGCGTGTGGCGGTCGAGCCCCATGTGTTGCTGGATCGGGGGGGCGGTCGTCATGCGCTTCGGTCAGGAATCGCCGAGGGCATCGCTGACGATTCGCTGGGCTTCGCTCACGATGGTGTCGAGATGGGCCTGGTCTTTGAAGGTCTCCGCATAGATCTTGTAGATGTTCTCCGTGCCCGACGGCCGGGCCGCGAACCAACCGCTGGCGGAAACCACCTTCAGGCCGCCGATCGGCGCGTCGTTGCCGGGGGCGCGGGTCAGCTTGGCGGTGATCGGATCGCCGGCGAGCGTCGCGGCGGTGACGGCTGCGGGCGACAACTTCGACAACTGCGCCTTCTGTGCCGGCGACGCCGGCGCATCGATGCGCGTGTAGATCGGTGCGCCGAACTCCGCCGTCAGCTCGCGGTAGTGCTCGCCCGGATCCTTGCCGGTGCGGGCGGTGATCTCGGCCGCCAGCAGGTTCATGATCAGGCCGTCCTTGTCGGTCGTCCACACCGTGCCGTCGCGGCGCAGAAAGCTCGCGCCGGCGCTCTCCTCGCCGCCGAAGCAGCACGAGCCGTCGAAGAGGCCGGCGACGAACCACTTGAACCCGACCGGCACCTCGGACAGGCGGCGGCCGCGCTTCAGCACGACGCGATCGATCATGCTGCTGCTGACCAGCGTCTTGCCGACCGCGGCGTCGGCGGGCCAGTCCGGCCGGTGGGTGAGCAGGTAGCCGATGGCGACGGCCAGATAGTGGTTCGGGTTCATCAGCCCGGCCGAGGGCGTGACGATGCCGTGGCGGTCGGAGTCCGGGTCGTTGGCGAAGGCGAGGCGATACTGGTCCTTGAGCGCCACCAGTCGCGCCATTGCGTACGGGCTCGAGCAGTCCATGCGGATCTTGCCGTCATGATCGACCGTCATGAACGAGAAGGTCGGGTCGATCGCCGGATTGACGACCGTGAGGTCCAGCCCGTACGCGGCGGCGATCGGCTCCCAGTAGTGCATTGCGGCACCGCCGAGCGGATCGACGCCGAGCTTCAGCCCGGCGGCGCGGATCACGTCCATGTCGACGACGTGGCGCAGATCGTCGACGTAGGGCTGGACGAAATCCTCCCGGTGGGTGGTCGCCGCCGCCAGGGCCCTGGCGAACGGCACGCGCTGCACGCTGGCGTTGCCCGCCCGCAGCAAGTCGTTGGCGCGCTGCTCGATCCAGCGCGTGGCATCCGTATCGGCCGGGCCGCCGTTGGGCGGGTTGTACTTGAAGCCGCCGTCCTCGGGCGGATTGTGCGACGGCGTGATCACGATGCCGTCGGCCTTGGACTTGGCGTCGCGGTTATGCGCGAGGATCGCGTGCGAGATCGCTGGCGTCGGCGTGTAGCCGCCGCCCGGCTGGATCATCGTCTCGACGTCGTTGGCCGC
>CAYVUV010000040.1:0-2254 GCA_964455095.1 uncultured Binatia bacterium (SeqCode)
CTGGTGCGCGGCGTCGTCGGACTGTGTCACCCCGGCGAGGCGCCGCCGTGGGAGGCCGTGCTGTCGGTCACGCACAGCCTGATGTCCTATCGCCGCCGCTACCGCGCGCACGTACACGCCGGCGCGGTGCTCGATCTGGTCC
This sequence comes from uncultured Binatia bacterium (SeqCode), assembly GCA_964455095.1. Taxonomy (GTDB): domain Bacteria; phylum Desulfobacterota; class Binatia; order HRBIN30; family CADEER01; genus CAYVUV01. The sequence goes on from CAYVUV010000040.1 coordinate 143, forward strand.
TCGCCGACGAGGGCAATCCGCGCTCGGTGCGCTTCCAGCTCCTGCAGCTCAACGCCCTGGTGGCCGGGCTGGCGAGCGGCGGCGGGGCGGCGCGCCAGCGCGAGCGCGACCTGGCGCGCGATGCGCTGGTCGAGCTGCGCGGCATCCACCTCGAAGCGGTGGCCGGCGCGCGCGGCGCCGACGGGGCACAGGCGGCGGTCGACGAGGCGCTGGCGCGGGTGCAGCAGCGCTTGACCGCGTTGGCGGACCACCTGACGCGATCGTACTTCGGGCGCGGCGATCGCGCCCAGCTGGTGGGTGGCGCGGCATGATCTTCCAGATCGTTCACCGCACGCTCTACACCTATGCCGACGCGGTGGCGCGCTGCCACAACGAAGCGCGGGTGCTGCCGCGCGTCACCGGGGTGCAGCGCTGTCTGGAGTCGTGGTTGGACGTCCGCCCGTCGCCGGCGACCGTGTACGAGCGCCTCGACTACTTCGGCAACCGCGTCGCCTACTTCGCGCTGCACGATCCGCACAGCGTGCTCGAGGTCGTCGCCACCAGTACCGTCGAGCTGCTGCTCGGGTCCGCTCGGGTGGCGCAGCCCTCGCCGGCCTGGGAGGCGCTCAAGCAGCAACTCGCGGCCTCGAGCGATGAAGAGGCGTTGGCGGCGCGTGAGTTCGTGCTCGACTCGCCCGGTGTGCGGGTGACGGCTGATCTCGCCGCCTACGCCGCGGTGTCGTTTCCGCCCGGGCGTCCCGCGCTCGAGGCGGTGGCGGATCTGACCCGGCGCATTCACACCGACTTTCTCTTCAAGCCCGGGCAGACCACCGTCGCGACACCGGTGCAGGAAGTGCTCGAGCGCCGCCACGGCGTCTGCCAGGACTTCGCCCACCTCGCCATCGGCTGCTTGCGGGCAATGGGCCTCGCGGCGCGTTACGTCAGTGGGTATCTCGAAACCGTCCCGCCGCCCGGCGAGCCGCGCCTGCAGGGCGCCGACGTCTCGCACGCCTGGTTTGCCGTCTTCGTTGGCGAGCTGGGCTGGATCGACTTCGATCCCACCAACGACCAGATCCCCTGGGACCAGCATGTCACCACCGCCTGGGGCCGCGACTACGGCGACGTCGCGCCGCTCAAGGGCGTCATCTTCGGCGGCGGCTCGCACACGCTGACGGTCTCCGTCGACATGCAGCGCGGCGCTCCCCCGGCGCGCTGACCCTCGCGGCGTTGGCGCTTGCGTGGCGATTGCGGTAGGGAGGGCGCTTACCCATTCGCCACTCATTTGTTGGAACCAACGAAAGGAGCGTTCATGTCGATCGTTACTCGCATCACCGCCGCGCTCGTGCTCTGCCTGGCACTGCCGGCGAGCGGCGCCGAGCCGAAGCTCGAGACCGAGGATCAGAAGACGGCCTACGCCATCGGGCTGGCCATCGCCGACAGCTTGCAGCCCTACGGGTTGAAGCCGGACGAGATCGAGGGCCTGCAGGCCGGTCTCGCCGACGGCATCATGAAGAAGAAGACCCAGGTCGAGCTGAAGGACTACCAGGCCAAGATTCAGGAGTTCGGCAAGAAGCGCCAGGCTGTCGCGGCCGAGGCCGAGAAGAAGGAGGCCGAAGCCTTCTTGAAGAAGATGGAAGGCGAGAAGGGCGCGGAGAAGACCGCCTCGGGCCTGATCTACATCCCCGGCAAGCCCGGTGACGGCGCCAGCCCGAAGGCGACCGACGTCGTCAAGGTCAACTACCACGGTACCCTGCGCGACGGGACGGTGTTCGACAGCTCCAAGGACCGCGGTCAGCCGGCGACGTTCCCGCTCAACCGGGTCATTCCGTGCTGGACCGAAGGCGTCCAGAAGCTGAAGGTTGGCGGTACGGCGAAGCTCGTGTGCCCGTCGAGCATCGCCTACGGCGACCGCGGCGCCCCGCCGAAGATCCTGCCCGGGGCCGCGCTGGTTTTCGAGGTCGAGCTGCTCTCGATCGAGGCACCGGCTGCCGCCGGCGCACCGCCCGCCAGCGGACACCCGTAAAGGTCGGAACAGACCACCAGCCAGGGAGGGAAGGTGCCCGCACCTTCCCTCCCGCTGATTGACCCTCCCCCCGCGCTCGCGCCGCTCCGGTCCCCCCCTTTGGCAAAGGG
>CAYVUV010000041.1:0-21841 GCA_964455095.1 uncultured Binatia bacterium (SeqCode)
ACGTCTATCCGATGCGCTACTCGTTCGTCGCCGATCACTACCAGTACCTGGCCAGCATCGGCCTGCTGGCGCTGGCAGCGGCCGTCTGGACGCGCGCCGCGGCGCCGCTCGGGCGCGGCCGCGCCATCGTCGCCGGCATCGTGCTCGCGCTGTGCGCGCTGCTGACCTGGCGGCAGGGCCACGCCTACCGCGATCTCGAAACGCTGTGGCGCGACACGCTGGCGAAGAACCCCGGCGCGTGGATGGCGCACAACAACCTCGGGCTGCTGCTGTATCAGCGCGGCGACACCGCGGCGGCGATGGAGCATTACGCCGCGGCGCTGGTCGCCAAGCCGGACGATTCCTTCGCCCACAACAACCTCGGCAACGCCTTCGCGACGCAAGGGCGCCTGAACGAAGCCGTGACCCACTTTCGCGCCGCCGTCGAGATCGATCCGCTCAACGCCGAGGCGCGCAGCAATCTCGGCAACGCGCTCGCCAGTCTGGGCCAACTCGACGAGGCCGCTGCTGCATACGCAGCGGCACTGCAAGTGCGGCCACAATATGCCGACGCCCACGGCAATCTCGCCAACGTGCTCGCCGCACAGGGCCGCATCGCCGACGCGATCGCGCACTACGAGGCCGCGCTGGCGATCGATCCGGACTTCGTCGACGCGCACCGCAACTTCGGGGTGGTGCTGTCCGAGCAGGGCGATCTCGCCGGCGCGATCGCGCACTTCCGCGCGGCGCTGCGCGGTGCGCCGGGCAACCCCGACCTGCAAGCGCACCTCGCGCGCGCGCTGGCGCAGCAGGCCCAGGCCGGCGCGCCGTAACGCGACTACTCGGCCGCGGCGCGTTGCAACGCGGCGCGGGCCGGTTCGAGGTCCGGTTGCAGCGCGAGGGCGGCGCGGTACTGCGCGATCGCCTCCGCGCGGCGGCCGTGGTCTTCCAGCGCCGCGCCGAGAGTGAGGCGGGCCAGCGGGGCGCGCGGATCGAGGCGCACGACCTCGAAATAGTGGGCCAGCGCCTCCTCCGGTCGCCCGGCCCGCTCGAGCGCGATGGCGAGGTTGGCGTGCGCGGCGGCCATGTCGGGCCGCTGGCGCAGCACTTCCTCGAGCTCGATGATGGCGTCCGCGGTGCGGCCCTTGCCGATCAGGGCGAGGCCGAGGTTGCTGCGCGCGTTGGCGTAGTCCGGGTCCAGGGCCAGCGCCGCACGGTACTGTTCGATCGCCTCGTCTGCCTTGCCCTGCTGGCCGAGGGCGACGCCCCAGTTGAAGTGCGCCATGGCATTGCGGGGATCGAGGCGAGCCGCCTCCTGATAGTGCGCCAACGCCGCTGCCGCGTCCCCGCGCGCGGCGAGCGCCATGCCGATGTTGATCTGTGCCTTGGCATAGGTCGGCCGGATGCGCAGCGCCTCTGCGAAGTGCGCGCTGGCTTCGTCGATGGCGCCGCGGCGCATGAGCAGCGCACCGAGGTTGGTGTGGGCGACGTGGTTCTCGGCGGTGACGGCGAGGGCATGGCGGAAGAGCGCCTCGCTGTCGCGCCAGTAGTGCAGCTGCTGCCAGCTCGTCAGCCCCCACGCGAGCAGCACCGCCGCGGCCGCGACCGCGGCGGCGCGGGCGCTACCGCGCCGCGCGGCGGTGACGTCGTCGACCCACCAGGCCAGCATGATCGAGATGCCGATCAGCGGCAGGTAAGTGTAGCGGTCGGCCAGCGCCTGCTCCCCCTGCTTGATCAAGCCGATCACCGGCACCAGCGTGCCCAGATACCAACCCCAGCCGACCAGCAGATACGGCCGCCGCCGCCAATCGCGCAGCGCGACGAGCGAGATGGCCGCCAACAGCAACGCCGCGGCGATTGGCTGCCATGCGGGCAGCGCCAGGCGCGGCGGGTAGAAGACCGCCAGCCCGGTCGGCCAGACCGCACTGATCAGATACGCTGCGTACGACACCAGCGCGTTCGCGATGCGGAAGCCGATCGGGAAGGCGTCGGTGCCGCCGAGGGCGCCGGCGCGGCGCTGCACGGCGAAGGTGACGGCGCTGACGGCGGCGGCGAGCAGCAGCAGCGGCATTTTCTCGATCACGAGGCGGCGTCCGCTCGCGCCAGCCGGCGCGCCGAACCGGCCGAGCGGCCAGTAGTCGAGCAGCAGCAGAACGAAGGGCAGGGTGACGAGCATCGGCTTCGCCGTCAACCCGAGCGCGAAGCTGAGCGCGACCAGCGCGTAACGGCCGACGGTGGCGCGCCGCGTGTACGCCCAGTACGCCCACAGGGTCAGCATCCAGAAGAACCCGCTCAGCACGTCCTTGCGCTCGGAGACCCAGGCGACCGATTCGACGTGCAGCGGGTGCAGCGCGAAACATGCCGCGACAAAGGCGCTCGGCCAGCGCCGCCCGGTCATGCCGGCGAGCACGCCGAACAGGAGCAGCGTGCTGGCGATGTGCAGCGCCACGTTGACCAGCAAGTGGGCGCCGGCATCGAGCCCGAACAGCGAGCAGTCGAGCTGGTGCGAGATCGTGGTCAGCGGATGCCAGGTGGCGGAGTGCACGCCGGTCAGCGCCCAGCGCAGCCCGGCGGCGCTGAGGCCCTGGCGGACGAACGGGTGCTCGGTGACGTACTCGTCGTCGTCGTAGTTGAGGAACTCGTGGCCGCGCACCTGGCCGTAGACGGCGAGCGTGGCCGCGACCAGCAGGAGGCAGATCCACCGCTGCCACCGATCCCGACCGGCCGGCTGCTTCGGGCGAGGGGCCACGCCCGGTGCTTGTAGTGCGCGCCCGCCAACCCGGCAAGCGCGCGGCGCACTCGTTTGAACCCAGCTGGCGCGCGGGGTAGATCGCTGCGCATGGGGAAAGCACGGCGCCGCAAACAGGATCGGGTCGAGCCCGCCGAAACCTCCCACGCGGCGGCCGCCGCGCGGCCGCGCCGCGCGGTGCCGCGGCCAGCGTGGCCGCTGCTCGCGCCGGCGGTGCTGCTGGTTGCGGGGCTCGCCGCATACGCCAACAGCTTTGCGATCCCCTTTTTGTTCGACGACCATTTCGAGATCATCGCCAACCCCTGGGTGCAGGAGTTTCAGCCGGCGCTCAGCTACCTGACGCGGTCGCGCGGTATTCCGACGTTCTCGCTGGCGGTCAACAACTGGTGGGGCGGGTCCGCCGTGTGGGGCTACCACCTGTTCAACCTCATCGTGCATCTGGCCAACGCGATGCTGGTCTACGCCCTGGTATTGGGCACGCTGCGGCTGCCCTTCTTCGACGGGCGCTACAAGGCCGCGGCGCCGATCTTGAGCCTGCTGGTGGCGCTGGTCTTCGTCGTCCATCCGCTGCAGACCATGGCCGTCAGCTACATCGTGCAGCGCGCCGAGAGCATCGCCTCGTTCTTTTATTTGAGCGTGTTGGTGTTGGTCCTGAGCGCCGCCAGGGCGCGCGACGCCGAGTGGCGCCGGCTGTGGATCGGCACCGCCGTGGTCGCCGGCGTCATCGGCGTGCTGAGCAAGGAGATCGTCGCCACGGTGCCGGTGAGCGCCCTGCTGTACTACGTCTGCTTTCTGCGCCCCGGCGGCCGCACGGCGCGGCGCTGGCCGCTCTATGCCCTGCTGCTGCTGGTGCCCCTCGCCCTGGCGCTGTTCCTCTCGCGCGACTACCTGACCGCGGCCAGCGACGCCCCCGCCGGTGGGCCGCGCTCCTGGGTGTTCATCCCCAGCGCCGGGTTTCAGCTCGAAGGGGTGAGCCCGTGGCGCTATCTGATCACCCAGTTCGGCGTCGTACTGTGGTACCTGCGCCTCTACGTCCTGCCGACGCAGCAGTGCTTCGACTACGGCTGGGCCCTGCGCGACTCGTTCTGGCGCGCCGATGTGCTGCTGCCCCTGCTGGCGCTGCTGGCCCTGGCGGGTGTGGCGATCGCCAGCTTTCGCCGCTACCGGCTGGCGAGCTTCTGTCTGGGCTGGTCGTTCATTCTGCTCGCGCCCACCTCGACCATCATTCCGCTGCGCGATGCGGCGTTCGAGCACCGGATGTATCTGACCGTTGCCAGCCTGGCGTGGCTGAGCGTGGTGGGTGGGTTTGACGCGCTCGGATGGCTGGCGCGCCGGCAGGGGGCGGACGAGGGGCAGTATCGGCAGATCGGGGCGCTCGCCTTCGGTCTCTGGCTGGCGCTGTTGGGCGGGCTCACCGTGGCGCGCAACCACGTCTATCAGGATCCGCTGCGCCTCGCGGCCGATTCGGCGGCCAAGGCGCCGGGCAACTGGCGCGCGCACTACGAGCTCGGCACCACCCTGCTGGAGCGCAAGCGCACGAGCGAGGGCATGGCCTCGCTCGAAGAGGCCGTGCGCCTCGACCCGAGTCAGGGGCCACCGCGCGTGCAGCTCAGCGCGCTCTACGCCCAGGCCGGCCGCCTGGACGAGGCCGAGTCGGTCGTCACGCCGGCGACCGAAGGCCGCGAGCAGAGCGTCGTGGCGGCCGCCTACCGCCAGCTCGGCTTCATCGCGCTGTCCAGGCGCGATGCCGAAGCGGCGCAGGCGAACTTCGAGCGCGCCATCCAGTTGATGCCCGGCTGGGTGTCGGTGCGCGAGCAGCTCGGCCGGATGTACGCCAAGCAAGCCATGTGGTTCGGCGCCGCAGGCCATTTCAACGAAGCCATCAAGCGCAAGCCGGCGCTCAAGGAACGGCTCGGGCCGATGGCCTTCGAGGCCAGCTATCGCTCCGGGATCACCTTCTACGAGCAGGGCAAGCACCGCCCGGCGATGCGGATGTTCGAGCTGGCGCTGGAGTACAAGCCGCACTATGCGCCGGCCCACCAGTACCTGGCGCTCTGCTACTCGGCGTGGGACTTCTGGGACAAGGCCGAACAGGAGATGGAGGCCGCGGCCGCGGCGGCGCCCACCGACCAGCTCATCGCCGAGAACCTGCGCCGGGCCCGCGCGCGGGAACCGCTGGCTGCGCCCTGAGCGGGTGGGTGCATCGCCTGGGGTGTGATTGTTTTGGCGGTGATGTTTCTGCTGACTATTTTCTTGACAGAAGGCATGCGGTTCGTGGTACGACGGCACTGGGGGGAATTCCCCCCCGTTTCCGTCAGTCGCGTCCGATTGCTTCACACCAGGGCGAAAAAGGGGGGGTTCCATGAAGCGTAGAGCGGCCCATTGTCAACGGCGGACCAATACGGTCCTCGCCGCGCTGATGAGCGCACTGGTGCTGAGCCTGACGGCGGGAAGCGCCGCGGCGCAAATCTCCGCCGCGACGGTCAACACGTCGACCTTTGTCGGCAGCCCGGCGAATAGTGTCGACGGTTCGTCGACGTCCAGCGTCGCGATTCAGACCAACAACGGCACGACCCTGGCGACCCGCTTCGCCATGAACGTCAATGCCGACATCGGCATCGGCGCCACGCGCGACCAGAGCGGCAACGCGTCGCATCGGATTACCTTCAACGCCACCGCCCCGGGCGGCTACCGGCTGACGGTGGGCCAGACGTTCACTGGCGACATGAACCGCTTCAGCGATCTGGTCCTGTGCGAAGGCGCGGCCAACATCAGCGGCGTCACTGGCTCCCAGACCGGCGGCACGTTGACCACCGGCACGCTGCAGGTGGCCGATCCGGGCAACCTCTCCAACGGCGGCAGCACCACCAGCACCCCCTTCAGCCTGGCCCAGAACGGGGCGGCGGCGCAGATCCACGCCAACAGCAACGGCGCGCCGGTCGCCCACGTGCTGACGTTCACCTGGAACGCCCAGACGCGCAGCAACTCGTGCGAGGCGGCGGTCCGCCTCGGTGAGCAGAACGGCACGACGACCGGTTGCACGGGCACCTGTGTCTACCCGGGCAGCCCGAGCCGCAACCAGCCCGACGACGGTCACTTCGTGAACATCACCTATGCTTCCCTCTGCGGCAACGGCGTCGTCGACGTCGTCGGCCCGATCAACGAGCAGTGCGACCAGGGCGGCGCGAACGGCACGGCCGGGTCGTGCTGCACCTCGAGCTGTCAGTTCCGCGGCGCTGGTCAAGAGTGCCGCGGCCTCGCCGGCGCTTGCGACCAGGCCGAGGTCTGCACCGGAGCGAGCGGGACCTGCCCGGCCGATATCTTCCTCGGCACTGGCGTGATCTGCCGGGCGGCCTCGGCCGGTATGGACTGCGACGAGGATGAAGTGTGCGCCGGCGGCACGCCGAACTGCCCCGCCGACGGCGTGAAGCCCAATGGCACTCTCTGCCGCGCCTCGGGCGGCGTGTGTGATCCGCAGGAAGTCTGCAACGGCTCGAGCAAGCTCTGCCCGAGCGACGGCAAGAGCACCGCCCTGTGCCGCGGCGCGGCCGGCGTCTGCGATCTGGCCGAGTTCTGCGACGGCGTGAACAACAACTGCCCGACCGACATCTTCAAAACCTCGGCGACGCCCTGCCGTCCCGGGGTGGATGTCTGCGATCAGACGGAGAACTGCCCCGGCGGCGCTCCGGACTGCCCCGCCGACGGCGTCAAGCCGAACGGCACGTCGTGCACGAGCGACGGCAATCCGTGCACGGTCGACCAGTGCGACGGCGTCGGCACGGCGTGTACGCATCCGGCCGGCAATGCGGGCGCGACCTGCCGCGCCGATACCGGCGAATGCGACGTCGCCGAGCTGTGCGACGGATCCAACTCGGCCTGTCCGGCGGATGATTTCGAGCCGTCGGGGACGGTCTGCACGGACGATGGCAACCCCTGCTCCGTCGACGAGTGCGACGGCGCCAACAACTGTACCCATCCGGCCGGCAACGCCGGTGTGGAATGCCGTGCGGCCAGCGTGGCCGAGGACTGCGACGAAGCCGAGCTGTGCGACGGATCGAGCACCACGTGCCCGGTCGACGCCTACAAGCCCTCCGGTACCCCATGCTCGAGCGACAGCAATGTCTGCACGGTCGACGAGTGCAACGGCTTGACGTTCGCCTGCCAGCATCCGGCTGGCAACGCGGGCGTGGAATGCCGTGCGGCCAGCACCGGTCTCGACTGTGACGAGGCCGAGCAGTGTGACGGCAGCAACACAGCGTGCCCGGCCGACAGCCCGAAGACGGCTGGCTTCACGTGTCGGGCCGATGCGGGCGAATGCGACGTCGAGGAACAGTGCGACGGCATCGCCTTCACGTGTCCGGTGGATGGCTTCGAGCCGTCGGGCACGGTGTGCAGCACCGACGGCAACGTCTGTACGTTGGACGAGTGTGATGGCGCGGGTGCCTGCACGCATCCGGCCGGCAACGCGGGCGTGGAATGCCGCGCCGATGCCGGGGTGTGCGACGTCGCGGAGCAGTGCGACGGATCGAACACCGCGTGCCCGGTCGACGGCTTCGAGCTCGACGGGACGGGATGCGACAACAGCTTGTTCTGCGACGGCGCCGATACCTGCGCTTCGGGCGTCTGTCAGAGCGCCGGTACGCCATGTGGCGGCGGCGAGACCTGTGACGAGGCCAACAACCTCTGCTTCTCCGGCGGCTGCCCGGCCAACGCGCAGATCTGCCGCGACTCGCAGAAGGCGATCGTCCTGGTCAAGGACAAGGCCGATAACAACAAGGACAAGCTGATCTTCAAGTACATCAAGGGCGACCAGACGGACCAGACCGAGTTCGCCAATCCGCAGACTTCGGCGCCGTACGCGATCTGTCTGTACGCCGGACCGGGGGCGGCCCTGATCGGTGGAGCCGACGTGCCGCCGAACGCCACCAAGTGGAGCCCGGTCGGGACCAAGGGCTACAAGTACAAGGATCCGGCCGGGGCCGAGGACTCGATCACCAAGGTCCTGCTCAAGGGCGGGGCGCAGGACAAGACCAAGGTCCTGGTCAAGGGCAAGGGCGCCGGTCTGCCTGACCTGACGCTGCCGATTACGGTCGGCAACCTGCCGCTGATCGTCCAGGTGCGCAACAACTCCTCCGGCCTGTGCTGGGGCGGGACGTTCAACAGCCTGATCCGCGACGGCAGCACCGGAACGCTGAAGGGCAAGACGCCGTAAGCGGATCCGCTCGCGTTACCGGCTAAGCGCAGCGCCCCGGCACCGAAAGTGCCGGGGCGCTGCTGTTTTGAGCGCCTTGCTTTGCGCGGCTTCCCTCCGGCGCTTCGGTGTCGCCTTTGGCCTCGCGCCCCGCTTCGGGATAGAGGACACCTGCGAGGAGGCGCACATGGCAGAGGATGATCCCAAGCAGGACAAACCGCCCGAGCAACAGATCTCGATCCAGATCGACCCGCATCAGGGCACTGGCGTGTACGCGAACCTGATGATGATCAGCCATCGCAAGGAGGAGTTCATTCTCGACTTCCTCTTCGTGCAACCGCAGCGCACGCCGCAGGGGCAGTCGCTGGCGACGCTGCGCTCGCGCGTCATCACCTCGCCCGAGCACGCCAAGCGCGTTCTGCGCGCGCTGCAGGAGAACCTGCGCCGCTACGAGGATACCTACGGGGTGATCGACGAGGCGACCGACCTGCCCAAGATCGTGCACTGAAGAGGTCGCGAGTGTCGGCGCCCGCCCGCGCGGCGACAGAACCGCCCCGCCATCCCCGCGACCGGCTGCGGCGCGAGCTGTCCTTTCTCGACGCGACGATGTTGGTCGTCTCGTCGGTGATCGGCGTCGGCATCTTTCTCACGCCGGGGACGATTGCCGACCTGGTGCCGCACCCGGGGCTGTTCCTCGGTGCCTGGCTGGTCGGCGGCCTGCTGTCGCTCGCCGGCGCGCTGGCCAACGCCGAGCTCGGGGCGATGTACCCGCACGCCGGCGGCGACTACGTCTACCTGCGCGAGGCCTATCACCCGGTGGCCGGCTTTCTGGTCGGCTGGCTGTCGTTCTTCGTCATCTACGCCGGGACGATCGCGACGCTCGCCGTCGGCTTTGCCGAGGGGCTGGGTCACTTCGCCCCGCTCGGCGCGGCGGGGCGCACCGCGACGGCGATCGCGATCATCGCGCTGACCTCGGCCGTCAACTACCTCTCGGTGCGCCTCGGCGCCGCCATCAACAACGTCACCGCGGCGATCAAGATCGTCGCCCTGGCGGGGCTGGTGGCCGGCGGGGTGCTCGGCGGCAGCGGCAGCAGCGCCCACTGGCAGCCGCTGTTCAGCGGCTGGGAGGCGGTGTCGCCGAGCGGCTTCGCGCTCGCCATGTCGCCGGTGCTGTTCAGCTACCTGGGCTGGAACGCCTCGGTGTACGTCGGCAGCGAGATCCGCGACCCCGGCCGCATGATCCCGCGCTCGCTGTTTGCCGGGCTCGGCCTGTGCACGGCCGTCTACCTGGCGGTCAATCTCGCCTACCTCTACGCCGAGCCGATCGCGGCGCTGCGCGGCGAGCTGCGCGTCGGCGAGGCGGTGGCGCGCGTCTTCTTCGGCGAGACCGGCGCGGCAATCGGCGCGGCGCTGATCCTGGCCTCGATCCTCAGCTGCCTCAACGCCACCATCCTGGTCGGCCCGCGCATCGCCTACGCCATGGCGATCGACGGCATGTTCTTCGGCGGCGTCGACCGCGTCCACGTCAGCTACCGCACCCCGCATGTCGCCATCCTCGCCCAGGGGCTCACCGCCGCCGGCTTGATCCTGGTGCTCGACAGCTTCCCAAGCGTGCTCGACTACACCACCTTCGCCATCGTCCTCGCCACCATGGCCGACACCGCCGCGCTGTACGCGCTGCGCTGGCGCCAGCCGCACCTGCCGCGTCCCTACCGCGCCTGGGGCTACCCCGCGCTGCCCGCGCTCTACCTGCTCGCCAACGCCGCCATCGCCGGCTCGATGCTCTGGGGCCGCCCCATCGAGTGTGCGGTCGCCCTCGCCGTCGCCGCCACCGGGCTGCCGTTCTACGCCTTGTTCGCCCGCCGCGCGGCGCGGTGAGGAGGAGCTTGCCAACTCGGAACGGCGCGACCGGACTGCACTACATCGATTCCCCAACAGGGACCCTCCAAGTCGGCGCGGTGATGGGAGAGAAACAGGGAACCTGATCCATGCGCAAAGGGCCGGAGAAACCTTCGCATGGAACCACCGCGCGATCCCCGGTAGAATCGCCGCCTGACCATGGCTGCGGAACCGCGATTCGACCTGGTGCTGCTCGGGTTTCGCAACGACGTGGCGCGCGAGCGGACCCTGGCGCTACTGCGGCGGCAGTCGCTGCCCGGCGTGGCAGCGGCACGCATCGACGACCAGACGCCGCTGCCGTGCGTGGTCTACGCGGCCATCGACCACGCGATCGGGTTGGGCCTGCTGCGCCCGCTGCACGAGTGCGGCGCCCTGGTGCGCCTGGTGGCGAGCGCCGACAGCGATGAGGTGCCCGTGGCCGCGCCGCCGGCACCCGAACCAGAGCCCGCGCCGGCGCGGGCGCGCTGGAGCGGTGCGTCCTCGTTCGTCTGGCTGCTCTTGCTGGGGATTGGCTGGGTGGCGCTCTTCCGCTTCCAGCCGCCGCGCCCGGCACTGCGCCCGGCGGCGCGCCCGGTCGCACCGCAGGGATACGCCGGCGCGGCGCGCGGCGTCGATGCGGCCACCCAGCAGCGGCTCAACAACGAGGCTCTGGCGCTGAGCCAGTCGGGCGACTACGCCGCCGCCGTCGAGCGGCTGCGCGAGGCCGTGCTGCAGGAGCCGGATCAGCCGGTGCTGCGCCGCAATCTGCAGGCGGTGCTGCACAACTGGGCCGTCGTCGACCTCAACGCCGGCCGGCCGACGGCGGCGGTGGAGCGCCTCGACGAGGGCCTGGCCCTGGGCGAGGACGGCATGCTGCTCGGCACGCTCGGCATGGCGCAAGCGCGCGCCGGTGCCTGGCAGGAGGCGCGCGCGTCGCTGGAGCGCGCCGTCGAGCTCGGCGTGTCTGACGTCAACGTCCTCGTCGCCCTCGGCACCGTCTACCGGCAGCTGGGCGAGCGCGAGAACGCCGTGGCGATCCTGCAGCAGGCGCACCAGGCCGGTGCCGTGGGCGACGGGTTCAGCGCCACGCTGCGCCAGCTCGAGCGCGAGCTCGATGCCGAGTGGGGCTTCAGCGAGCTGACCAGCCCACACTTCCAGATCGGCTTTGCCGACGGCGAGGACCGCCGCGCGGCGCGCGTCGTGTTGGGGGCGCTCGAAGAGGCGTACTTCTTCGTCGGCAACAAGTTCGACTTCTACCCCTCCGAGCGCACGCCGGTGGTGCTCTACCCGGGCGAGGAGTTTCACGACATCACGCAGTCGCCGAGCTGGACCGGCGGCGTCTACGACGGGCGCATCAAGCTGCCGGTGCGGGGCATCGCCCCGGATAGCCCGCTGCTCGACCGCACGCTGCGGCACGAGTTCGCCCACGTCGTGATCAGCCAACTGAGCCGCAACCGCCTGCCGGTGTGGATCAACGAGGGCGCGGCGATCTGGGCCGAAGAGAATCGCGACGGCGAGCGCGAGGAGTGGGCGCAACACGTCGTCGCCGGGCGCCAGCTCCTGCACCTCGACGAGCTCGACCGCCCGTTCACCAGCCTGCCCGCCGCGCAGGTGCCGGTGGCCTACGCCGAGAGCTACCTCGCCGTGCGCGCCATCCTCGACGGCTACGGCTCGCGCCGCCTGCGCGAGCTGCTGGTCGCCATCGGCGAGGGGCAGGACATCGAGACCGCCTTCGACGCCGTGCTCAACACTCAGCTGGCGACCTTCGAAGCGCAGCTCGTGCAGCGTTTGACGAGCTGAGGGTTTGACCCCTTCGGGGTCAGGAAGTGCGCGGTGGGCGCGGCACCAGGGCGGGGACCGTCTGCATCCTGGCGGCGTAGTCGGGCCGGCGGGCGAGCATGCGCTGGTCGATCATCGGGATGCTGACGAAGACGAACATCAGCGTGATCGCCACCGCGCCGGCCGCCGTCCACCACGCAGGGTGCGCCGCCAGGCCGAACAGGCAGAGACCCCACCAGAAGGAGGTCTCGCCGAAGTAGTTCGGGTGCCGCGACCAGGCCCACAGGCCGGTCGACAACGTCCGCTCCGCCGCGTCCGGCCGCCGCCGGAAAGCGCGCAGCTGCTCGTCCGCCGTCGCCTCGATGGCGACGGCGCCGAGGGTCACGGCGGCGGCGAGGACATCGAGCCAACCGAACGGCCGGCCGCCGGCAGTCACCGCGGCGTAGAGCGGCAAGCAGCCGAGCAGCACGACGATGGTCGGGAAGACGTGCAGGCCGAGAAAGCTCACCAGCCAGTACGCCCCGCCGGTCTTGGCGCGCAGGTCGACGTAGCGCCAGTCCTCGTGCTGCAAGCCCTGCCAGCCGCGCAGCCAGTTCCAGGTCAGCCGCAGCGCCCACAACGCGACGAGCAGGATCACCACCACCTGGCGCATCGAATCGGCGCCGGCCGCGCTCGCATGTGTGGCCCAGGCGAGCGCCAGCAACGGCGGCGCGACACTCCAGTACGGGTCGTAGAAGCTCGAGTTGTCGTAGGCGTAGCTGTAGCCGAAGATGACCAGCGTCGCGGCGAGATCGGCGATGGCGGCGACCCAGAATGGGTGGTGGTCGCGTACCAGCCACCCCGCTACCAACGCGACCGCACCGGCGATCAGATAGGCGCGCGTGCAGAGCGCGACGGCGGCCTTGCGGTCGGATTCGGCTGACGGGCTCATCGGTCGGGGATGCGGCGCAGGTTGGCGAAGTCGATTACCGAGCACGTCGCGCAGAAGCTCCCGGAGGCGTAGGTCCACTCGGCACGCGCCTGGCCGAATCCGTCGAGTCCGAAGCTGAAAGTGTAGTTGAAGACGAAGTCGAGCCTGCGTCCGCCGTTAGGGCAGAATTCCGGCGTCTCGATGGTCAGCCGCGCGAGCACCTGGTACGGACTCGAGCCCTCCGGATTCTCGATGTCGAGACTGCGGCCGATGATCTGGCCCGGTTGGCCGTTGGGCGTCTCGGCCACGATGTCGAGGTCGCCGTTGATCGCGGTGACGCGGTAGATGACGTCGAAGAGTCGGGTAAACGGCTGGCCGGCGAGGAAGCAGATGTTGTTCTGCCAGTCCGCCGCCCAGCGGCCGGAGATCCGCTGCGCGATGCCCGTCGGCGTGCGCGTGATGGTCGGCGTGCGCGTCTGCGTGATCGTGCTGGTCGAGGCCGGCGTCGGCGTGGATGTCGGGGTGCGGGTCGGCGTGACGGTGTTCGTCGGGGCGGGCGAGGGCGTGCTGGTGACCGTGCGCGTCTGCGTCACGGTGCGGGTGAGCGTGACGGTGCGCGTCGCGGTGGGCGTGCGCGTCGCGGTGCGGGTGCGCGTCGACGTGCGCGTGCGCGTCGGCAGGCGGGTGGCCGTCGGCGTCGGGGTCCACGGCGCGTCGAAGAACGAGAAGATCGCGCGCGTGATCGGCACGAAGTCGGCATCGACCAGCAGACGGCCGCGGTAGTCGTCGGCCGGTCCGCAGCCGGGGAAACGCTGCTCGTCGTAGGAGACGGTGATCGCCGCGGTGTAGTCGGCCGCCGAAACGCGGCTGTCGCAGTTGACGTCGGGAACCGTCTGCGCCGCCGCGTGCGCCGCCAGGAGCAGCACGCCCGCCATCCAGCCGAATTGCCGACCCACCGCCGCCACCTCGCGTCGTCCGAATCAGGCCGAGGCGCGCTTGCCGCGCGCGCGGCGGGAGGACGCGCCGCCGTAGGTCGACTCGAGGTAGGCGATGATCTCGTCCGACTCGTACATCTCGCGCCCGCTGTTGGGGTCGACGAGATACGGCACCTGCACCTTGCCGCCGCGCTTGGCCAGCTCGGCGCGCTTCGGGCTGCCCTTCGGCACGTTGCGCACGACGTGCACCAGGTCGAGCTCGCTCAGCACCTCGCGCACCTTGCGGCAGTAGGGCGAGCCTTCCATGTTGTAGAGCGTCAGCGGCTCCAGCGCGGCGCGCTTCTCGGGCCGCCGGCTGCGCCCGCCGCGCCCCAGGCGCAGGGCGCTGGCCAGCATCGAATCGACGTTGTCGATCGCGCTCGGCACCGGCAGCCGCCAGCCGGCCCGCTCACCGGCGCCATAGGTGGCGTTGAGGTAGGCGATGATGTCGTCCGACTCGTACAGCTTCTCCTTGGTGTTGGGATCGACCAGGTAGGGCGCCTGCACCTTGCCGCCGAGCCGCTTCAGCGCCTCGCGGTGCGGGCTGCCGTGCGCCACCGGGTGGGCGAGGTAGTCGAGATCGAGCTCGCACAGCGCCTCGCGCGCCTTGCGGCAGTAGGGGCAGGCTTCGAAGTCGTAGAGCTCGAGCATGCGCTTGGGGTCGGGCCGCCGATCGGCGGTGACGCGCGGATAGAGGCCGCGGCCGAGCCGGATGACGGTGGCCCCGAACGCGCTCAGATCATTTGCCAGGCCCATGGTGTACCCCCTTGCGGGGGTAACCGTACCTGTTTGCGCGCGGCGCGGAAAGTGGGAGGGCGAGGCTCCCGCCGAGCCTTTCTGCCCCATTGCGGCACGGCTCGGCGGGAGCCTCGCCCTCCCATTGGAACGGGGCGCTCAGCCGCGCGCGGGGTGGGCGGCGAAGTGCGGCTCGGTGGCCGGCTCGGTGCCGAGGCGGCGGATGAAGTAAAGCATCGGGCCGATGCTGCCGAGGGTGAGGGTGAGCAGCACATAGGGCAGCGGCGACCAACCGCGGGCGCGGGCGTCGCGCACCATCCAGATCGTGACCATGCTGAGCGCGAGGATCAGGTCGATGCCGACCTGCACGGTGATGGCATTGGCGGTCATCATCGTCAGGAAGGCGGTATAGCCGTAGTGGTAGACCGCGTAGGCGGTCAGCGCGACGAAGTCGGCGAGGATGACGGAGAGTGCGATCTGCTTGCGGTTCATGCGTAAGCTCCTTTCGGCGGGCGGTGCCCGCTGTCATGTGGTTTCAACGCAGACAGTCCAAACGGCGTGCCGTCGATCGGGCCCATTTGGTCGCGTCGGACGTCGGGCTTGCGAGCTGCGCGCGTTGTGGGGGCGCAACGAGGGCGTTGCGCCGGAGCAACGAATGGAGGAGGACCTTTTCGCGTCTTCGCGGCTTCGTGTGAGAAAGAAGGAAGAAACCTCACGCGAAGGCGCGAAGCCGCGAAGGGAAACTGCCTTTCCGCTTGCACCCATTGCAGTTCGCCGCCTCTCTGCGCGACAATCGCGGCGAGCGGCGCGGAAGTTGCTCCTCCATCTCGCGATGAACGAATCGAGCTTAGAAGTCGGAGACCAGAGCGGCACCGCGCCGGCGGCGCTGGCGTGGCGCTGGTGGGGGATGGCGGCGGGCATCGTGCTCGGGCTGATCGATACGATCAGCATGGCGGCGATGGGCGTCGGGTTCGAGATGAACGGCCGCGACGTCACGCTCTGGGTCGGGGTCTATTTCGGCAGCTCGTTTGCCGGGCTCGGTTTCCTGCTCGGCTACCTGTTCGAAGCGCGGCGCCGCGAAAGCCAGGCGGCGGCGTTGCTGCAAGCGCAGACCGAGGCGATCGCGGCGGCGCGTGCGCGCCTGGCGCAGAGCGAGAAGCTCGCCGCGCTCGGCCAACTCGCCACGGCGATCGCGCACGAGGTGCGCAACCCGCTCGGCGTCATCCGCTCGGCGGCGCAGGGAGTAGGGGAGACGTTGCCGGCGAGCGACGACGACGGGCGGCGCGCGTGCTCGTTCATCACCGCCGAGATCGACCGCTTGAACAGCGTCATCACCGCGTTGCTCGCCTTTGCGCGCCCGTTGCGGCTGGTGCCGCGCGCCGTCCCGGTGCGCCAGGTGATCGACTCGGCGCTGCAGCTGGCGCGCGCCGAGCTCGACGGCAAGCACGTCGCCGTGCGCCGCCGCGAGGCCGCCGATCTGCCGGCGCTGCAGGCCGATCCCGATCTGGTCAGCCAGGTCTTGCTCGGCCTGCTCGCCAACGCGCTCGAGGTCCTCGGCAGCGGCGGCGAGATCGAGCTCGAGGCGCGCGCCGACGGCGGCGCGGTGGAAATCGCGGTGGCCGACTCCGGACCGGGCGTGCCGGCGGAGCTGCGCGGGCGCATCTTCGAGCCGTTCTTCACCACGCGCACGCGCGGCACTGGCCTCGGCCTCGCCGTCGCGCGTCAGATCGTCGAGGCGCACGGCGGCCGCATCGACGTGGGCGACCGCCCGGGTGGCGGCGCGCGCTTCGTCATTCGCCTGCCCGCCGCTGCGGGGACGGCGATCGCGGCATGAAGCCGCGCGTGCTGATCGTCGACGACGAGCCGCGCATGGCCGACGTCGTCGCCATGGCGCTGCGCCGCGCCGGCTACGAGTGTGAGACCTGCGGCTCGGGCGAGGCGGCGCTGGCGGCGCTCGGCGAACGCGGCGCCGATGTCGTCGTCAGCGATTGGAAGATGCCCGAGATGGACGGCCTCGAGCTGCTGCGCCGCGTGCACGCGCGCCGGCCGGCGCTGCCGGTCATTCTGCTGACGGCGCACGGCAGCGTGCCGTCGGCGGTGGCGGCGATGCGCGAGGGGGCGTTCGACTACGTCACCAAGCCGTTCGACAACGACGAGCTGCGCGCCATGGTGGCGCGCGCGCTGGAGATGACGCAGCTGCGGCGCGAGAACCGCTACCTGCGCCAGGAAGTCACCAGCCGCTACGCGCCCGACACGGTGGTCGCCGAGAGCGCGCGCAGCCAGGAGCTGCTCGACCTCGTCCGCCGCGTCGCGCCGAGCCGTTCGACGGTGCTGATCCAGGGCGAGAGCGGCACCGGCAAGGAGCTGGTGGCGCGGCTGCTGCACTACTGGAGCGACCGTGTCGGCCAGCCGTTCGTGGCGGTGAACTGCAAGGCCTTCGCCGAGGGCGTGCTGGAGAGCGAGCTGTTCGGCCACGAGAAAGGCGCCTTCACGGGGGCCGCCGCGGCGCGCGTCGGCTGCTTCGAGCGCGCCAGCGGCGGCACGCTGTTCCTCGACGAGATCGGCGAGGTCAGCGTCGACTTCCAGGCCAAGCTGCTGCGCGTGCTGCAAGACGGCGAGGTGCTGCCGGTCGGCGGCAGCACGCCGCGCCGCATCGACGTGCGCGTCGTCGCGGCGACCAACCGCCCGCTGCGCGACGCGATTGCCGCCGGGCGCTTTCGCGAGGATCTGTACTTTCGCCTCAACGTCATTCCGGTGCAGCTCGCGCCGCTGCGCGAGCGCCGCGAGGACATCGCCCCGCTGGCGCGCCATTTCCTCGCCCGCCACATGGCCGAGGCGGGTCGCCAGCTGACGCTATCGGCGGACGCCGAGGAGGCGCTGCTGGCGCATCCCTGGCCGGGTAACGTGCGCGAGCTCGAGAACGCCATCGAGCGCGCCGTGGTGCTGGCGCGCGGCACGGCGATCGGGCCGGAGGATCTGCTGCTCGAGACGGCCGGCGCCACCGCGGCCGCGCTGCCGTCCGCCGACAGCACCCTGCAGTCCGCCCTCGACACGGCCGCCGCCGCGCGCATCCGCGCCGCGCTCGAAGCCGCCAAAGGCCAGCGCGCCGAGGCGGCGCACATCCTCGGCATCGAGCGCACGACGCTGTACCGGATGATGAAGCGGCTGGGGTTGTGAGCTGAACAGGGCAACGCCCTGTCGTGGCTTTGCACACAAAGTCACCGTTGAACGGCGCTCTGGTCGGAGTCGGGGTCGGAATCGGTATCGGGATCGAGGGCAACGAAATGAATTGCGGCCCGTGTCGATGCCGTATCGATGCGATCCGCCGGAATTCCTGGGACCGGAATCGATTCCGATGCCGATAGCGATTCCGACCCCGCCGGGAGAGGCACGCTCGGCGATGAAAGGGGGTTTCTGTGCAAAGCCCCCTGTGGTCTAAAGCCCCGGGCGTTGCCCTGGGCTGGCGAATGTGACCCCCTTCGGGGTCGAAGAGCGTTTGTGCAGAGCCGGGAGAGGCTCACCTGAAGACAGGAGAAATTCGTGACCCCGACGGTTATCGCCCTGATTGCGTTCGCCTGTGTGTTCGGTGGCGCGTTGCTCGGAATGGGCCTCGGCCTCGTCTTGCCGCAGCACCATCTCAGCGCCGAGTCGAAGGACGTGGTGAAACTGGGAATGGGGTTGGTCGCGACGCTGGCCGCGCTGGTTCTCGGGTTGGTCGTCGCCTCCGCCAAGGGCGCCTTCGACTCGCTGGATGGGGAGGTCAAGCATCTCGCCGCCGACGTGCTGCTGCTCGATCGCACGCTGGCCCACTACGGGCCGGAGACGAAGGAGATTCGCGACCAGCTACGGGGAGTCGTCGCGCTGCGACTGGCGCTCACCTGGCCGGAGGACCGCACCCAACCCGTCGCGGTCGATGCGCCCGAGATGACGCCCACCGTCGAGGCGATCGAGGAGGGGGTGCTCGCGCTCACGCCGCAGAACGATGCCCAGCGCTGGCGCCAGTCGCGCGCGCTGGAGCTCACCCGCGACTTACAGGGCGGCCGCTGGCTCGCCCTGGAGAGCCTCGGCGACTCGGTCCCGCTGCCGTTCCTGGCGGTGGTGGTGTTCTGGCTCACGATGCTGTTCGGCAGCTTCGGCCTCTACGCCCCGCGCAACGCCACCGTCGTCGCGGCGCTACTTGTCTGCGCCATGTCGAGTGCCCTGGCGATGTTTCTGATCCTGGAGATGGGGCGACCGTTCGATGGCCTGTTGAAAGTCTCCGCCGCGCCGCTGCGCTACACGCTCGCCCACCTCGACGAATAGTTGCTCCTCGCGGAGCCTTGCCGGCCCGGCGCGGCTTCGGTAAACCGCTGAGCACGAAACCGCTCGCCCGCATTGCGATGCTCGTCGCGCTTCTCGCCGGCGCGCCGTTGCCCGTTGCCGCAGTGGTGGACGGTCTGGCGCAGGTGCGCGCGCGCGGCGCGCTGCGCTGGGCCGGCGACATGCAGGGCGGCGAGCCGTACGTGTTCCAGAACCCCGACGACGCGGCGTCGCTGCTCGGCTTCGAGGTCGAGATTGCCGACGGGCTGGCGCGCCGCCTCGGCGTGCGGGCGGAGTTCGTGCAGAACGACTGGCAGAATCTGATCCCGTCGCTGGAGAGGGGCGATTTCGACATCGCCATGAACGGCATCGAGATCACCGCGGCGCGGCGCGATCGCGTCGCCTTCTCGCGCCCGTACTTCGCCTTCACGGAGACGCTCGTCGTGCGCCGCGACGCGCCAGCGGTCCGCGGGCTGGCCGATCTGCGCGGCCAGCGCGTCGGGACGCTGAACGGCTCGCTGGCCTTTGACATCCTGCGCGCCGATCCCGCCATCGAGACGGTGCTCTACGAAGGCGTCGAGGAGCCCTACATCGACCTCGAGCAGGGGCGCCTGGCGGCGGTCGTGCTCGACCACATCATCGCCAACCGCTACGGCCTGGTGCGCCCGACGCTGCGCGCGGCGGGCTCGGTCGGCGAGGGCGTCTACGCCATCGCCGTGCGGCGCGACGACACGGCGCTGCTGGCCGCGCTCGACGGCGCGCTGGCGGCGATGATCGCCGATGGCGAGCTGCGCGCCATCCTGACGCGCTGGCAGTTGTGGGACGCGCAGCAGGAGAGGCTGGGGACGGAGCCGCCGTCGGCGACGGCGCGCCGCGACACCAGCGGCGGCCTGACGGCGACGCATCTGTGGCTGTTCCTGCGCGGCGCCGGCGTCACGGTCGTGATCTCGGCGCTGGCGATGGCGCTGGCCGTCGCCGGCGGCCTGCTGCTCAGCCTGGCGCGGCGCTACGGCGGCGCGCTGGCCGGCGCGCTGGCGTCCATTTACATCGAGCTGTTCCGCGGCACGCCGGTGCTGTTGCAGCTGTACGTGCTGTACTACGGCCTGGCGCCGGTGCTGCGGCTCGACGCGTTCACGGCGGCGGTGATCGGCCTGGGCTTGAACTACGCCGCCTACGAGGCCGAGCTGTATCGCGCCGGCCTCGAGGCGGTGCCGGTCGGGCAGACCGAGGCGGCGCTGTCGCTCGGCATGTCGCGCGGATTGACGCTGCGCCGCATCGTGCTGCCGCAAGCCCTGCGCGTGGCGCTGCCGGGCATTGCCAACGATTTCATCGCGTTGCTGAAGGACTCCTCCCTGGTCTCGGTGATCACGGTGGTGGAGCTGACCAAACAGATGACGATCACCGCCGTCGACGTGCGCAGCTGGCTCGGTCCGGGCCTGCTGTGCGCGGCGCTCTACCTGGCCCTCAGCTATCCGCTCGGGCGCCTGGCGCGGCGGCTCGAGCGGCGCCTGGTGCCGCAATTGGGATGAGCGCCACCGTCGTCACCGTGCGCGGCCTGCGCACCCAGCTCGGCCGCACCGAAGTGCTTCGCGGTGTCGACCTCGCGGTCGCGCGCGGTGAGGTCGTGGCATTGATCGGTCCGTCGGGCAGCGGCAAGACGACGCTGCTGCGCGCGCTCAACTACCTCACACCATTCACGGCCGGCGAGGTGGAGATCGCCGGGCAGCGCCTGCGGCCGGGCATGAGCGAGCGCCATGAGGCGGCGGCGCTGCGCGCCGTGCGCACGCGCGTCGGGATGGTGTTTCAGCACTTTCACCTGTTCCCGCACCTCGACGTGCTCGCCAACATCACCGAGGCGCCGCGCCGCGTGCTCGGCCTCGCGCCGGCCGCCGCCCGGGCGCGCGCCGAGGCGCTGCTGGCGCGCGTCGGCCTGAGCGGCTTCACGGCGTCGTATCCGCACGCGCTCTCCGGCGGCCAGCAGCAGCGCGTCGCCATCGCCCCGGCGCTGGCCAAGGAGCCCCAGATCCTGCTGCTCGACGAGCCGACCTCGGCGCTCGACCCGCGCCGCGCCGGCGAGGTGCTGGCCGTGGTGGCCGACCTCGCCGCCGGCGGCCAGACGATGGTGCTGGTGACGCATCAGATCGCCTTCGCCCGGCGCATCGCGCACCGCGTCGTGGTGCTGGCCGCCGGCGCGATCGCCGAGAGCGGCACGCCGGCCGAGGTCCTCGACGCGCCGCGCACCGCGGCGACGCGCGAGCTCCTCGGACAGGAATGAATGGACGAGGCGACGCGCGCGCGCCTGCAGCTGTGCGCCGCGGCGCTGCTGTTTTCCACCGGCGGCGCCGCGATCAAGCTGTGCGCGCTGTCGAGCTGGCAGGTGGTGAGTGTGCGTTCGGCGATCGCCGTGCCGGTGCTGCTGGTGCTGATGCCGGCCGCGGCGCGGCGTTGGAGCTGGCGCGCACCGCTGGTCGGAGTGGCCTACGCGGGCACGGTGATCTTCTTCGTTCTGGCCAACAAGCTGACCACGTCGGCGAACGCCATCTTCCTGCAGTCGACCGCGCCGCTCTACCTGCTGCTGCTCGGGCCGTGGCTGTTGCGCGAGCCGCTGCGCCGGCGCGATCTACTCCACATGGCCGCGCTGGCCGCGGGCATGGCGCTGTTTTTCGCCGGCGCCGATGCGCCGTCGGCGACCGCGCCCGATCCGTGGCGCGGCAACGCCCTCGCCGCTTGCAGCGGCGCCACCTGGGCGGCGACCATGCTCGGCCTGCGCTGGATGAGCACGCGCGGCCACGGCGGCGCCGGCGCCGCCGTAATCGCCGGCAACGCCATCGCCTGTTTCGCCTGCCTGCCGGCGGCGCTGCCGTTGCCGGCGGTGGTCGCGGCGACTGACTGGCTCTTGCTCGCCTACCTGGGCGTCTTCCAGTTGGGCCTCGCCTACGTGTGCATGACCGCCGGCATGCGCCACGTCGCGGCGCTCGAGGCGTCGCTGCTGGTGCTGCTCGAGCCGGTGCTGAACCCGATCTGGTCCTGGGCGATCCACGGCGAGCGCCCCGGCCCCTGGCCGCTGCTCGGCGGCGCCATCATCGTGCTGGCGACGGTGATCAAGACGGGGTTGGACACGCGCGGCCGGCGGTGAATCCAGTGCTCCTTCTCCGGTCCCCCTCCTTTCCGTTCCGATCCCCCTCCTTTCCAAGGAGGGGTTACCCATTGGAAGGCTGGTTGCAACTGAGGAAGGCTGGTTGCAACTGAGCACACGGCTCCGTTGGCGGCATAGCCGCGTCTTTTGTTTAATCGCCATCCTTTTTTCACGCCCGCACTGCTGATGCGACTCGGGATGCACCCCGGAT
>CAYVUV010000042.1:0-2382 GCA_964455095.1 uncultured Binatia bacterium (SeqCode)
CTCGCCGTTGCTCGACGTCGCCACCGCGTCGTACAGCACCGGCCGCCCGTCGACCACCTCCGGCGGCTCGGGGTTGTACAGCGGCAGATGCGCCAGCTCGCCCTTGGTCAGCGTGTTGACCACCGAGATCGAGTTGTCGAAGCGCGTCAGAACGTAGAGCCGGTCGTTGGTCTCGTCGAGCACCACGCCGCTCGGCCCGCCGCCGCTGACCGTGATGTAGTCGGAGCCGTTGGGGGTGAACGTGTTGCCCTCCAGCGCCGCCGTGTCGAAGACACCGACCTTGCTCGAGCCGAAGGCGGCGACATAGAGCGTGTTGCCGTTGCTGGTCACCGCCATGCCCACCGGCGTGGCCAGACTGTCGTCGCTGGTGCCGAGCGGACTCGGCAGCAGCGCGTAGTTGATGTGCTTGTTGAGGTGGATCGGTGTCACCGTGCCGGCGTCGAGCACGCTGACGCGCGCCTCGTGCAGGTGGCCTTGGACCGTCGTGCCGAGGATGCCGGGCCCCTCGAAGCGCACCTCGTTGATGGCTTCGGTGTTGCTGACGTAGACCTTTCCGGACGACGGGTTGACCACCATGTTGAACAGGACAGTGCCGACATGCGGGTAGAAGCCGGCCGGGCCGGCGACCGCCGCGGGCGGGTTGGCGTTGGCGTCGATGGCGAAGACGTCTTTGTCGGGCAGCGAGAACTTCACGGCGTTGTTCCAGTTGCGGCCGAGCTCGTCGCGCCACTGGGCGAGGCCGTTGTCGAATTTGACGATCAGTCCGACCTCGGGCCGCGGCAGGCCCTGGACGTTCTTCTCCGGCAACGGCAGGCCGCCCGGCATGGTGACGCCGAAGATGTTGCACGGGCCGGGGACGAGATTGTTGTTGAGGTTGCTGTCGTCGCAGACGGCGCCTTCGTGCACCGTCGTGGTCTGGTTGCCGGAGTGGAAGACGGCGGCGTAGACGGTGCTGCCGTCGGGGCTGACCGCCAGGGCGCGCGGCGTATCGCCGAACAGCTCGATGATCGAGAGCGGCGTGCCGGTGAGCGAGCTGCCGAGGTTGGTGGCGTCGAAGGCCCAGACCAGCGCGCGCGGGGTGCCGGCGGTGGTGAGCAACGGCGGCACGCTGACGGGGACGTTCTGACCGCGGCGCGCGGTGGTGATGAAGGCGCGATTGCCGCCGGGGCCGCCGAAGACGATGTCGCGCGGCTCATCGCCGACCAGCAGGGTGCGGATCACGCGCGGCGGCGAGGCGGCGACGTCGACGACGCTGACGCTGTCGGAGAGAAGGTTGACCACCCAGACCTCGCCGTCGGTGCGCGCGGCGACGGCGACGGGCTCGAGCCCGACCGGCACCGAGCCGGTGTGGGTGAGCGTGCCGGCGGACACGGTGAAGATTTCGAGCCGGTTGTCCGGCGTGTTGACCGCGAAGAGCCGGCTGCCGTCGGGCGACAGCGCCAGCGGCCGCACCTGCCCACTTTCGAAGGTGACGAACGACCCCTGCGCGCGCGCCTCACCGTGCAGCACACCGGTCAGCACCGCCATGGCCACGACCCCCCACCTCGCTGCCGGCCGCATCCGCGGTAGATTCATGCTTTCCCCCAGAATGTTTTGGATTCTCAAGGAGATAACACGCGCACAAATCCTATGTAAACTGAGAAACCGCGCTCCCCCCGCACGGCCGGCGATCACTGCAACGGGAACGGGATGCGGATGAAATCGCTTCCGAGGGTGTGGCAGCCGGTGCACAGGGCCGAGCCGCGCCCGGCTGCGTACACCGAGGTGTTGAAGCGTTCGTACCAGAACCACCCCTGGCCGCCGTCGCTGGCGGCATCGAGCTTGATCATCACCGACCAGCCCTGCACCGTGTCGCCGGACGAGCCGTACAGCTCCTTGACGGCAATGGACCCGGCTGGGTGGGCGGCGGCCGCCGCGGAGAGCGAGGCGAAGAGCGGGTCGTTGACGAAGGTCCGTATGGTGCCGAAATGCGGCCCCGCCGAGCGGTGCGGCGCCGATTCGGCGTGCCAGGCGAGGTAGCTTCCCGCCTGCAACCAGGCGCGCAGCTCGGCCTCGGTGGTGGGCACCGGGCAGCCGTCGATGGCATTGTCTACGGCGGCGACGACGGCGCTGAGCGCTGTGCCCGGCTTGTCGTCGAGCGCCGCGCACGCGCTGGGGGACCGCCGTCCGAGGGCGATGTCGACGCCAGTGATCAACTCGTCGATGGTCACCGTACCGCCGCCGTTGCAGTCGCCGGTGCACGTGGCGGTCGCAGGGCCCGCTGCGAGCAGCAGCGCGATACCGGCGGCGGCGAGCCAGCGCCGGAGAAGGACGTGGGATACTCGTCTGATCATCAAGCGCGGGGTGTCGATACTCCGATGCGCGCCGGCGCCGGTGGTTTCG
>CAYVUV010000043.1:0-4915 GCA_964455095.1 uncultured Binatia bacterium (SeqCode)
CAGCACATCACCGCCGAGGCCTACGCCACCTACGGTGCGCCGCGCCGCTACGCCGCCGATGCGTTCGCCGAGCTCGAGAGCGTCTGCGCGCCGCACATCCAGGGCTTCGTCGGCTACGTCTCCGGCCAGCCCGCGGCGGCCGCGGCGCTCTACCTGACGCACGGCGTCGCCGGCATCGGCTGGGTCGGCACCGTGCCGGAGCAGCGCGGCCGCGGCTACGGCGAGGCCGTCACCTGGGCCGCGATCCGCGAGGGCTTCCGCCGCGGCGCCAGCTTCGCCAACCTGCAGGCGTCGATCATGGGCCGCCCGATCTACGCGCGCATGGGGTTCGAGACGATCACCGAGTACCGCGTCCTGGTCGGACCGGTTTGAAGAGAAGTCGTAGCGGCGGGCGGTTTCATTCGGACAAATCCCCCTCAATCCCCCTTTGCCAAAGGGGGAGGTCGGAGCCGATTCGTTCCGGCCTCCGCCCCTCGTGGGCCAACAGCCACTGCTTGCGCTCGATGCCGCCGGCGTAGCCGACCAGGCGGCCGTCGCTGCCGATGGCGCGGTGGCAGGGAATCACCAGCGCGATGGGGTTGGCGCCGTTGGCGGCGCCGACCGCGCGCACCGCGGCCGGTGCGCCCACCGCGCGCGCCAGGGCGGCATACGAGGTCGTCTGCCCGGCCGGCACGCGGCGCAGCGCTGCCCACACGGCGGACTGAAACGGTGTGCCGCCGGCGTCGACTTCGATCGCATCGAGCGCCGTCACGTCGCCGGCGAAGTAGTCGCGCAAACGCGCCAGCAGCGGCCCGCAGTCCGTCGCTCGGCCATAGGACAACGCACCGACGCGGCGCGCCAGCCCGCGTTCGGTGCGCGGCCAGTGATTGCCGAACGCCATGGCGCACAGGCGTCCATCGCGCAGCGCCAGGGTGAGGTCGCCAATCGGCGACGGACATTCCGTTCGTGCGAGCATCATCGATCCTCCTTTGCCGCCAGACTCGTCCACAGGTGCATGGCGGCGTAGGCCCGCCAGGGGCGCCACGCCTCGGCGAGCCGTTCCACTGCCGCCGCTGTCAACGGGCCGGCGCCGTTGCCGAGCGCCTGGCGCAAGCCGAGATCGCCGACCGGGAACGCATCCGGCTCGCCGAGCCCGCGCATGGCGATATACTGCGCCGTCCACGGCCCGACACCGGGCACCGCACACAGCCGCGCCACCGCGTCATCCAAGCCGCGCGAGGCATCGAGTGCCAGCGTTCCATCGGCCACCGCGCGGGCCAGGGCCCGAATCGAGGCGGCGCGCGCGCGCGGAATCCCGACCGCCGACAGGTCGCCGTCGGCGAGGACCTCCGGCCGTGGGAACAGATGCGTCAGGCCGCCCTCCGCCGCCACCGGACGGCCGAGCGCCTGCACCAGGCGGCCGGTGAGCGTCGTCGCGCCGCGCACGGTGACCTGCTGGCCGAGGATGGCCCGAATCGCCAGCTCGAATGGATCCCACGCGCCCGGCACGCGCAGCCCCGGTGCCGCGGTCACGAGCGCGCCCAACGCCCCGTGGCCCTTCAAGTGCTCGCCGATCTGCAGGGGATCGGCGGTCAAGTCGAAGATGCGCCGCGCCCGCTCGACGAGCGGCAGGACGTCGGCTCCCTCCGGCAGCCGGGCGCGCAACATCAGGCACGACTCGCCCGGCACCGGCGCCACTTCCAGTGTACCCGCCGCGCCGTCGATCTCGATCGTCCGCGCGTAGCGCTCGGCAGTGACCGCCTCGACCCCCGGCGTCGCGCGCGGCGCCAGGAAGCGCACCATCGCCGCCCAGTCGAACGGCGGGCGATACGGCAGGCGCACGACCAGCGACTCGCCGCCGCCCAGGCTGGCCGAGCGCCGCCGCCGGCGCCGCAGCCCGCGCGGCGAGTCGCCAAACGTCCCGCGCACGGCGTGGTTGAACTGCCGCACGCTGTTGAACCCCGCGGCGAAGGCGATCTTGGTGACGGCGAGGTCGGTGTCGTCGATCAGCGCGCGCGCCAGGTGCAGGCGCTGGGCGCGCGCGATGGCGAGCGGAGAGGTGCCGAGATGCTTGGCGAACAAGCGGCGCAGCTGGCGCGCCCCGATGCCGAGCCGCGCGGCGAGGCCGGCGATGCCGTGCTCGTCGAGCGCGCCCTGTCGAATCAGCCGCAGCGCGCGCGACACCACGGCCGACGTGCCGGCCCACGCCGGCGTGCCGGGCGAGGTCTCCGGCCGACAGCGCAGACAGGCGCGGTAGCCGGCGGCCTCGGCGGCGGCGGCACAGGCGAAGAACTGTACGTTCTCCTGCTTGGGCGCCGGCGCCGGGCAGATCGGGCGGCAGTAGATCCCGGTCGTCCGCACGGCGACGAAGAAGCGCCCATCGAAGCGCCGGTCGCGGCTGCGCAGCGCCTGGTAACAGCGGTTGGGCTCCAGCTCCATGTCGAACACGATAGCACCCGTGAGCTGGTCATGACTCGCCATCGGCGGACCTCAATGGCACAGCGCGCGGCGGGCATGGCTCAGGTTCCTCTCCCTCAGGGAGAGGAACCTGACGGGCTGCCCCCAAGGTGCAAAGCAATGCTGGTTTCCAGCCACCGGTGCGGTACCTTGGAACCAATGCGTCTGATCTCGCTCCCCCAGCGGGCCTGAACCATCGATGAAGGCGACCGATTCCCCCGACTCCAGCGAGGCGCGATTCCGCGCCCTGGTGCAGTACTCTTCCGACGTCATCACCGTGCTCGGCGCCGACGGCGCCGTGCTCTACAACACCCCGGCGGTGGGGCCGGTGCTCGGCTACGAGCCGGCGGAGCTGCTCGGCCGCAGCGCGTTCGACTTCATCCACCCCGACGATCTGCAGGAGGTCGCGACGCAGTTCACCGAGGCGCTCAACCAGCCCGGCATCGCCGTCCCGGTCACCTTTCGCTTCCGCCATCGCGACGGTCATTGGGTACCGCTCGAATCGATCGGCAGCAACCGGCTCGACGACCCGAGCGTGCGCGGCGTCGTGGTCAACAGCCGCGACATCACCGAGCGCAAGCACACCGAAGACACGCTGCGCAAAAGCCAGCAGCTGTATCAGCTGCTGATGGAGCAGGTGCCGGTCGGCATCATCTTCACCGACGCGCAGGGGCAGGTCACCAATGCCAACCCGGCGGCGCTCGCCATTTTCGGCTCGCCGAGCGAGGCGGCGACGCGCCAGTTCAACGTCATGACGCTCGAGACCCTGCGCGCGGCGAACGTTGCCCAGGCGTACCGCAACGTGCTCGAACACCACCAGATCGAGCGCCTCGAGGTCTCGTACGTCTCGGTGTGGGGCAAGTCGTCGGAGCTGCGCCTGGTCCTCGCGCCGCTGCTCGACCAGCCCGGACATCTGCTCGGCTCGGTGACCATCGTCGAAGACGTCACCGACCGCGCCCGCGCCGACCGCGAGAAGGCGGCCATCTCGACGGCGCTGGCGCGCGTCGGGCGCGAGCTGATCTCGTCGCTCAACAGCCCGGCACTGCTCGAGCGCCTCTGCGAAGTGACGGCGCGCGTGCTGGAGTGCGACCGCAGCCACACCATGCTGGTCGACCCGCGCGAGGGGATCTACCGCGTCGCGGCCGGCTACGGCGATACGCCGGAAGAGGCCGAGCTCCTGCGCGAGCTGCGCGTGCCGGCGTCGGCCGGGGCCAATGTCCTCGCGCGCCTGCGCGTCGCCGACGTCACGCACGTGATACCCGAAGAGGACCCTCTCGTCGTCGCCATTGTCGAACAGTTCGCCATGGGCACCCCGCTCTACATGGCGCTGCGGCGCGGCGACGAGATCATCGGTGTGCTCAGCGCCGAGTATCGCAACGCCCCGGGCCCCTTCACCGCCCAGCAGGAGGGCATGGCGCGCGGCATCGCGCAGCTCGCCTCGCTGGCGCTGGAGGACGCGCGGCTCGTCGAAGAGCTCAGCCGCGCCAACCGGCTCAAGTCGGAGTTCGTCGCCACCATGTCGCACGAGCTGCGCACGCCGCTCAACATCATCCTCGGCTACCACAGCCTGCTGCTCGACGGCACGTTCGGCGAGCTGCAACCGGACCAGCGCGACACGCTCGAGCGCGCCGACCGCAACGCCCAGGCGTTGCTCGAATTGATCAGCGCGACGCTCGACATGAGCCGCTTCGAATCTGGGCAGCTCACGGTCCAGTGGCGCGAGGTCGACCTCGGCGAGCTGATCGGCCAGGTCGACGTCGAGACGCGCGACGTCCAGCGCAAACCCGGCGTGCGGTTCGAATGGCCGCTGCTCCCGCCCCTGCCGCGCATCCTCAGCGATGCCCCGAAGCTCAAGGTCGTACTGAAGAACCTGATCGGCAACGCCGCCAAGTTCACCGAGGCGGGCACGGTCACGATCAGCGCCACCGCCGGCGCCGACAGCGTCGAGATCGCCGTCCGCGACACCGGCATCGGCATCGACGCCGAGCTGCTGCCGGCGATCTTCGAGCCCTTCCGCCAGATCGAAAGCGACCCCGCCCACCTGCGCGGTGGCGTCGGCCTCGGGCTCTACATCGTCCGCCGCCTGCTCGCCGAGCTCGGCGGCACGATCGCCGTCGAGAGCGAGCCCGGCCGCGGCTCGCTGTTCCGCGTCCACCTGCCGCGCCACGCCCAGCCGCCACCGGCGCCGCCGCCGCTCGGCGAGTGATACTTCGCGGCGCGAGAACACCTCCTACTCTGCCCCCCCTCCTTTCGAGACTGTCGATAAATAGTCCGCCGAGCAGGATGGAAGACGAAAGCCTGAGCTAGGCGCCATGGACTGCGTCCACGACGGCTATCGCCCATACCAGCGCTTCGGGGCCCGTGGAGGTGTCTGGGAGGCGCAAAACGACGATAATAACGACCCCGGCCCGGCGGCCCAGGGCCTTCTTGAGGTTGAAGGCGAGGCAGTACACCGCGAACTCGCCGCGCACCGCGGCCA
>CAYVUV010000044.1:0-9936 GCA_964455095.1 uncultured Binatia bacterium (SeqCode)
GTCGCCACCCACATGCTGGCTTGGTTACCCTCGCGCCGTCCCATCGCCATCCGCTGCCACCTCCACATCCACGCCGGTGTTGGATGCCGCGCTTCATATCATCTCGGGCTACGCGTGGTCGACTTTTTCAACGGGCTGTTAGGCGGCTCCTGTTCGAACTGTCAAGAAACGCGCCCTCACACCAGACGTTCCATCTGCGTCGCGCCGTTGGCGATGCGAAACTGCGCAATGGTCGTTGGCTGGGCGTCGATGTCGAAGGTGTCGATGGAGCGCAAGGTGACGATGAGCTCGTCGGGGGTACAGTCGACCAGGCCGTAGCCCTGCGCGACGAGATCGACCAGCTTGAGGTACGGCTGGTTCTGCCCGATGAGCAGCTGCTCGGCCAGGCGCAGAACCTCGATCGGTGCCAGCTCGCGCGGGTCGGGGTCGGCGGTCAGCGAGCCGGTGACGAAGTCGAAGGCGAGCGTCGGCGACGCCGGATCGTCGAAGTCGGGCTGCAGCTCGGAGGCGAAGAAGACATGCGTGTGCCCGCTGGTGAAGACCACGTTGTCGATCTCGCGCCGTTGGATGACTTCGAGGATCTCGCGCCGCTCGGCCTGGTAGTCGTCCCATGCTTCGTTGGCGACGTAGATGCCCTCGTTGTGGCGCAGGTTGGGGTTCATCTCGCGCAGCTCGGGCGTGTCGAAGTCCTGTAGCTTCAACGGGTTGAAGTTGTACGGGTTGCCGATCAGCTTCCAGCGCGAATTCGAGAGTCCGAGCTGGCGTTCGAACCAGCGCTTCTGCGTCGCTCCGAGCGTCGTGCGGCCGGGGGCGAACAGTTCCTCGCCACCCGGAATGCGGGTGTCCGTGCCGGCGAGGATTCCGGTCCCCGAGTTGGTCGGCACCTCCGGGTCGCGGTAGGCGCGCACGTCGATCATGAACACGTCGGCCAGACTACCCCAGGCGAACGATCGATAGGCGCGCCGGCCGGGTTTGGCGAACACCGGCATGTTCTCGAACCAGGCGTCCTTCGCCACCGCCAGGCGCACCGGGTCACCGGTGCGGTCGATGCCGTTGTAGAACTCGCCATCGTCCCACATCACCGCCATCGGTACCCGCGCGTGCATGTCCTGCAGCATCGGGTTGGAGCGGAAGATCCGGTAGCGACGCCGGTAGTCCTCCAGCGTCAGGTCGGCCGTGTCGTGCACGTAGATGTAGTCGCCGAGGTGCATGAGGAAGTCGACGTTCTCTTCGGCGATCGCCCGGTGGGCGACGTAGAAGCTGGCGTTGCGCTGCTGACAGCTGGCGAAGGCGAAGCGCAGCGGCGTGTGGCTGCCGCGCTTTGGCGCCGTGCGCAGCCGGCCGACGCGCGAGGCGACGCCCTCGACCTCGAAGCGGTAGTAATACCAGCGGTCGGGCTCGAGGCCGCCGACGCGGACCTTCACCGTATAGCCCGTGCGCGCCCTGGCGTTCTTCGCGCCGCCGGCGACGATGCGGGTGAAGGCCTCGTCCTCGGCCACCATCCACAGCACCGGCACCGGCTTGACCTGTTCGGCGGTGACGACACGGGTCCAGATAACGCTGCCGCGCGGCAGCGGGTCGCCGGCGATCACGCCGTCGGGGTAGACGGCGCCGGGGTCGAGCTGCGCCCGCGCGGGGATCCGCCCGATCAGCGGGCTGGCCCCCGCCGCGATCAACAACTTGATGAGCTCGCGCCGCGAAAGGGGAGTCACGGCACTGTCCTCCATGCCTTGTCGGTCTGCACCATCGCTCGAACGTCTCACGCCGGCGCGCGCATGGTCAAATCATTTCGGAACCTCCCCTGGCCCCTCCTTGGTAGGGAGGGGAACAGGAGCGTGCTCGGGGCGCTCGTCCAGGGCGAGGGGAAAGCTGCGCAGGTAGTCGACGTACTCGTCCGGCAAGCCGTTGGCGAGGGCCCCGTCGAGGAGCAGGCCCATGTAGCGCGGTGACGGCTTGCGGCCCTCGGTTCCGTAGCGCGATTGGTAGGTGAACGCCGCGATGGTCTCGCCCTCGGCCGCGGCGCAGACGATTGCGACGCGGCCGTAGTAGCCGCGATGAACGCCTTCGGTCTCGTCCAGGCGCGCGGCCTCCTCCGGCGTGATGCGGTAGAGCACGCCGCAGGTCCGGGCGCCGTCTTCGCAGACGACGTTGGCGACGCCGCGCTCACCCGGGCCGACCGGCAGGTCGAAGCAGAGGCGATATCCCTCGACCCACCCCCAGGTCGCCGCGGAAGGCTGCATGCCGCGCCGCTCGACGAAGATCGCCGTGCACATGTTGCTGCCGTAGGCGAAATACCAGAGCGGCTCGCTCACGCGGGCAGTGTGGCATGCGCGACAGCGAAAAAACCAGTGCCGCGCCGGGGCTTTGCCTGACAACTAGGTGCGGTCCATCTGGTTCCTTCTGGCGGACATTTCCCCCTCCTTTCCAAGGAGGGGGTTAGGGGGAGGTCGTTCCTGGATACCGCTGCAAAAAACACCTCCCCTAACCCCTTCTTGGAAAGGAGGGGGACCGGAGGTTGAGAAGTCGACAGACCGTCGAGAGGGGCAGCAGTGGCAATCAGCGCCGCGGGTGGGCACAGTTGGCCGAGTCGAGGAGCGCGCGCATGGCGGAGGGACGGGAAGAGTACGCCGAGAAGCTGCTGGCTTCGGTGAACGATGCGGCCGCGGCGCTCAGCACGCGGTTCGTGACGTTCGTCACGGTGGGCGCGTATGTGGCGGTGACCGTGGCTGCGACCACGCACGAGATGCTGCTGCGCGCTTCGAATCTGGTCACGCTGCCGCTGCTGAACGCGCAGATCCCGATCATCGGTCCGTTCGGCTTCTACTCCATCGCGCCCTGGCTGATCGTGCTCCTGCACTCGGACCTGCTGCTGCAGCTGTCGATCCTGGCCAACGAGCTCGATCGCTTCGACAAAGAGGTGGACAAAGTCTCGAAGGATCACCAGACCTTGCTGCGCCAGCGGGTGGCGAACTTCTACTATGTCCTCTACCTGACCGGCGGGGCGCCCTCGCGCTTCCTGCACCTGTTGTCGGCCTTCATCACCTGGGTGACCGCGGTCATGTTGCCGCTGGCGCTGCTGCTGTGGATCCAGATTCGGTTCCTCCCGTTCCACAGCGCGATGGACACTTGGCTGCATCGCGCCGCCGTCGCGGCGGACGTGATCTTGATCGCCTTCATCTTGCTGCCGCGCCTGTGGCCCCGCTTTCGAATCGCCGCGCGCACCCCCGGCTGGCAGTCGCTGCTGCGCCGGGCTCTTTCCGTGCCCATGCTCATCGTCCTCGCCTGTGTTGCGACGCTGTTCGTCTCAGTGTTCGTGGCCACGATCCCGGACGGCTCCGAGCCCGGCACGGCGTGGTTCGCTCAGAACATGGAGCTGCGGGAACAGGTGTTGACCACCAACACGCTGAGCTCCGAGGATATCAACGCGTTGCGCGATACCAGTCAGCCGGAGCAGCTGCGCGACGTGCTCATCAAGGTGACGCCGTTCCAGGCTCTGCAGGGACGCGATTTCCGTCACGCCGACATGTTCAATGCCGTGCTGCCAAAGCTCGACTTGCGCGGCGTGCGCACAGACGAGGGCCCGACTGACCCGCTGCCGTCCGACTGCGTCGCGCGGCGCGCCTGTGTCGATCCGCCCGAATGCGAGGATCCGGGTCTGCGACGCACACAGCTGGCCGGGGCGAACTTCGGATGGGCGTCGATGCAGGATTCCATGTTCGACGACGCTGTCCTCGAGGACGCCAATCTGGCCTCGGCCCGGATTCAGCTGGGATCGCTTCGCCGCGCGCGGATGAACCGCGCGACGCTGGCGTTGGCAAAACTCCAGAACGCGAAGCTCGACTCCGCGAAGCTCTGCGGAGCGAATCTGAGCGAGGCGGAGATGAAAGAGGCGGAGCTCCCGCATGCGTATCTCCGGGGCGCCAACCTGCAGGGAGCCAAGTTGGAGTCGGCGATCCTCGAGGGCGCGGATCTGCGCGGCGCCGATCTGTCGGGAGCGGATCTGACCAACGCCGTCTTGCGCGGGGCGCAGATGCAGGGCGCCTTGCTGCGCGGCGCCACGTTGCGCGGCGCGATCTTCGACGGGGCCAACGTCGAGCACACCGACCTCTCGGCCGCCGGCGCGAAATCCGCTGCTCCGCTCTCCGCAGTCAACGCGTATCTCGCCGAACTGGCGTGCGCCGATCCCTCGACGGCGCACGGCCTCAGCTGGCAGGCGCTGCACAGCCCGTCCCGCGACGGCCCCGGTCTGGCCCGCGCCCTGCTCGACGCCGCGGCGCGTGCGGACTGCGCCGGTATGCAGGCACTGTCGTCGACTCTCAAGCGCGAGCTGGAACAATCGGCGCGACAGGCGAAGCGATAGAGGTGCGCTTCGCGGCGTTTCGTTACCCCCATCCAAACCTTCCCCCGCAAGGGGGGGAAGGCTTCAGAGCCCCAGCGACCCCCGGGGGGAGGATTTCCGCCTCCGGCCTCCTCCCCCTCGACGGGGGAGGATTGAGGTGGGGGTGATTCGATGTTTCCCCGACCGCCTGCGCTCAGCCCAGCGCCTTCTGCAGTGCCGGCCGGCGCTCGAGGCGTTCCAGGTAGGCGACGAGGTTGGGGTACTCGCCGCTCAGCAGGCCGAACCATTTCGTCAGCAGCAGCGTGTAGCCGAGCATGATGTCGGCGCCGCAGAACTCGGTGCCGAGCAGGAAGGGCTTGCCTGCCAGCACCGGCTCCAGTGCGGCGAGCACGTTGACGGCGCGCTGGCGCGCGTCGACGACGACGGCGGGGATGCGCTCGGCCTCGGGCTTGAACAGCATGTGCTGCGCCATTTCGGACAGCGGCGGCGTCGCCGTCGCCTCGGCGAAGTGCACCCACTGCAGATACGCGCCGCGCGCCGGCGATCCGACCGGCGGCGCCAGGCGGCCCTGGCCGTATTTCTCGATCAGATACTGGAGGATGGCGCCCGATTCGAACAGGCTCATCTCGCCGTCGCGAATGGCCGGCACCTTGCCGAGCGGGTTGAGCTGCAGGTACTCGGAGCTCTTCAGATTTTCGGGCGTGAAGTCGAGCGTCTTGAGCTCGAACGGGATGCCGAGCTCCTCGAGCAGCCAATAGATGCGCACCGAGCGCGTGCGGGCAGAGTGGTAGAGCGTGACCATGCCACCTCCTGATCAGTGAAGCCGAGCCGGGCGATGCCAATGTGCGCGGACCGTACTACGGATGCTCCGGCCGGCTCAAACCGCTTCGAGCGCCGCGTCGATGACGCGCTCGACCTGCGGCGCGAGCTGGCGGATGTCGAATCGCGCCGCCACGTCGGCGCGCGCATTGTCGCCGAGGCGGCGGCCGAGGGCGCGGTCGGCAACGAGACGGCGGATGGCGGCGGCGAGAGCGGCCACGTCGCCGGGCGCGACCAACAACCCCGTGCGCTCGTGCGCGAGGATCTCGCCGACCGCGCCGTCGGCATAGGCGACGATGGGCAACGCCGCGGCGCCGGCTTCGATGAGGATGCGGCCGAACGGCTCGCGGTCGCTGGCGTGGACGAGCATGTCGAGCGCGGCGAGGACGCTGGGGATGTCGTCGCGGTGGCCGGCCAGGTGCACGCGGTCGCCGAGCCGTTGCTGCTCGACGACGGCGTGCAGCTCGCGCACGTACGCATCGTCGTCGCCGAAGATGTTGCCGCCCACGAGAGCAAAGTGAACATCGGGGCATTGGACCCGCAGCGCTGCCGCGGCCGCGAGGACGTCGCGCTGGCCCTTCCACGCTTGCAGCCGCGCGACCTGTCCGACCAGCATCGCGTCGGGCGGTACGCCCCACGCGGCGCGCAGCGCCGCCGCGGCCGCCTGCCGATCGCCGGCAAAGGCGTCGAGCGACACGCCGTTGTGAATGACATGCGCCCGCGCCGCGCACGGCAACGCCCGCGCCGCCGCCGCCGAGACGGCGATGACTTCTGACGCCGTCGCGCACATGGCGCGCGTGTACAGGCCGGGCGCGAGGATGTCGTGCACGAACCACAGCAACGGCCGGCCGGTCAGGCGCGCGGCCAGCGCACCGTAGGGCCCGGCGCGCACGGTGTTCACCTGGATCAGCTCGATGCGCTCGCCGCGCACGATACGCGCGAGCGCGCGCGCGTCGCGCGCCAGCCGCAGCGGGGCCGCCACACTGGCGCGCAATTGCGCCAGCGGCAGCTCGTGCACCGGTAGCCCCTGCGCGCGCGCCGCGGCGGCCAACGCGCCCGGCGGCGCGGCCACGTGCGGCGCGAACCGCGCCCGATCGAGATGCTCGAGCAACAACAACAGCGCCAGCTCCGCACCGCCCAGCGCGGCGGCGTGATCGATGAACAGCAAATGCCGAGCGGCCATATCAGCACCGAATCGCAGGCGCGCCGATCCGCGGCGCAATGCAACATGTTCGCCGGGTGGGTGCAAACGGGCGGGCTCCGACTCCCACCTTCTCCTCGGGGTCGGAGTCGGTATCGGCCTCGGGATCGATCAATGCCACTGATCGTTGCCCTTCGATTCCGATAGCGATTCCGACCCCGACTCCGATGGGGCTAAACGTGCGCCAGGGGAGGTCGCTCTCCACCCCGGTTGCCTTCACCCGCGCCGCAATGCCAGGGTACCGGGAACCCGCACCAGAAGGAGCAGACCGATGGCAGATCGTGTGAGCGTCTCCATGCGCGACGGAGTCGCCGATGTGCGCTTGAACCGTCCCGAGAAGATGAACGCCCTCGACCAGGCGATGTTCGAAGCCCTCGTCGAGACCGGCAAGGCACTGGCGGCTGACCGCAGCGTGCGCGCGGTGGTGCTGTCGGGCGAGGGGCGCGCGTTCTGCGCCGGGCTCGACTTCGCCAGCTTCATGGGCATGGCGAGCCGCAGCGAGGGGCCGGGACTGCTCGAACGCGAGTTCGGCAGCGCCGCCAACTACGCCCAGCGCGCGGCGTGGGTGTGGACCGAGATCCCCGTGCCGGTGATCGCCGCCGTGCACGGCGTCGCCTTCGGCGGCGGCCTGCAGATCGCCCTCGCCGCCGACCTGCGCCTGGTGGCGCCCGACGCGCGACTGTCGGTGATGGAGATCAAGTGGGGGCTGATCCCCGACATGACCGGCACGCAGACCCTGCGCCACCTGGTGCGCCTCGACGTCGCCAAGGAGCTGACCTTCACCGGCCGCATCGTCGACGGCGCCGAGTCGGTCGCCCTCGGTCTGGCGACGCGCGTTTCAGCCGCGCCGCTCGACGACGCGCTGGCCATGGCGCGCGACATCGCCGGCAAGTCGCCCGACGCCATCCGCGCCGGCAAGCACCTGCTCAACCGCGCCGTCGTGACCTCGGTCGAGGAGGGCCTGCGCCTGGAGGAGAAGCTCCAACGCGGGTTGATCGGTTCGCCCAACCAGCTCGAAGCGGTGCAGGCGAACATGCAGAAACGCGCCCCGCAGTTCGCCGATCCGACGGAGTGAAGTGGCTTTCACTTAGAACCCTCTGGACCCCGAAGGGGTCAAATCCATCAGCCCAGGGCAACGCCCTGGGTACGGGAACGTTCCACGTCGTAGCCCTGAAGGGGCGGAACACGCGGCGACCAGCGCCCTTACAGGGCTTGATGCGCTTGTTCTCAAACCCAGGGCGTTGCCCTGGGCTGGCGAATGCGACCCCTTCGGGGTCCAAGGCCACTACTTGCGCTTGCGGCCCCGCTTCGGCGCCGGCGCGCGCGAGGGGCGCGCGTTTTTGGCGGGCTTCTTGTCGTGCTTCGTGCGCCGCGGGCGCGGGTCGTCGTTGCCCGAGGCCAGGCGGTTGAGCAGCGCGAAGTCGATCTGGCGGCGGCGCAGCGAGACGTTGGTGGCTTCCACTTCGACGCGGTCGCCGAGGCGGAAGCGCTGGCCGGTGCGCAGGCCTTTGAGGGCGCGCTCCTCTTCGATGAACGTGTAGCGGTCGCCGGGGAGATCCTCGGCGCGCACCAGGCCTTCGATCGGGTACGCGTCGAGCTCGACGAAGAAACCGAAGTTGGTCACCGAGACGATGGTGCCGGCCGACGGTTCGAGCAGGTGCGCGAGCATGAACTCCGCCTTCTTCAAATCCAGCATGGCGCGCTCGGCTTCCATCGCCTCGCGCTCGGCCTGCGAGCTGGCGACGCTGGCCAGCTCCATGCGCTCGCCTTCGGCGCGGGCGCGCTCGGCGTCGCCGTCGAAGACGCGGCCGAGCTGGCGATGGACGAGCAGGTCGGGATAGCGCCGAATCGGCGAGGTGAAGTGGCAGTAGACGCGAAAGGCGAGGCCGAAGTGGCCGGCGTTGGCGGTGCTGTACTGCGCCTTGGTCAGCGCGCGCAGCACCTGGCGCGACAACACGCGCGACAGCCGGTGTCCTTCGAGCTGGCCGAGCAGCTGCTGTACGTCGCGCGGTGCCACGTGCGTGTCGTAGTCGCAGTGCGCACCGAAGGCACCGAGGAAGGCGTTCAGCTCGTCGATGTCGTCGGGGTCGGGCGGCTCATGGATGCGGTACGGGAACGGCACGTCCTGTTCCGCGAGATAGGCCGCTACGGCGCGGTTGGCCTCGAGCATGAACTCCTCGATCAGCCGGTGCGCGTCGTTGCGCTGCAGGAGGCGCACGCCGACGCTGCGCCCCTCCTCGGAGAGATCGACCAGCGCCTCTGGCAGGTCGAGGTCGAGCGAACCGGCCCGCACGCGGTTGTGGAACAGCACGCGCATCAGCCCCTGCATGCGCTCGAGCTGCGGCAACAACGGGCCGAGCTCGCTGCGCCAGGCGCGGATCTCGGGCGTGTCGGCCTGCGAGAGCACGGCCGCGACCTGCGTATACGTGAGGCGGGCGCGGCTGCGCATGACGGCGCGGCAGAACCGGGCCTCGTGGCGCTGCCCGGCGGCGTCGAGCACCATCTCCGCCACCAGCACCAGGCGATCGCGAGCGGGGTTGAGCGAGCACAAGGTGTTCGAGAGCTGCGGCGGCAACATCGGGATGGCGCGGTCGGGGTAGTAGACGCTGGTGCCGCGCCGCGCCGCTTCGGCGTCGAGCTCGGAGCCGGGGCGCACGTAGTGCGACACGTCGGCAATGGCGACCCACAAGCGGTGGCCGCCGCCGTCGAGCGGCTCGAGACAGACGGCGTCGTCGAAATCGCGCGCCGTCTCGCCGTCGATGGTGACGAACGGCAGCGCGCGCAGATCGCGCCGGCCGCTGCAGTCGGCTTCCGACGGATCGGCCGGCAGCCGTTCGGCTTCCGCCACCACCTCGTCGGGAAACTCGATGCGCAAGCCGTGTTCGTAGGCGATCGACAGAAACTGCACCTGCGGATCGTCGGCCGTGCCGAGCACTTCCTCGAGCTCACCCGACGGCGTCCCGCCCGCCGCCGCGCGGCGCGTCAATCGCACCAACGCGACCAGCCCTTCCTGATCGCGCCGCGGCATGGTGTCGCCGGTGAGTACGACCGTCGGCAGCAGCTCCTGCTCCGGCACCAGGCACCAGCCGCTGCGCAACGGCTGCAGCGTGCCGATGATGCGTTCGTGGACCGGCCCGGTCACGGCAGCAATGCGCCCGACCACGCGCCGCAAGCGCGCGTCGCGGCGCACGATCTCGACCTCGACGCGGTCGCCGTGCAGCGCCGTGCCTTCCATGCCGGCCGGAATCAGAATGTCGCGCGCAAAGCGGTCAGCGGCGCGCCCTAACACCTCGACAAAGCCGAACCCGGCGCGCACGCGCGCGTAGCGCCCTTCGACGCGCGCCGCCGCGCCGCGCCCGCGCCGCGGCCTTTCCTCGCGCGCTGCCGCGCCGCGCGCCCTGGTCGGCGGCGCGGGACGCCGCTCGGCCTCGCGCACCCACTGATAACGCGTCTTGCCGATGCGGCGCAGGGTGCGCGCCGCCACCGCGGCATCGAGCGCACCGCGCAGCTGGCGGTGGTTGTAGTGGTCGCACTCGAGCATGCGCACCATGTCGGTGATGCTGAGCGGC
This sequence comes from uncultured Binatia bacterium (SeqCode), assembly GCA_964455095.1. Lineage (GTDB taxonomy): Bacteria > Desulfobacterota > Binatia > HRBIN30 > CADEER01 > CAYVUV01. The sequence continues at coordinate 9,929 of CAYVUV010000044.1, forward strand.
CGCGGGGC
>CAYVUV010000045.1:0-2552 GCA_964455095.1 uncultured Binatia bacterium (SeqCode)
CGAGGCGACGAAAGTGCCCCGGCCCTGGCGGCGAACCACGAGGTTCGCGGCGGCCAGTTCGTCGATCGCCTTGCGCACGGTGCCCTGGCTGACGCGGTAGCGCGCGGCGAGCTCGGTCTCGCTCGGGATCGGCTCGCCGGGTTTCCACTCGCCCGACTGCAGCCCGCGCAGCAGCAGCTCGCGAATCTGCCGGTACAGCGGGGCGAACGTCGGCCCGGGCTCGGAAGGCCGGGCCGTGCCGCCGCCTCGCTGCGCTGTCCGGGACACCTCGTTCATGACGTGGATTCAACCACTGCGAGGCCGAAAAGTCCAGTTTCTTATGTCTTATATAAGATATCTCTCAGGCTTGACACCACGGCACCCGCCTCCTAGACTAACGGCCGTCTCCGGTTCCACCCTCCCCACGAAAGGTCACCCCCCATGTCCAAGCCCGCCAAGCGCGTCGCCGTCACCGGCGCTGCCGGCCAGATCGGCTACAGCCTGCTTTTCCGGATCGCCAACGGCGACATGCTCGGAAAGGACCAGCCCGTGATCCTGCAGCTGCTCGACATCACGCCGGCGCTGCCCGCGGTCAAGGGCGTCGTGATGGAGCTCGAGGACTGCGCGTTCCCGCTGCTGGCCGGCGTCGTCGTCACCGACGACCCCAAGGTCGCGTTCAAGGACGCGGACTACGCGATGCTGGTGGGCGCGCGCCCGCGCACCAAGGGCATGGAGCGCAAGGACCTGCTCGAGGCCAACGGCGCGATCTTCACCGTGCAGGGCCGCGCGCTCGACGAGGTCGCCAGCCGCGAGTGCCGCATCCTGGTGGTCGGCAACCCGGCCAACACGAACGCGTTCATCGCGATGCGCTCGGCCCCGGGGCTGCCGAAGAAGAACTTCACCGCGATGCTTCGGCTCGACCACAACCGCGCGCTGTCGCAGGTGGCCGCGCGCATCGGCAAGCCGGTGGATGCGGTCGAGAAGATGATCGTCTGGGGCAACCACAGCCCGACGATGTACCCCGACTACCGCTTCGCGACCGTCGGCGGGCAATCGGTCAAGGCGATGATCGCCGACGAGGCGTGGAACCGCGACACGTTCATCCCCACGGTCGGCAAGCGCGGCGCCGCGATCATCGAGGCGCGCGGCCTGTCGTCGGCGGCCTCGGCCGCCAATGCCGCGCTCGACCACATGCGCGACTGGGCGCTCGGAACGAACGGCAAGTGGGTCACGATGGGCATTCCGTCGGACGGCACGTACGGCATCCCCGAAGACGTGATCTACGGGGTGCCGGTCACCTGCGCCAGCGGCGAATACACCCGCGTGACGGGCCTGGAGATCGACGAGTTCAGCCGCGCACGCATGGACCTGACGCTCAAGGAGCTGTTCGAGGAGCGCGAGGGCGTCAAGCACCTGCTGGGCTGAGGCACCGCCGTGGCGCGGACGACGGCCGCGCCACGCGCCTGCCGGGGCCGGCCGCACGCGCGGCCGGACATCGACTCCAACCCGTGAGCCCACCATGAGCACCCCTGGACGCAAGTTCCGCGACGCGCTGGCCGCCGAGCGGCCGCTGCAGATCCCCGGCGCGATCAACGCCAACCATGCGCTGCTGGCCCGTCACGCGGGCTTTCGCGCGGCCTACCTGTCGGGCGGCGGCGTCGCCGCCGGCTCGCTTGGCCTGCCCGACCTCGGCATCACCGGGCTGGAGGACGTGCTGGTCGACGTCCGGCGCATCACCGACGTCTGCGACCTGCCGCTGCTGGTCGACGTCGACACCGGCTTCGGCGCGTCGGCTTTCAACGTCGCGCGTACCACGAAGTCGCTGATCAAGGCGGGCGCCGCCGCGATGCACATCGAGGACCAGGTCGGCGCCAAGCGCTGCGGCCATCGGCCCGGCAAGGAGATCGTCGGCCAGGACGAGATGGTCGACCGCATCAAGGCGGCGGCCGACGCGCGCACCGACCCCGGCTTCTTCATCATGGCGCGCACCGACGCGCTGGCGGTCGAGGGGCTCGATCGCGCGATCGAGCGCGCGGTGGCCTGCGCCGAGGCCGGCGCCGACGGCATCTTCCCCGAGGCAATCACCGAGCTGTCGATGTACCGCCGCTTCGCCGAGGCCGTGAAGGTGCCGGTGCTCGCCAACATTACCGAGTTCGGGCAGACGCCGCTGTTCACCGTCGACGAGTTGCGCGACGCGGGGGTCGCGATGGCGCTCTACCCGCTGTCGGCGTTCCGCGCGATGAACAAGGCCGCCGACAACGTCTATCGCACGCTGCGCCGCGAGGGCACCCAGAAGGCGGTCGTGCCGACGATGCAGACGCGCCAGGAACTGTACGACTCGATCGGGTACTGGGACTACGAGCGCAAGCTCGACGAACTGTTCGCGCGCTCGAAGTGAGCCCGCCCCACACGGAAGAGCCATGAGCAACGAAACGCAGAACCCCGGCTTCAAGCCGAAGAAATCGGTCGCGCTGTCGGGCGTCACCGCCGGCAACACCGCGCTGTGCACCGTGGGCCGCACCGGCAACGATCTGCACTACCGCGGCTACGACATCCTCGACATCGCCGACGCG
>CAYVUV010000046.1:0-13209 GCA_964455095.1 uncultured Binatia bacterium (SeqCode)
GCGCGCTTCCTCCTGCTCGACCAGATCCACCCCGCCGACATCGAGCGCGGCCTGTGGGTCGGCGGCATGGGTTGGGTGGTGACCATCATCACCACCGCCGTCGTCGCCAGCGTGGTTAGTGCCCTCGGCGCGGCACCAGAATCCGGCGAAGTGCCGCCGCTCATGCTGTGGCTCGGCACGCTGCCGTTGTGGCGCAAGCTGATCATCATCGCCGTGGCGATGACGGTCGAGGAGGCGTTCTTTCGCGGCTTCCTGCAGCCGCGCGTCGGCTGGATCGCGTCGAGCCTGCTCTTCGCCCTCAGCCATGCCGGCTACGGTCTGCCGCTGCTGCTGGTCAGCGTGCTGGCGATCTCGCTGGTCATCGGCCACAGCCTGCGGCAGACCGGGCGTCTGCTGCCCTGCATCGTGGCGCACGGCGTCTTCGACGCCATTCAGCTCCTGGTCATCATCCCGTGGGCATTGCGGATGATGGAGCAGTAGCCACCGGCTCCTTGACCTCGTACTTGAACACCAGCGCGCCATCGGCGACGTCGACGACCACCTTGCCGCCGTGCTGCAGGCAACCGAACAGCAGCTCGTTGGCGAGGGCCTGCTTGACCTCGTTGTGGATCAGCCGCGCCATCGGACGCGCGCCGAAGGTCGGATCGAAGCCCTTCTCCGCCAGGTAGTGCCGCGCCGCCGGGGTGATCGACAGGAACACCTTGCGCTCGTTGAGCTGCAGGTCGAGCTCCATGATGAACTTGTCGACCACGCGCTCGATGCTCTCCTGGTTGAGCGGCGCGAAGTGGACCATGGCGTCGAGCCGGTTGCGGAACTCCGGCGTGAACAGCTTTTCCAGCGCTTCCTTGCTGCGTTCGGCCCCCGAGCGGCCACCGAAGCCGATCGCCCGGGCGGCCATCTCGCGCGCCCCGGCGTTGGTGGTCATGATCAGCACGACGTGGCGGAAGTCGGCCTTGCGCCCGTTGTTGTCGGTCAGGGTCGCATGGTCCATGACCTGGAGCAGGACGTTGAACAGGTCCGGATGCGCCTTCTCGATCTCATCGAGCAGCAACACGGCGTGCGGGTTGCGATTGATCGCCTCGGTGAGCAGCCCGCCTTGATCGAACCCGACGTAGCCCGGCGGGGCGCCGATCAGCCGCGACACGGTGTGCTTCTCCATGTACTCGCTCATGTCGAAGCGGAGGAACGTGACCCCGAGCACGTGCGCCAGCTGCTTGGCCACCTCGGTCTTGCCGACACCGGTGGGTCCGGCGAACAGGAACGACCCGACCGGCTTCTCGGCCCGGCCCAGCCCGGCGCGGCCGACGCGAATCGCGCTGGCGACGGTCTCGATGGCGGCGTCCTGGCCGAACACCACCAGTTTCAGATCGGTCTCCAGCGAGCGCAGGCGCTCCTTGTCCGACACCGACACGCTGCGGGCTGGAATGCGGGCGATCTTGGCGACGATGCGCTCCACGTCGCCGGCGCGCACGGTCTTCTTCTGCCGCGACGCGGGCAGGATCTTGATCGCCGCGCCGGCCTCGTCGATGACGTCGATGGCCTTGTCCGGCAGGCGCCGATCGTTGATGTGCTTGGCCGACAGGTCCGCCGCCGCCCGTAGCGCGGCGTCGGTGTAGGTGACGCCGTGGTGCGCTTCGTAGGCCGTCTTGAGGCCTTTGAGAATGCGGTACGTCTCCTCGATGCTGGGCTCGACGACCTCGATCTTCTGGAAGCGCCGCGCCAGGGCGTGGTCGCGTTCGAAGTAGCTGCGGTACTCGTCGTAGGTGGTCGAGCCGATGCAGCGGATGCTGCCCGAGGCGAGCACCGGCTTGAGGATGTTCGAAGCATCCATCGAGCCGCCGCTGGTTGCGCCCGCACCGACGACGGTGTGGATCTCGTCGATGAACAGGATCGCGCCGGGCTGCTTCTTCAGTGCCGAGATGACGGCCTTGAGTCGCTGCTCGAACTCGCCGCGGTACTTGGTCCCCGCCAGCAGCGCGCCCATGTCGAGCGCGTACACCGTCGCACCGCGCAGGACGGGCGGCACTTGGTTGAGGTGGATCTTCAGCGCCAGTCCCTCGGCGATGGCGGTCTTGCCGACGCCGGCATCGCCGACGAACAGCGGGTTGTTCTTGCGCCGGCGGCAGAGCACATGCACCGTGCGCTCGATCTCCGCGTCGCGGCCGATGAGCGGATCGATGTCGCCCTCGGCAGCGCGCTTGTTGAGATTGACCGCGAACGCCTCGAGCGGCTTGCGCGCCGGGCGGCGCGGTTCGGCGCCGCGGCCCTCCTCTTCGTCGCTCTCGCTCTCGGGGCTGTTTTCGGCCTCGTCGCCGGTGGCGATCTTCGAGACGCCGTGCGAAATGAAGCTCACCACGTCGAGGCGGGAGATGCCCTGGCGCTCGAGCAGGTAGACGGCGTGCGACTCGGTCTCGCGGAACAGCGACACCAGCACGTCGCGGCCCTGGATCTGGTCCTTGCCAGCCGACTGCACGTGCAGCGCGGCGCGCTGCAGCACGCGGCGGAAGCCGAGCGTCTGCTGCGGCTCCACCTCGGTCGTGTCGGGCAGCTTCTCGACCCGCTCGTCGAGGAAGCGGCTGAGCTCGCCCTTGAGCTGCTCGACGTCGCCGGCGCAGTGGCGGATGACCTCCGACACATCGGTGTCGTACAGCAGGGCGTAGAGGACGTGCTCCAGCGTCAGGTACTCGTGCCGGCGGCGCGCCGCTTCGCGGACGGCCAGGCTCAGGGTGACTTCGAGCTCTCGGCTGATCATCGTCTCCTCGCCGGCGCGTCGGTCACGCCTCTTCCATCGTGCATTTGAGAGGATACTCGTTGGTGTGGTGACGCGCCATGGCCTCGACGATGGCCACCTTGGTCTCGGCGACCTCGTAGGTGTAGACGCCGGCGACGCCGATGCCGTTGCGGTGGATGTGCAGCATGATCTGCGTCGCCTCCGCCAACGAGCGGTGAAAGACGCTCTGCAGGATCTGCACGACGAACTCCATGGTCGTGTAATCGTCGTTGTGCAGCAGCACCTTGAACATGGCGGGCGGCTTGAGCTTCTTCTCGCTCTCCGTCACCACGCCCTGGTCGTGCTCTTCGTACGGCCGGTCGCTCATTCGCTACTCTCTCCGTGGGCCTTGGCAGCCGCCGGCGGTGCCCGCCAGCGCCGTGGCAAGGAATATAACGCAAACCTGGCGCCGACGCGACGGCCGGGTGGGCTGGATGCCCCCGACAGGGGCTGGTAGAGAGAGGGCGGCCGTATGAAGCGGGAGGCGAGGACGTCCATGGCACGCGACACGCTGAGCATCACCGACAACCGCACTGGCCAGTCCTATGAGCTGCCCGTCACCGACGGCGCCATAGCGGCCGCCGATCTGCGCCGCATCCGCACCGGCCCTGGCGACCCCGGGCTGATCTTCTTCGACCCCAATCTGCGCCACACCGCCACCTGTCGCAGCGCCATCACCTTTCTCGACGGGCAGAGCGGCACGCTGCGCTACCGCGGCTATCCGGTCGAAGAGCTGGCGCGGCACAGCACCTACCTCGAGGTCGCCTACCTGATCTTCCACGGTGAGCTGCCCAATGCCGACCAGTTTGCCGCCTGGCAGGCGGAGATCGCCGACCACTACCTCATTCACCAGTACACCACCCGGTTTCTCGAAGGGTTTCGCCACGATGCGCACCCGATGGGAGTCTTGATCAGCACCGTCGCCGCCCTCTCGACCTTCTTCCCGGATGCGTCCGACATCGCCAACCCGGCGTCACGACGCCTCCAGGCCGTGCGCCTGCTCGGCCAGGTCCCCACCCTCGCCGCCTTCGCCCATCGCCGCCGGCGCGGCATGCCCTACGCCTTCCCCGACACCGACCTCTCCTACGTCGGCAACTTCCTCAACATGATGTTCAAGATCACCGAGCTGAAATACACGCCGAACCCGGTGATCGCGCACGCGCTCGAGGTGCTCTTCATCCTGCACGCCGACCACGAACAGGCCTGCTCGACGACGACCATGCGCTGCGTCGGCAGCGCCAAGAGCGACCCCTTCTCCGCCGCGGCTGCCGCCGCCGCCGGTCTCTACGGTCGCTTCCACGACGAGGGCTACGAGGCCGTGCTCACCATGCTGAATGGGATCGGTTCGGTCGAGCGCATCCCCGCCTACATCGAGCGGGTCAAGAAGGAGAAGGCGGAGCCGCCCGGCTTCGGACACCGCGTCTACCGCACCTATGATCCGCGCGCGCGCATCCTGCGCGAGGAGGCCGAGAAGATCTTCACCGTCACTGGCCGGCCGCCGCTCTTCGACGTCGCGCTCGAGCTCGACCGCCGCGCCGGCGAGGACGCCTATTTCGTCGAGCACGACCTGTACCCGATCGTCGACTACTACGAAGCGATTCTCTACCACGCCATGGGCTTTCCCTCGGCGCTGTTCCCGGTGCTGTTCGCCATGCCGCGCTTCATCGGCTGGGCGGCGCAATGGGACGAGATGCTCGACGACCCGCAGCAGCGCACGTTCCGGCCGCGCCAGATCTACTGCGGCCCCGGGGCGCGAACCTACACGCCGCTCGCGGCGCGTTGACCCTCGCCCGCCAGTTTTCAGGAGACTGCGCATGAAACGCCGCCAACTTGGCCGCAGCGGCCTCACCGTCTCGGAGATCTGTCTCGGCACCATGACCTTCGGCAACCAGGCCGACGAGCGCGCCAGCGGCGCGATCCTCGATCGCGCCTTCGACGCCGGGGTCGACTTTCTCGACATCGCCGAGGTCTATCCGGTGCCGCCGGACTTCAAGTACGCCGGGCGCAGCGAGGAAATCGTCGGCAAGTGGCTGGCCGACAAATCACGCGACGCGGTGATCATTGCCACCAAGGTCGCCGGCCCGGGCTCGGGCTGGTTCCTCGCCCCGGTGCGCGCCAACAAGACCGCGCTCGACCGCCATCACATCACGCGCGCCGTCGAGGGCAGCCTGCGCCGGCTGCGCACGGATTACATCGACCTCTATCAGACGCACTGGCCCGACCGCGGCGTGCCGATCGAAGAGACGCTCGAAGCGCTGACCGCGCTCGTCGAGGCCGGCAAGATCCGCTACGCCGGCTGCAGCAACGAGACGGCGTATGGCCTGACCAAGAGCCTGTGGACCAGCGACGTGCGCCACCTCGTGCGCTGCGAGACGATCCAGAACAACTTCAGCCTCCTGCACCGCCGCTTCGAGGACGAGCTGGCCGAAGTCTGCCGGCGCGAGCAGGTCAGCCTGCTGCCCTTCAGCCCGCTGGCCGGCGGCGTGCTCTCGGGCAAGTACCTCGACGGCGCCCGCCCGGAAGGGGCGCGATTCACTTTCTACGCCCACGGCAACCCGCGCATGCAGACGATGTTCCGCCGTTTCGTCAACGACGGCACGCTGGAGTCGACGCGACGCCTCGCCGCCATCGCCCGCGAGGCCGGCATCAGCCCCAGCACGCTGGCCATTGCCTGGACGCTGACGCACGACTTCGTCGGCTCGACCATCATCGGCGCCACCTCGGCCGCGCAGCTCGACGACACGCTCGCCGCCGCCGACGTCACGCTGTCGGCCGACGTTCTGGCCGCCTGCAACGCCGTCGGGAAAGAGATCCGCTACCCGATGGGGTAGCGCGGTTTTGCCCGGCAATTCGCAAAGAAATTCCTCTCCCTCGAACGGGAGGGCGAGGCTCCTGCCGAGCCGTACCTCAATGCGGCAGAAGGCTCCGCGGGAGCGTCGCCCTCCCAAAGACAGGAATAGAAGGAACCGGGGAACTCACAAACGCTGCGAAGCCGCGGTCATCTGCTCGACCTCGCGGCCGACGGATGGGCGCGACAGCAGGCGCAGGTGCCAGGCACCGACGTTTTGCAGCGCCGGCGCGGGCGGTACGCCCAGCGAGGTCGCGAACATCAACGTCAGACAGTAGGCGACGTCGGCGACCGTGAACTGGTCGCACAGATACTCGCGGCCGGCGAGCTGCTGGTCGAGGCGTTGCTGCTCGGCGGCGATGCCCGCCTGCGCCCTGGCAATGCGCGCCGCGTCGCGCGTGGCCGGGTCGGGTTTGTAGAAGACCTCGTGGATCAACTCCAACACCCAGGGAAAGAGCATCTCGTCGGAGGCCGCCTCGAGCTGGCGGCAGCGCACGCGCCCGGGGATGTCGCGCGGGAACAGCGGCGGTTCCGGATAGCGCTCCTCGAGGTACTCCAGGATCAGCGTCGAGTCGTACACCGACACGTCGCCGTCGATCAGCACCGGCACCTGCCCCTTCGGATTGATCGCCAGCATCTCGGGCAGCTTGGGGGAGTAGCCGCCGGCGCGGCTGAACGGCACCGAGATCAGTTCGTACGGCAGCTGCTTCTCGTCGAGCCCGATGCGCACCTTGGCAGTGAACAGACTGAGTGGGCCGGAGTAGAGCTTCATCGTTTCTCCTTCCGATTCGGGCTCACGCGGCCGGCTCGATCCTGACCGGCGTGCCGAACAGCACGGCGGTGCCGCTCGCCACGTCGTAGAGGCGATCGTCGGTGAGGATGTTCGTGTTCACACCGGCGTGCGCCTTGGCCACCGCCAGACACGCCTCCTCGACATCGTGCCCCCAGCCGTGCGGCAGGCTGACGACCCCCGGCATGAGATCGGCCGTGACCTCGACCGGGGCGACCACGCTGCCGACGCGGCTGGTGATGCGCGCCACGCCGCCGTCGGCCAGACCCATGCGGCCCGCATCCTCGCATGACACCTGTAGCGTGCAGCGGTCGCGCCCCTTCACCAGCGCCGGCAGGTTGTGCATGAACGAATTGCTGCAGCGCAGATCGCGGCGCCCGATCAGCAGCAGATCGCCGGCGCTGGCCGCGGCGCGCGCGGCCATGTGGGCGCGCAGCCGCGGCAGGTCGCCGGTCATCGTCTTCGGGATCAGATCGATGGCGCCGCTCACCGTGTTGATGACCTCGCGCAAACGCGGCTGCAGCGGCCCGAGATCGATGCCATGCGATGCCGCCTGCACCCTCGCCAGCGTCAAACCATCGGGCCGGCGCCCGAAGCCGTCGCCGTACGGTCCGATGCGCAGCAGCATGTCGACGATGCGCTCCGGGCCAATTCCGCCCTCGACCTTCGCGACGACTTCGTCGACCGTCAGGCCGGGCCACGGACAGTTTTCGTCGATCGCGCCCTCGGCGAACTTGCGGAAGACGAAGTCGTCGATGGCCTGCTCCGGCATGCCGCCCAACCCCATCAATCGCGCGCCGATGTTCGACAGCACCTGCCAGGTCTCCGGATATCCCTGCGGTACGGGCACGACCGGCCATGACCACTTGGCGACGTTGCGGACCGCGAGCAGGTAGAGCGCGACCTCGTAGTTTGCCTGCTCGGCCGGCGACGGGGTGGGCAGAATGATGTGCGCATGCCGCGTCGTCTCGTTGATGTAGAAATCGACCGCGACGAGAAAGTCTAACCCCGCGAATGCCGCTTCGAGCTGCTGCGAGTTCGCCGCGCTGCGCACCGGGTTGGTCATCAACAGGATCATCGCCCGCACCTGGCCGTCGCCCGGCGTCAGCATCTCCTCGCCCATCGTCGACGACGGGATCATCCCGCCCACTTCCGGCTGTCCGCTGACGCGGCTCTGCCAGCGGCCGATCTCGAAGCCCTTCCCCTTCGGCAGCGCCGCATCGATCGGCGCCGCTGGCGTGGTGAACATCACACCGCCCGGTCGGTCGAGGTTGCCGGTCAGCAGGTTGACCAGATCGCATCCCCAGCTCGCCAGCGTGCCGAACTCCTGCACGCAGGTGCCGAGCCGCCCGTAACACGCCGCCGACTCGGCCGCCGCCATCTCGCGCGCGATGCGCCGGATGTCGGCCGCAGGAATACCGCAGTAGTCGGCGACCGCTTCCGGAACGAACTCGCGCGCGATGACCTCGACCGTCTCGAGCCCGGCGACCAGGCCCGCGGCGGCGCCGAGATCGACCAACTGCTCATCGAACAGCGTGTGGACCAGCGCCAGGAGAAACGCGGCATCGGTGGCCGGCCGGATGAACAGGTGCTCGCTGGCCAGCTTCGCTGTCTCGGTGCGGCGCGGATCGACGACGACCAGCTTGCCGCCGCGCGCCAGCACGCCCTTCAAGCGCCCCGGCGCATCGGGCATCGTCATCAGGCTGCCGTGCGAGACCACCGGGTTGGCGCCGATGATCAGCAGGTACTGCGTGCGGTCGATATCGGGCACCGGCACAGCGGTCGGGAACTGGCGCCCGAACATGAGCCCGGTCTGGACGATCTTGGGCAAGGTGTCGATGGCCGACGAGTTGAAAATACTGCGGCTGGCCAGCGCGCGCACCAGGACCGGCCGGTAGAGCAGCGCGCCGAGGTCGTGCACCAGCGGGTTGCCGGTGTACATGCCGACGGCGTCGTTGCCGTGCTGCTCGCGCACCGCGATCAATCGCGCCGCCACCTCTTCGTAGGCCTCCTCCCAGCTGATCGCCTCCCACCCGTTTGCCGTGCGCCGCACCGGCTGCCGCAATCGGTCGGGATCGTGGTACAGCTCCTTCAGCCCGTACGCCTTCGGGCAGATGTAGCCACGCGAGAAGGGGTCGTCCTTGTCGCCGCGCACGCTGACGATGGCCTCGCCCTCGACTTCGACCGCGAGCCCGCAGGTGGCTTCGCAGAACGGACAGACCCGGTGAACGGTGCGGCGCTCAGGCATCGGGACACTCCTTTCGACTCGGACTAGCGGTACTCGGCGTCTCAGGTTCCCCCCTTTGAAAAAGGGGGGCCAGGGGGGATTTTCCGAGTGGAGTCATTTCTGAACAAATCCCCCTCGCTCCCCCTTTTTCAAAGGGGGAAGTCGGAGCTGCGGCGGCATTCTACAAGTGCCGTGCCTCGGCGCGCCATGCGACCAGTGCGAAATGATGCGCCGCAGAGGCGTCCCCGCGTTGCTCGCCAGCCACCGGCGTTGCAGCGCTGCAACGGCCGGACGTCAGATGCGCATCACGCCGCGGCGCGGCGTGCTCGTACCAAGAGTCTCACTCGAAATCGGCGCACCCATCTCGATCAACTTCGCGCGCTGCTGATCGATCGGGGTTCGGATCAGGCGATCTTCGATCGGCTTGAGCTTCTCGAAGCTCGGCAGGGCCAGCACGCGCTCGACGAAGGCCGCCGTGCGCGGCCAGCGCGCCGCATCGACCTGGAAGCGGGCGAAGGCGGCGTTGCGAAAGAAGCAGGCGATGGAGATGTCGGCGATCGACGGACTGCCGAACAGAAAGCCCTCGGGCGGAACCTGGCGCTCGAGATAGTCGAGCACGTCGGGGATCTCGACGTTCAGTGTGTGGTCGAGAATCTCCTGGTTCGTCGGCTCGCCCCACACGAACGGATTGATCACGATCTGATTGAACAGCCGCCAGATGAACACCTCGCCGATGCGCGAGTCGGCGTACTCTTCCAGCCAGCGCGCGCGGGCGCGGTCGGCGATGTCGGCGGGATAGAGGGCGGGCTCGGGATGACGGTCTTCCAGGTACTGGCAGATGACCGAGGAATCCGACAGCGTCAGGTCCCCGTCGATGAGCACCGGAATGCGGCGAATCGGGCTCAGCTGCGAGAATCGATCATCGGCGAAAAAGGGAATGATTGGATCGATCTCGTAGCGCAGGCCCTTCATGTCGAGACAGACCAGGACTTTGCGCACGTACGGCGAGATATACCCGCCGATGATTCGCACTGTTTCGCTCATGGGGCCGAGAGATACCATTCAGGTCGCTGCGTTGAAAAGCCGGTGCGGCACGCGGTTTCCGATACGCCGGCAGTCTGCTAGGAGGCCATGCAGGCTATAGAGGGATGACACCAATGCGCCATTTCGCTCTGATCATCGCGACCGTTTGTCTGGCGGCATGCACCAGCGACACGCCGGCCGAGCACGCCGCGCCCGGCGCGCCAGCCGCGGCCGAACCCGCTGCACAGTCGGCGCCCGTCGATGACTCCGGCAAGCCCGACAGCCGGGAGATCGGGGTCAAATGCCTCGACCTGTTCCGCGAGAAGCGCTTCCAGGAAGCGCTCGACGTGTGCCAGGCGGCGGAGAAGGCACATCCCGGCGATGCGCAACTTCTTTTGGCCATCGAAGGTGCGAAAGCACAGCTCGAAAAGTAGCGCCTGCGGCGGTCGAAATGACATTGAATCACCCCCACCTCAGTCCTCCCCCGTCGAGGGGGAGGAGGCCGAAAGGGAAATCCTCCCCGAAGGGGAGAAGGCCAGAATCCGAAAGCCTTCCCCCCTTGCGGGGGAAGGTTTGGATGGGGGTATTGAAATAACCGCGAAGGGCACCATCAAGCCGTGTCGCAAAATACTTACGCCCCGAATCGCGCCTCCATCTCGGCGAGATAGGTCAGCGCCGCCGCTTCCGCTTGCCGATTGAGGCGCAGCGCCGCACCGTCGAGCGTGGCGCGCAGATCGCGATAGATCTGCGCGGCTTCGCGCAGCGCACTCAGGCACGAGCGCCGGTCGTAACTGGCCAGCGTGCGCTGCATCCGCGCCGCCAAGTCCGGCGTCGACGTCTCCAGCTTGCGCACGCCGGTCGGCCGGGCGCCGCGAGCCGCCAGGGCCAGCGGCCCCAGGACCTGGCCGCGCAAGAAGCCGAGGAAGTCGATCGCCTCGAAGAGCTCACCGCGTCCGACCTTGGCGGCGCCGTAGTGCAGCCAGATCCAGAAGCGGTCCTCGATCCATTGCACATCCGGCACGGGGAAGCGCGCCGCCCCGGCAGCAAGAGCGGCCGCGAGCCGCCCATCTCGCTGCCAGAGAATGTCAGGATCCTCGACGCGCACCGCAACGTCGGCGAGGCTGACGAACTTGAAATCGACGTGCAGCAGCGGCGGACCGTACAAACAGATCAACAGCCGCGGCTCGCCGACATGCTCACCCGTGAACGCCGCGAGCAGCGGCCCAAGTCCGGCGGCGATCGTCGGGCGCTGGGCGAGCACCTCGGCATACGTGCCGGGCTCGCAGGCAACGACGAAGTCGAGATCGCTGAACTCGTCCATCGACCGCGTCAAATACGACCCGCCCAGCGCGACGCCGACGATGCGATCATCCGTTTTCAAGCGCTCGAGCACACGGCCCAAAAAGCCCGCATGCACGTCAGGAAGTACCCCGCCGACTATGCTCTCCGTCATCCCGCCACCGAGAGATTTCGCAGCCGAAGTTTCATTCGAAAGACATACACAACACAGACCGCACCACCCAAGCTCTGTCCCCGTCTGTGGAAAGAGTGCTCTCCTTCGCGTCTTCGCGCCTTCGCGTGAGGCTCATCTCTTTTGGTTCACACGAAGCCGCGAAGACGCGAAGCTTGATCACCGGAAGTCGTGCGACTTCGGCAACGGCGGCGGCTCGTCTTCCGGTTTGACGCGCATGCGGTAGCCGCGGCCGGTCTGCGCGATGGCCTGTTGCGGCAGCGTGAGCTCGCGGAAGCGGCGGGCGCGCACGTGGATGACGCCGTCGGCGATCTGCAGCGGGCCCTCGACCTCGAGCAGCGTGGCGGTGTGGATGACGGCGCGGTGCTGCTGGAACATGTCCGGCACGACGACCGCGTTGCTGAGCCCGGTCTCGTCTTCGAGGGTGAGGAAGCAGAAGCCCTTGGCGCTGCCGGGGCGCTGGCGCACGATGACGAGCCCCGCGATCTTCACCCAACTGCCGTCGCGCTGGCGCGGCAGATCGCAGGCGCGCACGACGCCGGCGGCGGTGAGCTCCTCGCGCAGATGGCGCAGGAGCTGCGGACCGACAGTGACGCCGGTGCCGCGGTAGTCGGCCAGGGTGCGGTCGAGCAGCGACATGGCTGGGAGTGGACTGGCTGCGGCAGCGGGTGCACTCGACTGCTGCGGGCGCGCGGCAAACAAGCTGCCGCGCTCCGGAAGAGCTGACGCTTGCCAGAGCGCCTCGCGGCGCGACAAGCCGAAGGCGGCAAAGGCGCCGATGTGGGCCAGGCGCTGCAGCTCGTCGTCGCGCAGCGCCGCGCGCGCCGCGACATCGGCGAGGGACACGAACGGCGCCGCGCCGCGCGCGGCTTCGATGCGCTCGCCGACCTCCTGGCGCAAGCCGGTGACGTAGCGCAGGCCGAGCCGCAGCGCGAGGGCGGCGCTGTCCCGCTCCAGCGAACATTTCCACCCCGAGCGCATCACGTCGATCGGCAGCACTCGCAGCCCGTGCCGCTGCGCGTCCTTCACCAGCGTCGCCGGGTGATAGAAGCCGAGCGGCCAGTTGTTGAGCATGGCGCAGGTGAAAGCGGCGAGGTGGTGCGCGCGCAGGTAGGCCGAGGCGTAGGCGAGCAGCGCGAAGCTGGCGGCATGCGATTCGGGAAAGCCGTAGAGGGCGAACGACGTGATGCTGCGCACGATGTCGTCCGCCGTCTGCCCGCTGATGCCGCGCGCGGCCATGCCGGCGCGCAGCTTGGTCTCGATCTCGTTCATGCGCGCCACCGAGCGCTTGAAGCCCATGGCGCGGCGCAGCTCCTCGGCCTCGCCGCCGGTGAAGCCGGCCAGCACCATCGCCATGCGCAGCAGCTGTTCCTGGAAGAGCGGCACGCCGAGCGTGCGTTTGAGGATCGGCCCGAGGTCGGGATGCGCGTAGGTCACCGGCGCGCGGCCGTTGCGGCGGTCGAGGTATGGATGGACCATCTGGCCGACGATCGGACCGGGGCGGATGATCGCCACCTCGACGACCAGGTCGTAGAAGCGCTCCGGCTTCATGCGCGGCAGCGTCGCCATCTGGGCGCGGCTCTCGACCTGGAAGACGCCGATGGTGTCGGCCTGGCGCAGCATGGCGTAGGTTTTTGGATCGTCGGGCGGCAGGTGCGCCAGATCGACGGCGACGCCCTCGTGCACCTGGATCAGCGGCAGCGTCTCTTCCAGCACCGCCATCATGCCGAGGCCGAGCAGATCGACCTTGATGATGCCGAGATCGGCGCAATCGTCCTTGTCCCACTGCACCACCACGCGCCCCGGCATCGACGCCGGCTCGAGCGGCACCACCTCGTCGAGCCGTCCGGCCGCGATGACCATGCCACCGGAATGCTGACCGAGGTGGCGCGGCAGGTTCTGGATGCGGCCGACCAGATCGACCAGCAATTGCACGCGGGGCGCGCTCGGGTCGACGCCGCCGGCGCGCAGCTGCTTGCCCAGATCGTCCTGGTCGTCGCGAAACTCGAAGCGCTGCAGCAGCTTCGACAGGCGGTCGACTTGCCCGGGCGCGAAGCCGAGCACCTTGCCCACCTCGCGC
>CAYVUV010000047.1:0-56054 GCA_964455095.1 uncultured Binatia bacterium (SeqCode)
CTTGCCTTCGCGCTTCAGCTTGCGATCGCCCGTGAGAGCGCCGGCCGCTTCCTTCACGCGGCCCTTCGCCTTATCCAATGCTCCGCTCATGGTTTGCTCCTTTTCAGTCTCTCGCTGCATTGCGAGTGCTGACCGAGTAAAGAGCCAAGCGCGTGCCAGGTCGCGGCCGATCGGGTTGCGGTGGTCAGGGTGCCGAGAGAGCCGAGCGTTTGTACTTTCTACCGGGCTCCCCGGCAGGTCCTTCAAGCTGTCGCATTGCGCTCGGCTCCGCCCGCCGCGGGTGCTGCCGCCAGCTCGACCAGGATCTCGCGCACGCGGTCGATCTCGACCGGCTTGGTGAGATGCCGATCGAATCCGGCGGCGCGCGCCTGGCGCTTGTCCTCTTCCTGGCCGTAGCCGGAGAGTGCGACGAGCCGGGTGTGTCGCAGCGCGGCGTGTTGGCGCAGGCGCCGCGCGACCTCGTAGCCGTCCATGCCCGGCAGCCCGATGTCGACGAACGCCACGTCGGGCGCGCAGGCGATGGCCTGATCGACGCCGGCGGCGCCGTCGGCCGCCGTGTGCACTTCGTGCCCGGCCAGCTCGAGCAGGATGGCGAAGCTCGCCGCCGCATCGGCGTTGTCCTCGACGATCAGCACGCGCAACGGGCGGGGCGCGGGCGCGGGCGCTGCCCCGGCGTCGTCGCCCGGCGCGGCCGGCCGAGCGGTGCGCACCAGCGGCAGCGTGACGGCGAATTCCGCCCCCTGCCCATCGCCGCCGCTGTGCGCGGCGATACGGCCGCCGTGCATCTCCACCAGCTCACGGGCGAGCGTCAGGCCCAGACCGAGCCCGCCCTGCAGGCGCTCAGCCGGCGCCTTGCCGTGGACGAACATGTCGAACACCTTGGGCAACAGCTCCGGCGCGATGCCGCGGCCGCTGTCGCGCACGCGGATGACGGCCTCGCCGGCGACCGGTTCGACGACGAGGCTGATCTCGCCCCCTGCCGGGGAGTACTTGGCGGCGTTGTCGAGCAGATTGGTGACGACCTGGACCAGGCGCACCGGATCGCCGTGCACGCAGACCGGATCAGCGGGCAGCGCGAGGCTCAGCCGCTGCTGCTTGGCGTCGATCAGCGGTCGCGCCTGATCGATGGCCTGCCGCGCCACGAGGGCGAGGTCGAGGTCCTGTGGGCGCAGCGGCACGGTGCCGTGGGTGATCCGCGACACGTCGAGCAGGTCGTCGATCAGCCGCGCCATGTGCGCGACCTGACGGTCGATCATCGCGCGCGCCTGCTCGACGCGCGTCCCGTCCGTGCTGGCGCGGAGAATCTCGACGGCGTTGCAGATCGGTCCGAGGGGGTTGCGCAACTCGTGCGCCAGGGTGGCGAGAAAGCGGTCCTTGCGCGTGTCGGCCTCGCGCAGCTCTGCCTCGGCCGCACGCAGCGCCGCTTCGGCGCGTTTGCGTTCCGTGAGATCGACCGCGAAGGCCACGCCCTCGCCGGGCCGCAGCTGCGCCGCCCCGACCAGCACGGCGACGCGCTGGCCGTCCTGTCTCACGTAGTCCTTCTCGAATGGCGTGCACCGGCCGGTGGCCGCTATCTCGCGCAGCGCCCGGGCGTCGATCTCGGCGAACTCCGGCGCGGTCACGGCGCGCCAGGTCGGGCGGCGGCGCTCGAACTCCTCGCGCGTGAACCCGATCAATTGCAGGTACGCGTCGTTGGGATCGATGATGTCACCCGCGGCGGTCCAGAACGTCATCGCCAGCATGCCCGAGTCGACCACGCTGCGGAGCCGCAGCTCGGCGCTGCGCAACGCGGCTTCCTGCGCCTGCAGTTCACCTTCGGCGCGGCGCCGGTCTGCCAGCGCTTCGGACGTCACCAACCGGCCGGCGTCGGCGCTCTGCCGCGCGGCGTGCATGGCGCCGCCGAGGAGTGCGATGGCGAGACCGACCGCGGCGTTCAGCGCGAATCCGACCAGCGCGGTCGTCGCACTGCCCGCCGGCAGGCTGAGGCGTGTGCCGACGAAGAGCTGTTCTGCCGCGAGCCCGAGCCCCAGTGCTGCAAGCGCCGGCCCTCGTCCGCCGCGCCAGGCCGCGAACAGAATGGCCATGTAGTAGGCGGAGAAGGCGTGGTCGCGCCCCAAGGCTGGATCCAGCCCCAGGCGCATCCACGTCGCAACGGCCACTGCTCCGACGGCCGAGGCGTAGCGCCATGCGCCCGGGGAAGCAGTTATTCGGGACTCCATGTCTTCTGGAGTGTGGTTTGAGCAACGGGCGCGCCAGCTGCCGGACCAATGGCCGGCGCGACCGACAGGGAGACATCAATTGGAGAACTTACAGGCCGTTTGTAAGAACTGCCGCCGCCGCCGAGTCGGATCTGGCCGCATCGGCCCTGCCGGGGGGCCGCAAGGTGGCGATGACTTGATGCTGCGCGCCGTCGCTCAGGCGCGGTAGCAGCGCGCTCGGCAGCGGGCGTCCATCGAGCTCCAGCGACGCCGTCCCGCCGCTGAGCCCATCGGGATTGCGGACCTCGATGTGGTACACGGTCTCGCCGTCGGTCAAATCGATCTCGAACCCTGGCCAGGTCGCGGGGATCGAGGGCTCGATGCGCCATCCCTCTCGCCCGGCGGGGCGCAGGCCGAGCAGGACCTCCCAGCCGAACCGATACGCCCACCCGGCCGAGCCGGTGTACCACGTCCATCCACCGCGGCCGGCGTGTTGCGGGCCGCAATAGATATCGGCGGCGACGACGTACGGCTCGACGCGATAGCGGCGCACCGCTTCGGGCGTCAGCGCGTGCGCGATCGGCATGAGGTCGCCGAACAGGCGCACGGCGAGATCGACTTCGCCAATCGAGGCCAGCGCCCACACGGCCCACACCGCGGCATGGGTGTACTGGCCGCCGTTTTCGCGCACGCCGGGCGGATAGCCCTTCACGTAGCCCGGTTCCTGCGCCGAGCGATCGAACGGCGGGGCGAGCAGCGGCAGCAGCCGCTCGGGGGCGCGCACGAGGTGCTGGCGCAGCGAGCGCATGGCGGTGCGCGCGCGTTCGGGCTCACCGGCGCCGGAGAGCACCGCCCACGATTGCGCGATCGAGTCGATGCGGCACTCGTCGCGGCTCGCCGAGCCGAGTGGGCTGCCGTCGTCGTAGTACCCGCGCCGGTACCACTGGCCATCCCAGGCGTCGCGGTCGAGCGCGGTGCGCAAGTCGGCGGCGCGCGCGCGCAGGTCGTCGCCGTGCTCGCGGTCGTCGGCGCGATCGCACAGCGGGGCGAAGGCCAGCAGCGTCGCGTACAGGAACCAGCCGAGCCAGACACTCTCGCCGCGCCCGCCGGCGCCGACGCGGTTCATGCCGTCGTTCCAGTCGCCGCTGCCGAACAGCGGCAGGCCGTGCGGTCCGAGTGCCCCGGCTTTCTCGACGGCGCGCAGGCAATGGTCGTACAGCGTGTTGACGTGCGGCCCGGTGGCGAACCGCGCGTAGCGCTCGGCCTCGTACGCGGCCAGCGGGTCGCCGCTGAGAAACGGCGCCGGCGCGGTCAGCACCGCGCTATCGCCGGTAGCCTCGATGTACTGCGCGGTGACGAACGGCAGCCACAGCAGATCGTCGGAACAGCGACTGCGAATCCCGGCCCCCGATGGCGGATGCCACCAGTGCAGCACGTCCCCTTCTTCGAACTGGTGGCTCGCGGCCTCGATCAGATGCGCGCGGCAGAGCTCGGGCACCAGCGGGATGAGCGCGGCCAGGTCCTGCAACTGATCGCGAAATCCGAAGGCCCCGCTCGACTGATGGAAGCCGGTGCGCCCCCAGACACGAGCGCTGAGCGTCTGATAGGGCAGCCAGTGGTTGAGCATCACGTCGAGCGCCGGCTCGGGCGTGTGCACGCGGCGCGCGCCCACCAGTTGCTCCCAGCGCGCGGCGACCGCTTGTCGGGCGGCCTCCACCGCGGCCGGCTCGCGGTAGCGGCGCACCAACTCGCGCACCGCGTCGTGAGACGCGCCCTGGCCGAGCAGAAAGTGCACCGTGCGGCGCTCACCCGGTGCGAGATCGACGTGCACCTGCAAGGCGGCACACGGGTCGGCGCCGGGGCGCACCGCGCTCGCCAGACCGATGCGCGTCAGCGCCGCGGGGCGCGCGCGGTCGCCGCGGCGACCGAGAAACTCGGTCCGGTCGGCCGTATAGCCGTGCAGGCGTTGGCCGGCGGCGACGAACGCGACGGCGCCGCCGAAGTCGTCGTTCCACGGGTTGACGGCCATCAGGGTTTCGGACTCGGGATCGAACGACGGGACGATGTGCGGCACGCCTGCCTCGCGCGTCGTGCCGAGGACCCACTCGACGAAATACGTCACCGTCAGCCGCCGCTGCCGGTCGGAGCGGTTGGCGATCTCCAGCTCGACGATCTTCACCGGATCGTGCAGCGGCACGAACAGGCTCAGCTGCTGCTCGAGGTCGCGGCAGTGGTGACGGAAGACGGTGTAGCCAATGCCGTGACGGATCTCGTAGGCGCCCGGACCGGGGGCGGGACGCGGCGTCGGCGACCACACCGCGCCGCTCTCCTCGTCGCGCACGTAGACGACTTCGCCGGGCTCGTCGACGACCGGGTCGTTGCGCCACGGCGTCAGCCGGTTCTCGCCGCTGTTGTGTGCCCAGGTGTAGCCGCAGCCCGACTCGGTGACGACGCAGCCGGCGTTCGGGTTGGCGATGACGTTGGACCAGGGCGCCGGGGTGTGCGCGCCGGGGGCGAGGTGGATGACGTACTCGCGGCCGTCGGGCGTGAAGCCGCCGAGACCGTTGTCGAACAACAGATCCCTCCGCCGCGCCAGCGGGGTGCCGGCCGGGCGATCCTCGGCCGTCAGCACCAGCTGCGGCAGATCGGCGGGGAAGGGCGCGGCGCCGCCGAGCTGTTCGCCCAGACTGGCGAGCGTACCGTCGAGCACGACATGCGCCGCGCTCATCAAGGCGGTGCGCTCGGCATCGGTCATCTGATCGGCCTGCAGCAGGAACACGCCGCCGCCCGGTCGATGCAGGCGGCTCTCGGCGCCGGCGGCGGCGATGGCGCGGTGCAGGTGGTCGTCGATCGGGGCGTCGTAGCTGGTGGTGTTGTCGTTCAGGATGACCAGGTCGATGGCGACGCCGCGGCCGCGCCAGAAGGCCTGCGCGCGCAGCAGCAGCGGCAGCAGCGGCGCGTGCGCCGCGTGTCCGACGCGCACCAGCAGGATCGGCAGATCGCCGGAGAGCGCATGGCGCCACAGCGCTGAGCGGCCGGCCGTGTTGCCCGCCGACGTCTCGGGCGCGACGCGCAGGAGCGGATGCGGGTACAGCAACAGGGAGAGAATGGTGGTCAGCGCCGGCAGATCGCTGCCCTCGATGCCGAGCTCGGCCAGCTCCACCTCGGCGCGATGGCGCGCCAGGTCGAAGGTCCACTCGAGCTCGGTGAGGGCCCGGTAGCGGCCCGCCAGCTCCAGCGCCGCGGCGCGCGAGTCGGCGACGGCGGTGATGAAAGCCAGCTCGCGGCTGCGGTTGGGCGGCAGCTCGAGTGTGGCGGCGAGCGCCATGATCGGGTCGAGCGTCGCCCCGGTGCTGCCCGCCAGCGGTCCGCCGCGCGCCAACGCCGCCGGGGCATCGATCGATCCGCCGCGGCCGATGAACGACTCGCGCCCGCAATCGAAGCCGCCGGGTCGCGCGCCCTGACGCGGCAGCGCCAGCGTGTGGACGAGAAAGAGCGGCGCCTCGCCGGGGGTGCGCGGCCGGCGGTGGAAGATCAACGCGTGCGCTTCGGCGTCGTACTCGCTCTCGACGAACAGCTTGCTGAAAGCCGGATGCCGGCGGTCGGAGGCCGCGTCGCCCAGCACCACTTCGGCAAAGCTGGTGACGGAGAAGCGGCGGCGCCGCTCGCTACTGATCGTCAGATGGCGGATCTCGACGTCGGCGTCGGGCGCGACGGTCAGGCGCTCGCGCACCGTCAGCCCGTCGAAGCGCCCGGACCGTTCGACCAGATGCGCATCGAAGACGACGCGCCGGAGCGCTGCATCGCCACCGGGTTCCCGGAACACGGGCCAGAAGCGCTGGTCGAGTTGATCCTGCAGATAGATCTGGAAGCCCGGTCGGTCGAGCGTCGTGTCGGCCGACCAACGCGTCAGCGCCGCCGGCCCACAGCGGCTGCCACCGCCGCCCGCGGCCGTGACCACGACGCTGTAGTGCCCGTTGGAGAGCACGTGCGCCTGTGGGAATGGCGCATCGACGGGGACTTCCCACGCGTCGATGGCGCGGCGCCGCGCCGGCGCGCGCGGCGCGCGCGCCGGATCGTGGCGTGCTTGATCGATCGGCGCGGCCTGTGCCGGGCGCTCGTAGAGCAGGAGCTCGGCGGTCTTGATGAGCGGCTCGCGGTGGAGGCGTTCGATCAGGGCGTTGCCGTTGAGAAAGTTGTCGAGCGATGCCAGCACCATGCCTTGATGGTGCGCCATGAACGAGCGCACGATGGCTGGCTGGTCGGCCGAGACCGCCCGGCCGGGCGTGAAGTCCACGGCCTCGTAGAGTCCGTAGCGGCCCCAGGCACCGAGGGTGCGGAAGCGCTCGAGGTTTTCGACGACGGCGGCGGGCGCCAACGCCAAGGCGATCATCGACGCGTAGGGCGCGATGACGAGATCCTCGTCCAGGCCGCGCTTGAAACCGAGGGCCGGGACGCCGAAGGCGCGATACTGGTAGTTCTGGTGCGCGTCGACCTGCGCATAGCCGCACTCGGAGATGCCCCACGGCACCCGGTGGCGGTGCGCATACGCGATCTGCTCGCGCACGGCGGCGCGGCAGCTCTGGCCGATCAGCGTCGTCTCGCCCTCGCGCAGGAGCAGCGCCGGCATGAGGTATTCGAACATCGTGCCGCTCCAGGACAGCAGCGCGCGCGCGCCGGCCACCGCGCCGATCGGGCGGCCGAGGTGCAGCCAGTGCTCCTGCGGCACCTGACCGGTGGCGATCGCCACCAGGCTCGCCATGCGCGCCTCGGAGGCGAGCAGGTCGTAGTGAAAATCGTCGAGTCGCCCGGCGCTGACGTTGTAGCCGACGCAAAACAGGCGGCGCCGGCGGTCGTAGAGCAGGGTGAAATCCATACCCAGGGCGAGCGCCTCCGCGCGCGCGGCCGTCTCGCGCAAGCGCGCCCCCAGGTAGTCGCCCAACTGCGCGGCGGCGGCCAATGCGGCGTCGAGATGCTGGCACCACTCCTGCGCATCGGATGCTGCCGCGTGCTGCACCAGTTCCGTCCGCAGGTCGGACAGCGATTGCCGGGCCGTCCCGATGACCGCTGGCAGCTCGGCCGCCGACGGGATCGCCGCGGCGATCGACGCCAGGCGCTGCCACGCCTCGGCAAGCGCCGGCGGCAAGGGGCCCGAGAGGAAAGCCGGGAGCTCTTCCCACGCCCCGAGCCACGGCAGCAGCATGTCCATCTCGCGCTGCATGCGCTCGAGGTGCAGCCGCAGGCTGCCCGACCAGTGGCGCAGCTCGCTCAGCACTGCCGGCTCGAAGAGCCCCGGCTCCGATTCGAGCAGCGCGACCAGCCGGCGATCGAGCGCCACGCTGTCCTCGCCGAGCAGCCGCACCACCGCGCGGTGCCATTGCGCCGGCGCGGCGCGGCAGCCCTCGACCGTGCGCTCGATCTGCTCGATCAGCGGCAGCAGCGCGGCGGCGGCCCGGGGCGGACCCGCGTCGATGCCCTCGCGGTAGACGGCCAGCGTGTCGAGAAATCCGCGCCATTGCCGCTCGTGCATCACCGGGCCGTCGTGCAACTCGATGCAGCCTTGCTTGACCGCCAGCAGGCAGGCGGCGAGGTTGCCGCTGTCGACGGTCGAAACGTAACGCGGCTCGAGGGGCTCGAGATCGGCGGTGCCGTACCAATTGAGCAAGTGCCCGCGGTAGCGCTCGAGGCGGTCGAGCGTGTCGAAGGTGTTCTTGAGCTGGAGCACGGCCGGCAACACGCCGCTGTAGCCGAAGTCGACCGCCGCGAGTGTGGCGACCTGGAGCAGGCCGATGTTGGTCGGCGACGTGCGGCGCGCCAGGGCGCCGCGCGGGTCCTCCTGGAAGTGATCGGGCGGCAGCCACTGGTCGCCGGGACCGACAAAGGTCTCGAAGAACGACCAGGTGCGGCGCGCCAGCACGCGCAGGCGGCGCAGATCGTCCGGCTGCACGGCGGGCTCGCGCCGCGCCGGCGGCTGACTGAGAAAACGGGCCAGCGCCGGGGCGCCGATCCAGAGCAGCAACAACGGGGCGGCGGCCGGCAGCGCGGTGGGGCGCCAGGCGACGAGGCCGGCGGTCGTCGCGAGCGCCAGCAGCGGTGCGACCGCCATCTCGATCCATAACCGCAAGGCGGAGCCCGCGGCGAGCAGGCGCTCGGTGTGGGCCGCCGAGGTCCACTGCAGCAGGTGGCGCCGCGTGACGTAGACGCGCAGCAGCGTGCGGGCGATGGCGGCGCTGACCACCGCGGCCGTGTGCGGCAGGAATGCCAGCTCGCACACCCAGTGGGTCAGCGGCGGGCGCAGCGACGGCAGGTCGATCGCCGCCGTCGGGCCCTTGATCCAGCGGCGCAGCACGGCGACCGGCCGGGCGGCGATGGCGAGCAGGACCGGCATGCCCACCACACAGAGCGCGGCGATGGTCCACCAGCCGGGGGCCGGAAGGGCGCCCCACGCGAGCAGCAGCAGGAGCAACACGGCCGGGGCGACCAGGCTGCGGCGCAGGTTGTCGGCGATCTTCCAGCGCGCGATGGCGTTCAGGCGGTTGGGCCGCACGCCGTCCGCCCCCGGCACGGAGCGGCCCAGCCACGGCAGCAGCTGCCAGTCGCCGCGCACCCAACGCGCCAGCCGCCGCGCGTGGGAGAGGTACTGCGAGGGATAGTCCTCGAGCAGCACGGTGTCGGAGACCAGCCCGGCGCGGCCCTGCAGGCCTTCAAAGAGATCGTGGCTGAGCAGGGCATTTTCGGGCACGGTGCCGGCGAGGCTGCGCTCGAAGGCGGCGACGTCGTAGATGCCTTTGCCGATGAAGCTGCCCTCGGCGAAAAGGTCCTGGTAGAGGTCGGAGACGGCGCGGGTGTAGGGGTCGAGTCCGGCGGCCGGACTGTACAGCGCGGAGAAGCGCGAGGTGTCGGCGCTGAGCGGGCTGATCTCGACGCGCGGTTGCAAGATGGTGTAGCCGGCGACGATCGTCTCCGCATCGGCAGCGAACTCGGCCTGGTTGAGCGGATGCGCGAGGGCCGCCGCGAGCTCGCGCACCGTGTCGCGCGGCAGGTCGGTGTCGGCGTCGAGCACGACGACGAAACGCACGCCGATGCGGAAATCGTCGGCGCCGACGTGCAGCGCGAAGTCGGTGGCGTCCGCTCCGAGCAACCAGCGGTTCAGCTCCGTCAGCTTGCCGCGTTTGCGCTCCCACCCCATCCACACGCCTTCGTTCGGATTCCACCGCCGCGGGCGGTGGAGGAGGTGAAAGGGGCCGCTGCCGTTCTGTTCGTAGCGCGCGTTGAGGGCGGCAATGCCGGCGATGGCGCGCTGCACCAGGGCCTCGTCGTCCGGCAGATATTCGGCCGCCGCGTCGGCGAGATCGGTGAGCAGAGCGAAGTGCACCTGCGGATCGCGGTTGCCGAGAAAGCGAAACTCGAGCGAGGCGAGCAGGCCGTCGATCTCGGCGTCGTCGGCGAGCAGCGTCGGCACGGCGACGAGCGTGCGCGCGTGCGGCGGCAGGCCGCGCGCGTAGTCGAGCTTGGGCAGCGCGCGCGGCGGCAGCAGCCGCGTCAGCAGGTCGTTGACCAGGCTGACGGCCACCGTCGTCGCCGCGATGAGCAACAGGGGAATGGCTGCGCCGATCCACCCCAGGCCGGCGCCCGTCACCCCGAGCGCGGTGACGCCGGCGATTGCGAAGCACGCGCCGAACGCGCCGATCGACCCGAGGTACACGGCCGTGGGGTAGTCGGTGAAAAAGCGGCGTTGGCGCGCGCGCCAGGTCGGCCGATAGCCGATCTGCCGTTCGAGGGCGGCGCGGCCGGCATCGATGAGATAGAAGCCGACATGCCCGCGGCGCCCGTCGCCGGCGTGAGCCATCCGGATCGCCTCGACCGCCACGGCTTCCTCGTCGATGGTCGACGTTCCGGCGGCGAGCTCCTCGACTGCCTTGCGATAGGCGTCGCGGGTGGCGAAGTTCATCTGTCGATACACCCCGGCGGGGTCCTCGCTCAGACGGCGTTCGGTGAGGCTGACGGCTTCGAAGAGCTGTTTCCAGTCCGTCGCCTCGAGCGTGCGCAGGCTGCGCATCGCGCTGGCGACGACGCGCCCCGTCTCGTCGTGGATCGCGCCGTCCAGTGGCGCGTCGGCGGCCGGGATCGCCGCCGCGGCCGCGCCCAACTGTTCCAGCAACGCCAGCCGCAGCAGCGCCGGCAACGCCCAGACTTCGGCGATGGTCAGGCTGCGCAGGGTCTGGAACTCGGCCAGCGCCGCGACGACGGAGTCGTAGTCGACGCGCCCGTCGGCGAGGGCGACGATCTCGGCCGCCAGACCGTAGGCGAGCGGCAGGTTCTTCCAGGGCCCGGCCGACAGCAAGCGCAACTTGCGCTCGAAACCGGCCGGAAATTCCTCTTCGAGGCTGCGCAGCGCACGCCGCACGATGTAGTGGTTGTCGAGCAGCCACTCCGCGGCGCGCCAGCGCTCGATGTGCTCGCGCGGCGCCGTGCTCAGCCGGCCGTACGCGGCGTCGAGCGCCCGCGCGGGCTCGCGCAAGCGCGCCACCACTCGTCGCCCGCGCGCGCGCGGCGCGACAAGTGGGATGGCGGCGAGGGCGCGCAGCCGCTCGGCGCCTGCCGGTGACTGCTCCGGCGCAGCAACCGGCGGCACCGAGGCGGCGGCCGAGCTCAATTGGTCACACTGCCTATTCGCACCATCTCGGCGGCGTGCTCGTCACGCGCCGGTACGGCGAGGTCCTGCAGGATGATCACCGGGCCGTACCCGCCCTGGAGGAACTTCGCGGCGACGCTGCCGTAGCGCTGGTGTGCGTCGCCCGTACTGCCGTGCGCCGACAGGATCACCAGGTCGATGCCTTCGCGTTGGGCGAGCTCGTGCAGGGTCTGGGCGCGGTGCGAAGCGACACAAAGCTGCACATCGATGCGCTCGGATACCCCTGCCAGACGATTTTGGATGTCGCGTAGATAGCGCGACGCGGCGCGGCGGTTGCGGTCGACGACGCGGCGCGCCAGATCGAGATCTTCTTTCGACGGGCCCATGCGGCGCGGCATCTCGGGCTCGGGCACGACGTGGGCGAGCAGCAGCTCGGCGCCGTGGCGCCGCGCCAACTCGCTCACGGCCGGGAGGATGCACTCGGCGCGCTGCGAGCAATCGAGCGGCAGCAGCATGCGATGCAGATGGACGGCCGGCAGCGGTGTGGCGGGCGCCTCGTGGGCGGGGACGACGAGCAGTGACGTCGTGGCGGCATTGATCACCTTCTGGACGGTGCTGCCGAGATTCCAGGCCTGCCGACCGCCGTCACCGTGACTGGCGAGCACGATGAGGTCTGCCGCCTGCCGCTTGGCGAGCTGACAGATTTGCTCCGCCCCGTGCCCCTGCACGAGCTCGACGCTGGCACTGATGCCGTCGCTTTCGAGCCGAGCGGCGACCGCGGCGAGGTAGCCGTGCGACTCCGCCCGCGCCATCTCCCACTCGAGCGGGTCGATGTGCTTGCGCCCCGTCGCCATGCCGCCCGCCACTTCCAACACCTGCAGCAGCGACACGCGCGCCTCGGTGGCGCGCGCGACGGCGACGACGTAGGGGAGGACGCATTCGGCCAGCGGCGAGCCGTCGAGGGGGACGAGAATGTGGCGAATCGCCAGGCCGACCTGCGGGGTGTCCGCGCCATTGCTGCGCTCGGGCAGTGCCGTGCGTTGCGCGGCGCGATCGTACTCGACCAATTCGTCCATCATGACTCGTCCCCTTCTCGATGACGCAGCGCGGCCGGGGTGACGGATCGACACCCTCGGCTGCGCGCGGTGCTTCACTAGGCGCTAGTTGGACTGGATGCGCAACTCGTCGACCACCGAGCGCACGCCGGGCGTGGAGCGCGCACTGGTCAGGGCGCGCAGGCGATCGGTCTGGCGCTCGACGGTTCCGGTCAGGCGAACGACCCCGCCCGAGACCTCGACGTCGATGTCGGCATCCTTGATCACGTCGTCGTCGACGCGGGCGCTGACCGTCTGCTTGATCTCCGCATCATTGGCCTTGACGGCCGGCTGGGCCGGCTCGGCGACGACCTGGAGTTGGTTGTTGACGCTCTTGACCCCGTCGACCTTCCCGGCCTCGGCCGCAGCCGCCCGCTTGGAAGCATCCGTCGGCACCATGCCGAAGAGGGTCACCACGCCGTTGCGCGTGTCTACGTTGATGGCCGTCGACGGCGTTTGATCGTTGGCCATCAGCCGCACCTTGGTGGCGGTGGTGATCCACATGTCGGTCACGGCCTCGCCGGCAGCCACACCGGCGCCCTTGACGGCGTTGCCGGCATCGCGGCCGGCCTGCTTCGTGTCGCGCCAGATCTCCGCGTCGCTCAGCGTCTCGGGGCTCTTCACCTCGCTGGACACCTGGCGCACGCCGGATACGGCACGCGCCGTTTCGACGGCGCGGACATGATCGCTCAACGTCGCGGCGGTGCCGGACAGCACGACGATACCCTTGTTGACCGAGGCGACATCGACGTCGCTGTCGGTGAGGGCCGGATCGGCTTTCAACGCGGCCTCGACCTTGTCCTTGATCTGCTCGTCGGTGGCCGCCACGGCTTCCTGCTTACTGGGCGGGACGACCGCGAGCAGATTGCGAATTTCCTTCACGCCCTCGACGCCGCGCACGGCCTGTTCGGCGCGCGCTTTCTCGGCGTCCGAGCCGACCGTGCCGTGAATGGTGACGCGCCCGTCGATCGTGTCGACGTTGACGTCCATGCTGCTGACGTCGGCGGTGGTCATCAGCGCCAGCTTGGCCTTGGTCGTGACCCAGGCATCGGGCTGGTTGGCGGCGTAGGTGGGTGAGCCGAATCCGACCGCAGCCAGCACGGCTCCGGCGACGACGCAACGTTTCGTGTGCTTGTTCATCATGTGCTCCTTCGTTTGAGGGTTGTAGGTCTGATCGATCAACTGATGCCGACGAACGAGGCCATGGCGCGCAGCGCGCTCGGCTGAGTCATGGTGCGCTTGCGCGCTGCCATCTCTTCACCCAGGCGGCGCAGCTCGGGTGGTGGCAGCAGCTTGCGGGCGCGGGGAAACATATCGGTCTCTTCCTCTTCGGCGTGATGCTCGATGAGCTCCTTCAGCACCTTGGCGCGCGCGGCGAAGACGTCCGGCTCGTGCATGGCGCCGCCGGTCTCCTTCAAGACCAGGTCCGCCGCGTGGTGCTCTTCGGTGGCTTCGTGGAACATCTGGCGGTCCTTCTTCGTCTGCGCCGCCTCGCGGAAGGCCGGGTAGAAGAGTTCTTCCTCGATGGTGGTGTGCGCCTTGACCTCGTCCTGCACCTGCTCGAAGACTCGCTGGCGGCGCGCTGGCGTTTGTGCCCCCTTCAGATCGGTCAGAAGCTGGCGCAGTCGCTTGTGATCGGCGCGCAGCAACGCGACCGCATCCTGCTGGGTGCCGGTGGCGCTCTTGCGGACCGGGGGCTTGCGCTGCACCGCCGTCACGACCCGCTTCGCGGAGCGGGCGAGCGAACGGGCTGCACCGACCGTCCGCTTGGAGATCGATGTCACCTTCTTGGTCGCTACTTTGCGGGTCACTTTACGAGCCATAAGTGGTCTCCTTCGAGTCTGTGTTTGGGAGTTGGTGGTGCCGATGCCGGACGTCGACGGCCGACGTCATGGCGCGCGGCCGGGCCGCACGAGTCGTCAGGGCAGTTCCGTCCGTCAGACAGTGGAGCAGTGACCGTGCCATGGTCTCACGACCTGCCTGGCATCGCCGAAAGCGCGGAGCGGAACGGAGTTGATGTAACCCTGACCGAGAAAATGTAAGAGGTGCACGCGCGTGACGAAAGAGTCACCCGGCGCCGCCTGATCCGAGGCGGCTCGGAATGCGAACGATCAGTGGAAGATCAGATAGAGCACCAGCAACACCGGTAGCGGAACTCCGACGAGCCACATCAGCAGGTAGCCGGCCTTCCCCTCTTCGTTCTGCAGTCGCTTTGGCAAATACATGCGCTGCGTCTCCTCTCTTTCGTTGTATTGCGGACGAGCAGGAAGAGAGCAGCGAGCGTGCCACGCGCTCCGCGCACTGCGCGCGTGCGCCGTGCGATCGTAATCAACGGCCGGTTGTAACTGTGACCGCTGGCGCGTCTGTAAGAGCTTCCACGCGCTCGCGCGCGCGCCGCCCTCCCAGGGCACCAGATGTGCGGCGCAGATGCGATCGAGAAAAAAGAGGAGCGTGAAAGTCTGGTTCTAGCCCTGGCCGTGACGGATCGGCTCGTCCTGCTCCTCAGGGCCGATGAAGGAGAACTGTCCGTCGCATTCGAGAATTCCGACCCGAACTTTGCGCAAGTCGTCGATGCCGTGCTCGCGGGCCGCGACCAGGACTTCGGCGACCGGCACGCGCTCGAAGCGCAAGCGGTCGTGCAGGAGTTGCCCGTCGCGGATGATGATCACCGGCAGCCCCTCGACCACGCCGCGCGTGCGCGGCCAGCGAAAGTCCAGGTACGACATGCACAGCACCCAGAAGGCGATGGTGCCGACCGCGACCGCCGCGCCGACGAGGGTCTCGTCTTCCTGCATGATGCCGTTCTGGGTCAGATCGCCGGTGAGGACCAGCAGCAGAAACTCGAACGGGGTCAGCTGGGACAGCTCGCGCTTGCCCATGGCGCGGATCAGCGTCAGCAGGAGGAAGTACACGCCGGTGGCGCGCAGGATGATGCCGCGGGCGCTGTCGCCAAGTCGATCGGCGGCGCCGAGCGCGAGAAAGATGAACAGCGCGGCGATGGCGGTGCGGCGCCCCCATTGCACCACTCGCATGTGGCGCTCGCTGACGTCTTCGGGGAGCGTGGAGGTCGGATCGGCGGTGGCCATCAGGTCGATCCCGCCCCGCCGCGCGCCGGCGGGCGTAGGGCCAGGGTGCGCAGCGACTGGATCAGCAGATCGGGATCGACCGGCTTGGGCAAATGTTCGTCAAACCCGGCGTCGAGTGCCGCGGCGCGATCCTCGTTGCTCGCCAGTCCGGTCATGGCAATTGCCGGCGTACGCGCGGCGTCGCGGGCGCGCAAGTCGCGCAACAGGCGGTAGCCGTCGCCGCCGGGCATGCTGATGTCGCTGACGATCACCATGGGGCGCGCGCGTTCGAACGCCGTCACGGCGTCGCTGGCGCTGGCGGCCGCGACGACCTGAGCGCCATTGAGCTCGAGCAGCAGCGTCAGCGCCACGCGGGTGTCGGTGTCGTCCTCGACCAGGAGCACGGAGACGTTCTGCAGCCGACTCCCCATGGCGGTGCGGCTTGCTGCCGGCGTGAGCCGCGCGCCTGCCGGCACCTCGCCGAGCGGGAGCGCGACTTCGAATGTCGCGCCTTTCCCCGGCCCGTCGCTCTTCGCCCACACCTCGCCGCCGTGGCGTTCGACCAGGTACTTGACGATGGCCAGACCCAGTCCGAGGCCGCCGTGCGCGCGGGCCTGTGTGGCGTCCGCCTGACGCAGGCGTTCGAACACGTGCGGCAGGAAGGCGGGGGCAATGCCCGCCCCGTCGTCGCGCACCGAGAGCCAGGCGCGACCCGCGCGCGCCGCCAACGCCACCTCCACCCGACCGCCGGGCGGGGTGAACTTGATGGCGTTCTCGAGCAGGTTGGCGATGATCTGGTGCAGTCGCTCGCGGTCGCCGTCGACGAAGAGGACTCCGCCCGCGGGCGGCTCATAGCTGAGGTGCAACTGCTTCTCGTCGGCCGCGGGGCGCTGGAAATCGACCGTGCTTTGCACGATGGCCGCCAGGTCGACGGGCGCGAGCGACAGCTCGAGCTTGCCGGACACGATGCGCGAGACGTCGAGGAGCTCTTGTACCAGGGCGGTTTGCGCGGCGATGTTTCGTTCGAGCACCTCGACGGCGCGGTCGCGTTGCGCCTCGTCGCTCTTGAGCACGCGCACCCATCCCAACATCGCGTTCAGCGGCGAGCGCAGCTCGTGCGACAGCACGGCGAGGAACTCGTCCTTGGCCTGATTGGCCGCCTCGGCGCGGATCGAGCGTTCGCGGTCGCGCTCGGCTTGCTTGCGTTCGCCGACGTCGCGAAACACCAGCACGACGCCCATGATCTCGCCGTCGCCGTCGCGAATCGGGGCGGCGCTATCGTCGATCGGAATCTCGCGGCCGTCGCGCGCGATCAGGATCGTATGGTTCGCCAGGCCGACGATGCGACCTGCCCGCAGTACCTTGTCGACGGGATTCTCGACGGATTGGCGGGTTGCCTCGTTGACGATGCGAAATACTTCGACCAGGGGGCGGCCTTTGGCATCGGCCTGGGTCCAACCCGTCGCCGCCTGCGCCACCGGATTCATGAACATCACGGCGCCGGCCGTGTTGGTGGCGATCACCGCGTCGCCGATACTGGCCAGCGTGGTGCTCAGGCGTTGCTCGCTCTCGCGCGTCCGGCGCTCTGCCGCTGCCCGCCTGCCCATCTGCCGCTGCAGGGCGACGGCCGAGGCGGTCATGGCCAGCAACGCCAGGACATTGCCCAACACCATGAGCATCTCGGTCTGGCGCCGCCGCGCCTCGCGTTTCGCCATGCGCAGCCCGAACAGGCGGTCTTCCTCGCTCTCCATCTCGCGCAGGACCGCCCGCGCCTCGTCCATCCGCCGCTTGCCGATGTTCAAGCCGACGCGGGCCTGCGCCGCCTCGATGCCCCGGCTCCGCCGGAGCTCGACGACCTCCGCCAGCTCCCGCAGCTTCTCGTTCACCAGCGGCGTCAGGCGGGCGAGGTTGGCGCGTTGCTGGGAATTGTCAGCGGCGAGTGTCTGCAAACGCGCCAGGTCGCTGGCGATCTGTTCTGTGGCGGTGCGATAGGGCTCGAGATACGCTTCGTCGCCGGTGAGAACGTAGCCACGCTGGCCGGTCTCCGCATTGAGCAAACCGTTCAGCACGTCGCCGATTTGCTGCTGCACCTCGAGCGCATGGCGCGACCAGTCGCCGGCGTCCATGGTCCGCTGCAGACGAGAGACGGCGATCCCTCCGGTCGCCGCGACGAGCAGCACTGCCACGGCGAAAGCGATGAGGGGAAAGCGGTTCGTGGGTAGTCTCGATCCCGGCATTGCGGATCAGGTGCGAGGGCCTTCGCTAACAGAGGGCACGTAGTCTTGTCCATCGAGTGTAACAACGGGCTGTAGGATCGAGAAGCGGCACCCGCTCTCGAGTGTGTCGGCACGCGTCTGCCGGCTTTCCCACGCGCGCCGGCGCTCGGCACGGGTTCTGCTCACCCGCTCGAACACTGGCGCGCCGCGATGGGAAGCATTTCTTACCCGCCGCCGATCGCGCCGAACCCCGAAGAGAAGGGAGGTGACGCACATGCCGCAGACCGATCAGACCAAGCGGACCAAGGACAACCCGAGCCCGCGCAAGCCTGCACAGCCCGGGTCGAAGGAGCGCGACAACGAGCAGCGTTAACACGCCGTGGCCGCCAATGCGGGACTGCGTTCCGGCATTGGCGGCCGGCGCCCGCACGTATTGGAAGGCCGCGCCCTTGCGCGGCTCCTTACCTATAACGAGGAGATCCCGATGAAACAGGCAGATGGCTTTACACAGGAAGATCGCGCGCGCGGTGCCGGGCGCGCTCCGGTGGGCAGTCCGCAACGCGTCGGCGAGGCGGACGAATACGGTTCGGCCATCGAGCGCTCGGTGGACGTCGACGTGCCGATCTCGACCGCGTACAATCAGTGGACGCAATTCGAGGAGTTCCCGCGTTTCATGGAAGGCGTCGAGCGCGTCGAGCAGCTCGACCCCAAGCGGCTCTTCTGGCGCGCCGATATCGGCGGCATCGAGCGCGAGTGGCACGCCGAGATCACCGAGCAGATCCCGGACGAGCGCATCGCGTGGCACGCGACGTCGGGGGCCAGAAACGCCGGGCAGGTGCGGTTCGAGCCGCTCGGAGCGACGCGCTGTCGCGTCACCGTGCGAATGGAATACGAGCCGGAAGGGGCGCTGGAGAACATCGGCAGCTGGCTCGGGGTGATCGGGAGTCGTATCGAAGGCGATCTCGACCGATTCAAGCATTTCATCGAGGAGCGCGGTGCGGAGACCGGCGCCTGGCGCGGCACGATCTGATCGGCCGCTTCGCCGACCCGTTTGACCGGGCGACCGTCGACCTCGCTGCCCCGCAGTGCGTCGGTCGTCCGGCTGCGGGCGGGCCTCGGGGCCAATGGCATCCGCGGCCCGCCCGCTTGACTCACCCCGCCGTTCGTAGTTCCGTGCCGGCATGCCCAGCGCAAAGCCCGCCCGCAAGACGACCCGCAATGCTCCGCTGCTCAAGTCGAGCGATTTCCGCAACTATCTGATCGAGAAAGCGGCTCTCGTCGCGCCCGGCGACATCGATACGCTGCTCGGCCAGAGCGATGAGGCGCGCCAGAAGGCGGCGGCCGCGGCCACCGCGCATCCGCGCATGGAGCGCCAGGTCGACGTGGCGCTGCAACTGCTCGACGATCATTTCGCCGGCGAATGTCCGCAAATCCCGTATCAGACGGTGGCGCTTCTCGCCGTTGCGGTGCTCTACCTCCTCGACCCGATGGACGTCGTACCGGACTGGATTCCCAACATTGGGACGAGCGACGATGCCCTGGTCCTGGAGCTGGCCTTCGAGATCGGCGCCGCGGGCGTCGAGCGCTACTGCACCTTCAAGGACTTGCCGATCGACGGCCTGTTCGCGCGCAACAAGCGCACGCCGCAGAAGCGCGCACAGCGTTGATCGAGCGCGCCGTCGCACGCCAGTTGTGACATTGCCCGTTCCGAGCGCCCGGCCCTTCTGCTATAAGCCTCGTCGCGAGTCGAGGAGGCACGCGAGCATGAAGCGTTGGCTGTGGGTGGTTGTGGCGGTCGCGGTCGGTTGGAGCGGCGGGGTCGAAGCGCGCCAGGCTGAGCCGCGCGCGAGCGGGTCGGCGAACGAGCCCTATCGGGCCGCGATCTTGATCGACGCCGGGTCGGGTACGGTGCTGTTCGAGCACGAGGCGCACCTGGTGGCGCCGCCGGCTTCGATGACCAAGATGATGCTCATGCTGCTGGTCGCCGAGCGCGTGCGCGATGGCCAGCTGCACTGGGACGATCCGATCAGGACGTCGACGCTCGCCAGTCGCATGGGCGGTTCGCAAGTCTACCTGAAGCAGGGTGAGACCTTCCCACTGGCGGAGATGATGGAGGCGATCGTCATCCACTCCGCCAACGATGCGGCCCTGGCGGTGGCCGAAGCGGTGGCCGGATCGGGGCCCGCGTTCGTCGAGCTGATGAACGCGCGCGCCCGCGAGCTCGGCATGCGCGACACGGTCTACCGCAGCGTGCACGGCCTGCCGCCCGACAAGGGTCAGCAACCCGACCTGAGCAGTGCCTACGACCTGGCGCGGTTGGCGCGCGAGGTGGTCCAGTTCCCCGACATCATGCGCTGGGCCGGCACCAAAGAGTCGACCTTCCGCCAGGGCAAGCTGGTCCTGACCAACACCAACCGCCTGGTGCGCGAGACGAGCTGGGTGGACGGTCTCAAGACCGGATACTTCCAGCAGGCGGGGTTCAACGTCACGGCGACGGCGCAGCGCAAGGGCTTCCGCCTCATCGCCGTCGTGCTCGGCGTGCCCGACAAGCGCGAGTGTTTTGCCAGCGCCGCCGCGCTGCTCACGCGCGGCTTCACCGACTACGAAGCGCTGGTCGCCATCAACCAGGGCGACACGGTGACGAACAACCTGCTGGTGCGCGATGGCAAGCCCCGGTTCGTGCGCGTCGTTGCTGGCTCCAACCTGAGCGTGCTGACCCGGCGCGGGCAAAAACGCAGCTTCTCGTTCGAAGTGGCGGTGCCCGGCAGCGTCAACGCGCCGCTGATGGCCAATGCGGCGGTCGGCGAGGTGGTGGTCAGGGACGGCGACGAGATCGTCGGACGCGTGCCGGCGCTCGCTGCCGATCCGGTCGAGAAGCAGCACTCGGTCTGGGACCGCCTTTTCAACTGACGTCGAACCGGCGTTGAACCGACCGGCTCCGCCGTGCAAGGTTGCGGGCATGAAGGAGCTGGAAGAAGGAACGCGCCTGCAGCTCGACTTCCGCAAGCTGCAGCGCGCGGTCGCCGCCTGCCCGGAGATTCTTCCCGTGGCGGTGCAGAACGTGGACACCGGCGAGGTCATCCTGGTCGCCTACGCCAATGAGCGCGCGCTGCGCGTCGCCGTCGAGACGCGCACGGCCGTATTCTGGAGCACCTCGCGCAACGAGCTGTGGGAAAAGGGCAAGACCTCGGGCGAGACCTTCGAGCTGTTGGAAGTGCGCGTCAACTGCGAGCAAAACTCGCTGCTCTACCGCGTCCGCCCCCGCCGCGCCGGCATCTGCCACACCGCCAACCACACCGGCGCACCGCGCAACTGCTACTACCGCCGCCTCGACTTCGCCACGGGCGCGCTGGAGAACCTGGATCCGTAGTCGCCTGTTGTCGATTTCGACCCCTCTCGTTCGACTGCTGCTATGACGGCATGTGACGACTTGGAGGGATGATGAAATTCCTGTGTCTTGCGTATGAGGAAGAGGAGAACCTGAACAGCTTGTCCCCGAGCGAGTGGGAGGCCTTGCGCGGCGAGACCCTGGCCTATGTCGAGGTGCTGCGAAAGAGCGGGCACTTGCTCGTCACCCATGCGCTGCAGAGCGTGCGGACGGCGGCCACCGTGCGCGTCCGCAAGGAGGGACTGTCGGTGATGGACGGTCCCTTTGCCGAGACGAAGGAAACGCTGGGCGGCTTCTTCCTGATCGAGGCCAGCGACCTTAGCGAAGCCACCGCGCTGGCCGCGCGCTGGCCGTCGGCGCGCATCGGCAGCATCGAGGTGCGGCCCATCGAGGAAGAACTCAGGCCGGATCGCCGCTACTGACAGGCTGGGTGTTCGCGCCAGCTGTGGCCGGCCGCCCGTCTTTCCGCTTCACCCGCAAGATGACCATCTTGGTCGAGTGGTTGAACGGAGACGGGTCGACCGCGGGCGTTCCCACGCGGGTCGAAGGGTAACCCGCGGTGTCCTCCGGGGCGGGGACGATCTGCTCCAACGAGAGGTAGCCGTCGCCGCAAAGCGCTTCGAGCGACGCCATGTGCTCGGCGCCCGAGAGGAACACGGCGTTGTTGACGAAGGCCAGCGTGCCGTCGTGAGCGATCAGCGGCCGCACCCGGTTGAGCACCTGCAGCGCGTTGGCCTGCAGGTCGACCCGGCCCTTGCGGGTGACCGAGAAGAACGGCGGGTCGATGAACACGCAGTCAAAGAGCTGCCCCTCGCGCTTGAGCTGGCCGACCACCTCGAAGAAGTCGCCGACGCGGAAGTCGCGCTTGTGAATCGGCCAACCGTTGAGCGAGTACGAATCCTTGGCGACGTTGAGCGAGCGGCGGCTGAGGTCGGTGTGCAGGACGTGGGCTCCCGCGGCGCGCGCCGCCACCCCGAGGCTGCCGGTGTATGCGAAGGTGTTGAACACCCGCTTGCCCGCGAGCTCAGCTTTTGCCCACGCCCGCAGCGGCCGGGTGTCGGGGTAGAAGCCGACGTCGCGATGCTGAGTGATCGCGAGCGCGTACCAGATGCCGCCTTCGAGCACCTTGCGGGTCAGCTGCGGCTTGTCGCCCAGCAGGAGCGTGCCGTTGCGCAGCTCGAGCGACTGCGAATGGCGACGCTTCCACACCGCGCAGATGATCCAGGGAAACTTTTTTGCGATGTGGCCGGTCGCTTCCCGAACGAGCGGCTCGTCGCCTTCATCGCCGGCGTAGTCGTGCAGCACCAGCGTCGTGCCGTACAGGTCGACTACCAGGTTCGGCAACCCCTCGACGAAACCGTTGAAGAGCCGCACCGCCGACTCGTGCCGCGCATCGAGCAACGCCGCGCGCGCCTCGAGGGCGGTGTCGAGCAGCGCGATCGATTGCGAGGACATGCGCAGCCCTTGTCCTGCCGGCGTGGCGGCGTCAACCCCTGAGCGCGTGTTGACAGCACCAGGCGGCCCTGACTAAGCCGCACTCGGTGACCCACAACGATGCGCTGCGCAGCCTCGCGTCCCTGCTGCACGCGAATGACGCGACGCTCATCGAGATCCAGCACATGGGCGGCGGCGACGCCGACCTGGCCGCCATCGCCTCGTACCTCAAGCGAGATGACGAAGAGGGGTTTGCGCCCTGCCCGCACGAAGTCCTGGCGCACTTCCTCAACGGCCTCGTCATCTACAAGCGCGGCAAGGCAGATGGTCAGCCCCCGGCCCCGCTCGAGACGTCGGTGACCAACAACGTGATTCTCAAGAAGGTGCGCATCGCCTTTGCGCTCAAGGACGCCGACGTCGCCGCGATCTTCGCCAAGGCCGGCCTCCACGTCTCCAAATCGGAGCGCGCCGCCTACTTTCGCCACCGCGATGATCGGCACTACCGCGAGTGTGGCGATGCCGTGCTGCAGGCGTTCTTGAACGGCCTGACTCGTTGAAGGCCGTTGGTTGGTGCCCTGCCCGGTGATACTTCGCCGTCGCGTACGCTATCGCTCGCTCAGTTGGTTCAGCTCGGCCCGGGTCAGGTAGTTGATGAGCACGCCCCGAAGCGGCCCTTGGAAGACGAACCGCGCGCCGATGGCGAGCCCTGAGAGCTCGCACGCGGCGAAGGCCTGCCTCATGTGCTCGACGCTCCCCCCTCCGCCGGCGGCGACGAGCGGCACGTCGAGCTTTCCCCGGAACTTCCTCAGCAGGTCGAGCTCGAAGCCGCTCATCGTGCCGTCGCGATCGACCGACTGGAGAAAAATCTCGCCGGCGCCTGCAGTCACCAGGCGCTGCGCCCATGCCACCGGATCGCTCTCGACGACCTTCGCGCCCGCGTGCGAGTACACCGCGAAGCCACCGAGCAGCTTCTTTTTCACATCGATCACGCCCACCACGCACTGGGCGCCGTAGCGAGTCTTGAGCTCCGTCACGAGCCGCAAGTCCGACAGCGCGCCCGTGTTGAGGGCGATCTTCTCCACGCCGAGTGAGAGCAGCTGGCGCGCGTCTTCGACCGACCGCACCGCGCCACCGTAGGCCACGGGCATGAACGCCTCGGAGACGATCTCCTCCACCAGCTTGAAGTTGGGCGGCGTGTTCTCGCGCGTGGAGGTGATGTCGAGGAGGAAGAGCTCGTCGACCTCCTTCTCGTTGAAGATCTTCACCGCGTTGATCGGATCGCCCACGTACTTCGGGTTCGCGAAGCGCTCGGTCTTGGCCAGGCCACCGTGGCGCAGGAGCAGGCTCGGAATGATGCGCCTACGGAGCATGACCGATCGCCTCCAGCCAGTTCTGCAACACCTGCATACCGTGCCTGTGACTCTTCTCCGGGTGGAACTGCGTGCCGTAGACGTTCCCGCGCCGTACCGCCGCGCCGAAGCGGTAGCCGTAGTTGCCCCAGGCCGCGATGTCCGTCGGGTCGTCCGCGACCAGGTGGTACGAGTGCATGAAGTAGTAGCGGCTCTCACCGGGCTCGTGTCCCTTGAAGAGCACCTCGTCCTTCGTCTCCACCTCGTTCCACCCCATGTGCGGGATGGGCAACCGCGGGCCCGGAGGCAACGCGAAGCGCTTCACCTCGGCGGCGATCCAGCCCAGGCCCGGCGCCTTGCCCTCTTCGCTACCGCGCGCGAGCAACTGCACCCCCAGGCAGATGCCCAGCACGGGCACCTTCTTCTCCATCACCCGCCGCGTCAGGATCGCCTCGAAACCGCGGCTCCGCAGGTTCGTCATGCCGGTGTCAAAGTGCCCGACGCCGGGCAGGACGAGCGCCGTGGCGATCTCGAGCACTTCGGGCTTCGACGAGATCTGCGCCTGGGCGCCGAGCTTGCGGAGCATGTTGGCTACCGAGCCGAGGTTGCCGAGCCCGTAGTCGACGATGGTGATGGTCCCAGCCGTCACGCACACTTCCGATGAGTGCGCGACTTGTAGGGGAAGGCCCCCGCCCGTTCAAGCGTGAACCCGGGCGGGACACGGGGGTGCCGACCTCACTGCGGCTGCAAGTGGCGTGCGTTGCGCCGATCCGGTATCGAGGTCTCGAATGCGGGTGCTGCGCGTCATCACCGAAGAACTGCGCGGACGATAGGGACTTGCGGCGTGACCACCGAACGCAGGACCTGTACGCGCTGCATCATGGACACCAGCGACCCGGACATCACGTTCGACGCCGAGGGCATGTGCAAGCACTGTCGCGCGTACGACGCCGACCGCCGCCGTTCCCAGCTCACCGACGCCGAGCGCGACTCGCAGCTGCGGTCCCGTGTCGCGGCCATCAAGGCGCACGGCGAACGCAAGCGCTACGACTGTGTCATCGGCGTCAGCGGCGGCGTGGACAGCACCTACGTCGCGCTCCTGGCCAAGCGCCACGGACTGCGCTGCCTCGCGGTGCACGTCGACAACGGCTGGAACAGTGAGACCGCGGTCGCCAACATCGAACAGGCGGTGGTCAAGCGCCTGGGCTTCGACTTCCACGCCGAGGTGCTCGACTGGGAAGAGTTCCGCGATCTACAGCTCTCCTTCCTCAAGGCCTCGACGCCCGACTCCGAGGTCCCCAGCGATCACGCGATCACTGCGACCGTGGTGAAGATGGCGTGGACGCTCGGCGTGCAGCACCTGGTCTTCGGGGTGAACAAGGTCAACGAGCTGATGCTCCCGCCCGCCTGGTCCCAGGGGCACCAGGACTGGCGCTACATCCACGGGCTGCAGAAGAAGTTCGGCTCGCGTCCGCTGACGACGTTCCCTCACTTCAGTCCGCTCGATCAGCTCCGCTACCGCTCGTGGTCACGGCACTATCTCTTCAATATCCTCGACTACGTCGACTACAACCGCGCGCGCGCCATCGCGGAGCTGGAGGCCGAACTCGGCTGGCGCAACTACGGCGGGAAGCACTGCGAGTCGGTGTACACGCGCTTCTTCCAGGGCCACATCCTCCCGAAGAAGTTCGGCTTCGACAAGCGCCGGGCGCACCTCTCGAATCAGATCTGGGCCGGCCACGTCACGCGCGACCAGGCGCTGGCCGAGATGGCGAAGCCTCCCTATGCCGACGCGGCGCTCGAGCAGCAGGACCGCGCTTTCGTGATCAAGAAGCTCGGTCTCACGGAGGAGAGCTTCGCGGCGATCATGAACGCGCCCCCGAAGCGCTACGAGGACTACCCCAACACCTACGAGTCGCGGCCCTACGTCACCCTGCGCGGCGCGTATCGAACGCTCAGGCGGATCGCGAGCTGGTGAGCCCACGCATCGCCCTGGTGACGCTGATCACCGGCGAGATCCCCACTGGGGTTCTCCACTCCGTCCGGGGGCAGGCACGCGTCGGCAAGGCCATGGGATTTCCGCTCGACTACTTCATCGTCAACCGCGAGCGCGAAGGCGTCGAGGGCGCGCTCACCCTCGCGCGCTTCGACTCCTGGCTCGGCCCCGCATCTGATCGCTGGCTCAAGGCGCGCCGGTCGCGATCGGTGAGTCGCCTCGAGAGCTACGACGTCGTCCTGCTTCGCTACTCCACTGGGCTCGACATCGACCCGACCGCGCTGTTCCGGAACTCGAAACGGAAGCTCGCCACCATTCACCACACCAAGGAGCTCGAGGAGCATCTCTCCAAAGGCCTCCGACCGTCAGCCCTGGTCCGTTGGGGGTTCGAGCGCATCAACGGGCGACGAATCCTCAACCGCGCACACGGGGTCGTCGGCGTGACCGACGAGATCCGCGACTACGAGCTGGCCCGCGCCTCGAGCCCGAAGCCCGCCATCACCGTCACCAATGGCGTCGACGTCTCCGGCGTCACCGCGACGGGCTTCGTCCCTTTCGATGGGCGCTCGTTGCGGCTGCTCCTCATCGCCAGCAACCCCACGCCGTGGCACGGCGTCGATCGCTTGATCGACAGCTTCAGGCCATATCGCGGCGCGGTGTCGGTGGTCATCGACGTGGTGGGGAACCAGGGGCGTCTGCCCGGGACCACGGAGCGCTTCGAGCGCACCGCGGTCCACTTTCACGGGACGCTCCGGGGCCCCGCCCTCGACGCGATCGCTGCGCAGAGCACGCTCGCCGTCGCGACCCTCGGTCTCCACCGCAAAAGGCTGCGCCAGGCGTGCTCGCTCAAGACCCGCGAGTACCTCGCCCGCGGCCTGCCGATCGTCCTGGGCTACGAGGACGTCGACCTCGCTGGGGACCTCGACTTCGCGTTGCGCGTTCCCAGCAGCGAGGCCCCCCTCGCGCCCGATCGGCTCTTCGACTTCGCCGCACGAATGAGCCGGGAGCGGGACCTGGCGGCGCGCATCCGTGCGTTCGCCAGCGAGCAGCTCGACTGGTCGCACAAGTTGGGCCGGCTGGTGGAGTTCGGAAGGAGCCTGTGAGCGCCCGCGCTGCTCAGTACACCAGATCATTCTCCACTGCTTTCCTCACCCTTCCGGGAGAAGGCACCCTCGTGCGAGACGTCGCTGAAACTGCGAACCGCAGTACTTCACGTCCCCCAGGCGCGCCCTTGACGGAATAAATGCCGTCGGTTGCGCGCAGGGCGGGGCGCGGACGCCTCGTCCATGCCTACAGCCCCGCCAGTGAGCCGTAGAGCGAACCGACGAGGCTGGCGGCGCGGGTGTCGCCGGTGGTGCCGGGCGACATCTTGTTCACGCAGGTCCAGCCGAGGGGGGCGTCCATGTCGAGCAGCCCTCGCGCGCGCGATGGCCGTAACCGTGTAACCGCCGTTGCGCGAGCGGCATCCAATCCAACAGCGCTGCTGCGCGCTGCGATGAAATAAAATGCAGGAGCGAGGACCAGGGGGTGACGGGGTGAGAGCTCAGAAACCACCTTCTTACCGCCTTCTCACCCCATTCTTACGGGCGTTCCATCGCCGAAGCGTCGCGCCCCATATTCTTTCGTCCAGCGAAGATCGTGAGCTCGAAAGCATGAACCCAAGAGAAAAGGAGGAACACAGATGAAAACGCTGACAACCGATCGCTCGCGAGTTGCCTCTCCCGAGCGGAAAGGAACGACGTTGAAGCGAAGTTCTCTCACCCTTCTGGTTCTGCTCGCGACCGGTATCGCGCCCGTGGCGGCAAGCGGCTTCTTGCGCGGCCCCGTGGCACGGTGCGCACCCGACGCGGTGGTCGCCGGCACCGTCTGCGTCGACAAATACGAGGCGAGCGTTTGGCGCGTACCAAATCCACACGGCACCAACGCGAGCCTGATCAGAAGCATCCTGTTGGGTCGCGCGACCCGTGCCGAACTGCTGGCGGCCGGCGCGACGCAGTTGGGCACGGTGGGCGACGATTACGCGCCGTGCGGCGACGACGGCCACCGTTGCGCCGGCGATGTCTACGCGGTGAGCCTGCCGTCGGAGATCCCCGCGTCGAACATCACCTGGTTCCAGGCTCAGGAAGCCTGCGCCAACGCCGGCAAGCGTCTGCCGACGAACGCGGAGTGGCAGATCGCAGCGAACGGAACGCCAGACCCGGGACCGGACGACGGGACGACGGATTGCAACAGCGTCAAGAAGGGCACCGTGACACTCACCGGCGCGCGAAGTCGATGCGTTTCGGCGCGAGGAGCTTTCGACATGGTCGGCAACCTGTTCGAATGGGTGAGCGACTGGGCGCCGCTGTCGACGGCTTGCCCCAACTGGGGCGGCTTGAGCGACGACGTCATGTGCCTCGCGGGCGCGAGCACGACCGGCATCGGCCCAGGGACGGTGTTGCCTGGCCCAGGGACGGTGTTGCGTGGCGGTTCGTACCTCGGCGGTTCGACGGACGGTCCGCTCACCGTCGTCGCCACCGTCGTTCCGTCCCGCTCGGACGAGAGCATCGGCTTCCGCTGTGCCCGTTGAATCGTTGAAGGAGACCCGGTGTGACCTGTTCGGCAGAGCGACGCAACGGGCGGTGCACAGCCTTGCCCGCGGGCGATTCGCATGTTTCGCGCTTGCTTGAAAGAGACAAACGGCCCGCCGTACGAGGTCTGGTGTCGAGGAGAGACCACAAGGGCCGATCCGGCAAACCGACCCGCCAAGGCGCGTATAAGGGAAATCCCCAATTGTTTTTCGTAGTCGTGAGTCGTACGAAGACTGAGCTGGATCGGCACGCGGAGTGAGGCCCAGCTTTGCGGGTAGGGTCGTCGGCGCGGCTGCGCCGCGGCGAGGTATCGAGGCCGCCTGAGGGACGTAGGCGCGAGTCGGGTGGTCTGCTGCGAGAGGGACACTCGATGGCCAG
This sequence comes from uncultured Binatia bacterium (SeqCode), assembly GCA_964455095.1. Taxonomy (GTDB): domain Bacteria; phylum Desulfobacterota; class Binatia; order HRBIN30; family CADEER01; genus CAYVUV01. Next base: position 28,324 of record CAYVUV010000047.1, read on the forward strand.
ATTGCCGACACGTGCTCACTCACGGGCATGGCTGGGGACCCGCGAGTCATGCCGTGTCTTGCGGCGTGGCCGCCGCCGCGGCGGAACGCGCGCAAGTACAGAGGGAGGCTCGATGCTGTACTCGTGCAGTTGGAGAGCGGGGCTACATTACGCGAAAGTCGCGCTCGTGTTCTTCGGCATCGCCTTGCTCCTCCCGGCACCAGCGGGGGCGCAGACCGCAACGCCGACGGCAACGCCAACGTCAACACCGACCGTCACTGCGACTCCCACCGCTACCGGGCCTACACTGACTCCGACGCCAACTTTCACCGGCACGCCGCCGACCTCGACACCCACGTCGACGCCAACACCGACCGTCACCGGTACGCCGCCGACCGCAACCCCGACCGCAACACCGACATCGACGCCGACCGAGACGCCAACGAACACGCCGACATCCACGCCAACAACCACCGTTACGCCGCCGACCTCGACGCCTACGTCGACGCCGACGCCAACCATCACCGGTACACCGCCGACCGCAACTCCCACGCCGACACTGACGCCGACGTCTACGGTCACGCCGACGATCACACCCGCAGGGCCGACAGACACTCCCACACCAACCGTCACCGGTACCCCGCCGACGGCAACTCCGACGTCGACACCGACGGCGACGCCGACGGCAACGCCCACCGACTCCCCAACCGTCACACCAACCGTGACACCCACGGCCACCGCCACCGGTGCGCCGCCGACCGCGACCCCCACACCGACAGTCGTCTTCGGAGCCAACGTCAGCCTACCCCCCGGCGCCACCATCATCTCCCCCGGCGACACCACAAACGTCCTGCTCACCATCGACGACGTTACCGGTGTGAATGCGCTTGATTTTGCCTTTACCTACGATTCGGCGATCGTGCTGGCGACCGCCGTCGCCCCGACGCCGTTCACATCCGATTGCGTGATCTCGTCAAACCTCGCAACGGTCGGAACCGTTTCCCTCTCCTTCGCCTGCCCGCTTGCGCGCAGTGGCGGCGGCGATCTCGTCGTCATTACCTTCCAGGGACAGGCAACCGGAACCAGCTCGCTGCACTTCCCCCTGCCCCCATCCGGATGCAACCTGGACGAAGGTGCTCTCTCCTGCACGACGAGCGACGGCAGCATCACGGTCGGCTCCGGACCGGGCGCGACTCCCAGTTCGACGCCCACGCCGACCCCTACAGTGACCGACACTGCAACCGTTACCCCGACGGGGATGCTGCCGACTGCAACGTCGACCGCGACGGCGACTCCGACCGTCACCCAGACGCCAACGATCACGCTCACACCAACTCGCACCGGCACGCCAACGGCGATCCCGACCGTCAAGACGTGGATCGGAGGCGTCGACCAGTTTTGGTCGACGCCGGGAAACTGGATCGGCGGGGTGCCAGGGACAGGCGACGTGGTAACGTTTGCGGCGCTCGGCGCACGCACGACGACCAACGATCTGCCGGCGGGGACGGTGTTCTCCAGCCTGGCGTTTCTCGGCGACAGCTATACGGTCGACGGCAACGCCATCGCGCTCACCGACGGGATCAGCAGCGGCGAGAACATCAACTCCATCACCATCAACGCACCGTTGCAGCTGGCCGCTTCGCAGAGCTTCGACACCTCGGGCAGCTTCAATGGACCGATCGATCTCAACGGCTTCGATCTGTCATTGGAGTCCTCCGGTGTTACCCACCTGAGCGGCGAGATCAGCGGGGCGGGCGGGCTCAACGTCGGGAGGGGCGTTTTCTCGGGCAACCATACCTACACCGGCCCGACTCACGTGCTGATCTTCCTCCAGCTCGACGACGCCCAACTCGCCAGCGCGGTCATCCTGGACGGCGGCAATCTCTACGGCAGCGGCACCATCGGGCCGCTGAGCGTGGGGACCCAGGGCGGGTATGTCATTCCCTACGGCCAGATCCATACCGGCGACCTGGCCCTCGAGACGTCGGGGAACCCGGTCACCGCGACGTTCCAACTCGACGGCCCCACGCCCGGCTCCGGCTCCAATGACTACAGGCAGCTCGCCGTCAGCGGCAGCGTCGACCTGGGCACGCATCTGACCGCTTACTTCAGTCTCGGTTTCGTGCCGGCGGTCGGCCAGATCTTCACCATCATCGACAACGACGGCAGTGACTCGGTCAGCGGCAGCTTCATCGGCTTGCCCGAGGGCGCGACGCTGGACATCGGGGGCTATCCCTTCACCATCAGCTATCTCGGCAAAGGCGGTACGGGTAACGACGTCGTGCTCGTCAGTCAGTCTGGCGACCCGTCGGACCACGCACCGACGGCAAACGACGACGCGTACGGTGCAATGTCCGGGGTGCCGCTGAACGTGACCGCCCCGGGAGTTCTCGGCAATGACAGTGATCCCGACCTCGACACACTTTCGGTGATTGCGTTCAGTGCCGTCTCCGCCGAGGGCGGATCGGTGAGCGTGAACGCCGACGGCTCGTTCACCTACACGTCTGCGCCGGCATTCACCGGAGTGGACACGTTCACCTACACGATCGGCGACGGCAAAGGCGGGACCGATACGGCGACCGTGACGATCACCGTCACCCCCGCAACGCCCAGCGCCACACCGACGTCGACTGCAACGCCCACGGTGACCGACACCCCGACTCCAACCGGTACCAACACGCCGACGCCGACCAACACGCCAACCGGCACCGCGACGCCGACCAGCACGCCGACCGGTACGTCGACGCACACGCCGACCGCCACGGCGACGCCGACGAACACGCCAACCGGCACCGCGACGTCGACCAGCACGCCGCCGTCGATATGCGGCGACGGAATCGTGGTCGCCGGTGAGCAGTGCGACGACCACAACTTCATCTACGGCGACGGCTGCTCGCCATTTTGCACCATCGAAACCGGCTGGGATTGTAGCGGATCACCCAGCGTCTGCACGCCGACCTGCGGCGACGGGATCGTGCTGTTCCCGAAGATCATCACGCAGGACTCCAGCGGTGCGACTGGCGAACAGTGCGACGACGGGAACCTGACCGACGGCGACGGCTGTGATTCCAACTGCGACGTCACCGCCGTGAGCGAGACGGTCGGAGCCGGCGGCACCGTGACAACGGACATCTCCGCGCAGGGAGCGACGGCCGCGCTTCCCGTTCACGCGTACGTGACCACGCCTGACGGAGGCATGGTGTCGATCACCCTCGAGAATGGCATCGGTCCGGCACCGACCGGATTCGAATTGCTGGGCGTCCAATTCGATGTCACCGCGCCGCCCGCTTTGCCGACAGATCCGCTGACGCTGACCTTCCTGGTCCACGACACTGTGATCCCGTGGTACCTCGACATAAACTCGATCCAACTATTCAAGGACGGAGTCGTCGTACCAGAGTGCACGGGGCCACCCGGCGTTGCCTCTCCCGATCCGTGCGTGGCGGACCGGCAATACAGCGGCGGCGTCTTCCAGCTCACCGCGCTCTCTTCGACGGCCAGCATCTGGAGCTTCGGCTTTCCGATTTGCAACGACGGGATGGTCGTGGCCGGCGAGCAATGCGACGACGGCAACTTCACCAATGGCGACGGCTGCTCATACTCGTGCGCGGTCGAGAGCGGCTGGGATTGCAGCGGATCACCCAGCGTCTGCATGCCAACCTGCGGCGACGGGATCGTGCTCTTCCCGAAGGTCATCACCCAAGACTCCGCCGCTGCGTTGGGTGAGCAGTGCGACGACGGCAACCTGGCCGATGGTGACGGCTGCGACTCCGACTGCAGCTATACACTGGTGAATGAGACGGTCGGGCCCGGCGGCACCGTCACGACGGACATCTCCGCGAACGGGGCGACCGCCGCGTTCCCGGTCCAGACCTCCGTGACCACACCCGACGGAGGCACCGTATCGATCACCGTCGAGAACGGGAGCGGACCGTCGCCGACGGGATTCACCTCGCTGGGCGTCGACTTCGACATCTCCGCCCCGCCTGCCTCGGCAGCGGATCCACTGGTACTAATCTTCCTGATCCACGAATCCGTGGTCCCACCGGACCTCGGCGCGGCCTCAATCCAACTGTTGAAGGATGGAGTGGTGGTGCCGGCGTGCACCGGTCCCCCGGGCATTGCCTCTCCCGATCCGTGCGTGGCCGACCGCCAGTACGCCGGCGGTGTCTTTCAGATCACCGCGCTCACGTCGACGGCCAGCATCTGGAGCTTCGGCTTTCCGATCTGCAACGACGGGCTCGCGGTGGCCGGCGAGCAATGCGACGACGGCAACTACACCGAAGACGATGGTTGCTCCTCCTCCTGCGCGGTCGAGAGCGGCTGGGATTGCAGTGGATCGCCGAGTGTCTGCACGCCCATCTGCGGCGACGGGATCGTTCTGTTCCCGAAGATCATCACACAGGATTCGAGTGGCTCGCCGGGGGAACAGTGCGACGACGGCAACCTGACTGACGCGGACGGCTGCGATTCGAACTGCGACATAACGCCCGTCGCCGACACGGTCGGGGCCGGCGGGACCGTGACGACGGACATCGCCGGGCAGGGAGCGACTGCCGCGCGTCCGGTGCAAAGCTCCGTGACTACACCGAACGGAGGCCCGGTATCGATCACCGTCCTGAACGCGAGTGGTCCGTCACCGGCCGGCTTCACATCGCTGGGGCTTCAATTCCACGTCTCCGCCCCACCTGCCTCGCCGATGGACCCGTTGATGCTGGTCTTCCTGATCCACGAATCCATCGTCCCGCCGGGCCTCGACGCGGATTCGATCCAGCTGTTCAAGAATGGCGCCCTGGTCCCGAGCTGTACGGGTCCGCCGGGCGTCGCCTCTCCCGATCCGTGTGTGTCGGACCGACAGTACGCCGGCGGCGTCTATCAGCTCACCGCGCTCACTTCGTCCGCCAGCATCTGGAGCTTCGCCGTCCCGGTTTGCGGCGACAACGTCACCGAGCCCGGGGAGGACTGCGACGACGGCAACACGCTGAACGGCGACTGCTGCTCTTCGACCTGTCACTTCGAGGCGCAAGGAACCGTATGCGCGGACGATGGCGTCGGCTGCTCGATCGATGCCTGCGACGGCAGCGGTTCCTGCCAGCACACGCCGGACGACTCGGCGTGCTCTGACGGCGATCCTTGCACGCAGGACAGTTGCGATCTCTTCACGGGCTGTGCGTCGGGCGCGACGCCGGCGGCGGTCTGCCCCAACAACGCGCCAGGCAAGGCGCAGCTTCTGGTAACACGCAACGACGCCAAGCCGGATAAGAACAAGGTCCAATTCAAGTGGTTGAAGGGCAGTTTTGCGGGCGCGGACTTCGGCGACCCGACGGCGGCGAACGACTACACGCTGTGCCTCTACGCCGGGAACGGATTCCTGGCCGAGCTCACCGCGCCCGCCGGCACGATGACGTGCGGAACCAGGCCCTGCTGGACACTGAGCGGCTCGCCGACTACGGGCATCAAGTACAACGACAAACAGAAACCGCCAGCACACGATGGCATAAAGCAGTTGATCGGCAAGGCGGGCGTCAACGGCAAGGCAAAACTACAGCTCAAGGCCCAGGGCGCCACCATTCCATCGATCATGCTGGGGAGCGGGCTGCCGTATCCGGTGACGGCGCAGGTTGTCACGAGTGACGGTGCTTGCTGGGAGGCGACCTTCACACAGGCTGATGAAAAGAAGAACGACGGAGCGACGTTCAAGGCCATTCATTGATCGCGGGGCTCATCGGAAGTCAGAAGGGGCGAATCGCCAGGCAGCTCGGTAGGCGGCTCGAACGCGCGCGCGGCGGAACGGCGCGACAGCCCCGAGCCCGCGCCCAACGGCGCTCAATGTGCGGCTCGCACACCGCCACACAGGTGACGCGAGTCCGAGCCACGACCGACTCCGTCAACGATTCCGGCTCATCCCGGCTATCCTCACACACAGGGGGAGAACCACATGAAGATCGCACGGGGAGGCGATTGCAGCGACTTTGCGAACGCCGCTCGCAGAGTGGCTCGGCACCTGGCAGCTTCCGCGCTCGCTTTGGCGCTGCTGGGCCTTCAGCAGCCGGCAGGCGCGCAGTTCGCGTCGCTTGGCGCCGAGTTCCAGGTCAACGACTACACGGCCGGCTACCAGGGCCTGGGGGCCGTCGCGACGGACCCCGACGGCAACTTCTTCGTCACGTGGGCTGACGTGGGGCGTGATGGCGGCGGCTTCGGCCTCTTCGGGCGGCGCTACGACAGCACCGGGCAGTCGCTCGGCGCTGATTTCCAGATCAACGCTTTCACGCCGGGCGACCAGATGTGGCCGGCGCTATCCGCCGCCGGCGGTGGGTTCGTGGTGGTGTGGCAGAGCGGACAATTCGCGGGAGCGGGCCAGGACGGCGACGGCTTCGGAATCTTCGCTCGGCGATGCGATGCCGCGGGGCAGCCGCTCGGCTCGGAGTTTCAGGTCAATCAGTTCACCATGGACTATCAAGTCGGCCCGGCGATTGCCGGCGCGGCGGACGGATCGTTCGTGGTGGTCTGGAGGAGCAATCAGGACGGGAACGGCGGGGCGGTGTTCGCGCGCAGGTACGACAGCTCCGGCCAGGCGCTCGAGTCCGAATTCCAGGTCAACACCTACACCTCCAGCGACCAAGACAGTCCCGCGGTCGCCGCCGCGGCGGACGGAGCGTTTGTCGTCGTCTGGTGGAGCGAGCAACAAGACGGAGATCAAGCCGGCGTGTTCGGACAGCGATTCGACAGCGCTGGTGGACGGCAAGGCGGCGAGTTCCAGGTCAACAGCTACACCTCGAGCTATCAATACTACCCCGTCGTTGCCGCCCGATCGGACGGCAGTTTCGTCGTGGTGTGGCAGAGCTATGAACAGGACGGCGACGCGTCGGGCGTCTTCGCGCGACGCTACGCGAGCAATGGGCAGGCGATGGGTGTGGAATTCCAGGTCAACAGCTACACGCTGGGATATCAGGGGGAATCCAGCGGCGGTCACGGGTTGTCGGTGGCGTCGAGATCGGACGGCGCGTTCCTCATCGCGTGGCAGAGCGAGCTCCTCAACCAAGATGGTGATCAGGGGGGCGTGTTTGCCCAGGTCTACGACGGCGCCGGGAACCGATTGGGTTCCGAGCTCCAGATCAACAGTTTCACGGCGGGCGATCAGAGGAGCCCGGCGATCTCGGTCGGGGCGAATGGCGACGGGATCGCGGTCTGGACGAGCGCGAGTGATCAGGACGGCGACTTCGGTGGAGTATTCGGACAGCGGTTCGCGCTGCAACAATCGCCGTGCGGAAATTCCATCTTGGATCTGGGCGAGCAGTGCGACGACGGCAACACGGCGGATGGCGATGGGTGCGATTCGAATTGCACTCCGACCGCGTGCGGCAACGCCATCGTCACGATCGGCGAAGCCTGCGACGACGGCAACGCCGTCGACGGCGACGGTTGCTCGGCGACGTGCCAGGATCAAGCTGGCCCCGAGAGTGTGTCGGATGCCGAGCTGACGGCCGGAGAGATCTTCACGACGGATGTCGAGAGCGACGGCGCGACGCCGGCAGATCCGATCGAGACCACCATCGCGATGAGCGTCGGCACCGCCTCGGCCACGATTGCCGAGATGTCGGGCCAAGCCCCCAGCGTACCCGGCTATTCGTTCTTCGGGCAGCAGGTCGAGATCACCTTTGACTGCCCGGTGGGTCCGTGTCCGAGCCCTGGCCAACCCCTGATCATCGAGTTCCGCATCGACCGGACGCGCGTCCCGAGCGGCGTCGACGAGAACACGATCGCCGTCTTCCGCGACGCCGTCCTCGTGCCCGCCTGCACCGCTGCGCCGGGAGTCGCCAGTCCCGACCCGTGCATCGATCAGCGCCAGCGCTTCGGCGACGGCGATGTCGGGATCACCGTTCTCACGTCACAGGCGAGCGTCTGGAGCTTTGCGCGCGCAGCCTGTTCGGCAAATCCAATTCCGTGCCCGGAACCGGGCGGCGCCCTCTTCAAGGTCAAGAGGAGGGTCGGCGACCCGAGCGCGACGAAGGTCCTGTGGAAGTGGCTGCATGGCACCATCGGCGGTTCCGCCGATTTCGGCGACCCGCTGGCCACCACGGGCTACGCGATGTGCGTCTATGACGGCGCGTCCCTGGTAGAGAGCCACCTGATCGCGCCGGGTGGCGACTGCGACGGCCAGCCGTGCTGGCAAACGATCGGCACGAAGGGATTCAAGTACAAGAACAAGAACGGGAACGACGAGGGCATCACCAAGGTGCTCCTGAAGTCCGGCACCGGCAAAGCGAAGATCATCGTGCAGGGCAAGGGCGCCAACGTCTCGATTCCGGCATCCGATCCCATCTATGCCCAAGCGCCATCCCTCACCGTGCAACTGGTCGCCAGCACCGGCACGTGCTGGCAAGCGACCTATCCGAATCCGGCCGACACGAGTACTGGCGAACAGTTCAAGGACAAGATCCCGTAGCAGTGATCCGTGGGCGATCCGCAGGGACGTTCCTGAAAAGATGAAAAGAGTGCAGACGGTCAGTTTCCATCTGCTCAGGAGCGTCCCCCTGGAGGGCCCTCGCGCGCCTCGGATCTGGAAACTGTTTCGTTGAGTCAGGAGCGCTAACCTGGCCAAATGGGCATGAGCTCTGCCCGGACGCTCTGCGAAGGTGGATCGAAGAAAGGCAGGGGACCGCGGCGTCTCCGAGTCTTTCAACGGGCTGTCAGTTAGCACCTCGTCGCGTGTCCAGTCACGCGTGCGGGGCGCGCACGACGACGCGGGTGAAGACGTGGCGGCCGAGGTTGCTGTGGAACTCGCGCACTTCGGCATCCGGGTAGAGCGCGCGCACGGCGGCGATGTCGGCGCCGGCGGTGGGAAGGAAGTACGCGACGATGGTGCGCGGGTCTTTGAAGGGCATGTAGGCGCCGATGTCGCGCGCGTCCTGGGCGTCGACGGCGTCGGCGTAGTACTGCATCGTCGGGTGTGAGCAGGATTGCACGTTGTGGTTGGGGGCGACGATGTAGATCATCGCGTCGCGACCCCATTGCTGGACGTCGCGGCCCATGATGCCCTGCACCCACTGCGTGTCGCGCACCGGCCGGGCCAGCTCGGGCACCGTGCCGTGCACGAAGTCGGCGTATGCCGTGAGCTGCTGCTGGGCGTTGGCGCCGATGAGGGCGGCGAGGGCGAGACACATGAGTCCGGTTCCGATCCGCCCCCCCGCGGCGGCGGCGCCGCGCCACAGCCAGGCGATCGAGCCGGCGACCAAGACCGTGGCCGGGATGAAGGCAATGACCAGGCGCGGCCAGAACGGCGGGTCGACCGTCAGCACGCCGCCGATGAACAGCACGCCGACACCCCACACCAGCACCCACAGGCCGCGGATGTCGAGCGGGCGCAGCAGCGCGGCGACCACTGCCATGCCGAGCAGCATCCCGACCGGCGGGAAGAAGGCGACCGCTCCGCCGTATTGCGTGCTGGTATCGCCGACGAACCACAAGCTGCCGAGCACGCGCGGCAGCCCGATGGCGAGCGTCGTGCGCAGGAGCTCCCAGTCGACGACACCGGTGCGCAACCAGACGAACTGGTCCGAGCGGCCGAACGGGTCGGCGCGACCGCCGGCGTAGATGACCGCCTGCGTGCCGAGGACGCTGAGCCCCACGACGGCGCAGAGCAGCAGGCCCGGCCAACGCTTGAGCAGCGCGCGCGGGTAGCGCAGCAGCAACACGGCGGCGAGCACGGCGAGCAACGGCGGCGTGATGCGGCCGGCGTGATAGGTGAGGCCGCTGTAGCCCGCGGCCAGCCCGGCGATGGCGAACCAGCTGTAGCGGCCGTTCTCCAGGCCGGCGACCAGAGCCAGCAGCGCCAGGACGTGAAACGGCACCGGGTCCATGTAGGCCTGGATGCGGCTGAAGTGGAAAAAGGCCTGGTGCACACCGATGAGCAGTACGGCCACAACGCCGGCGGCGGTGCCGTAGAGCCGCCGGATGAGAAAGAACATCGCCGTCATCGCCAGCACGCTGCCGATCGCCGACGGCAGCCGGCAGGCGGCGAGCGAACGGCCACCGATGGCGGTCACCAGCCCCGACCAGAGGTAACCGATCATCGGCACCTCGGCCCAGCCGTTGGTGAACAGCGTCGGCACATCGCCGTCGAGCAACCGGAAGCCCTGCACCGACCACAGCGCCATGTCGTGGTGCAGATTGGGCGGATAGGCCTCGAGCTCGTAGAGCCGCAGCGCCAGCATCACCGCGGCGATCGCCACGCCGACCACCAGGGCCCATGGCCGTATGCGGCGCCGCGGCGGCGGTGCTTGCAGCGATCCGCCGGCGAGCAGGACCACCCCCGCGCTCCAGGCCGCCGTGACCCACTCGCCGCGCTTGTTGGCGACGCCCTCCAGGCCGACCAGGACGAGCGCGAGCCCGACGATCCAGAGTCCCCACATGCGGCGCGTCGCCGGGGCCATCGGCGCCAGGTGGCGCATGCGCAGGCTCCAATCGTCCGGCGGCAGCGGCAGGCGGTACTGCAGCAACGCCAGGAAGAACCCCGCCGCCACGACCCAAGCCGCATACGTCCACACGTCGCCGATGGCGCCCGCCATCCGTTGATGGTGCAGCGCGCCGGCCGCGCCGCAGAGCAGCGCCGCGAGCATACAGACGCCGATCTCGACCCGGCGCCACGTGCCGAGCACGGGCGGCGCCGAGCCCGAGCGCGGCAGCTCGGTTGGGACGCCTCTGCGCTGCCGAATCACCGGCCATTGCACCAACAGAACGAGCAGCGCCGCGCCGCCGGTGCCGGCGAGCAGCGCGCGCCAGTACGGCGCCAGCGGCCGCGCCGCGACCTCGTCGACGTGGGCGACGTTCAGGCAGGTCCGGTCCGGCAGCCGGTAGAGGCTCACCATCACCGAGCCGTCGGCCAGCATCTCGGCGTCGAGCGGGGGGTAGATGGTGGAGAACTCCCACGTCTTGGCGGTGCCCGCCGCGAAGGCGTGGACGACCTGCGTCTCGGGCGAGACGGCGAGCATCTGCCCATTCGGGGCGAGGCTCGGTCCCTCGGCATGACAGCAGAACGGGACCCAGCGCACCTTGTCCGAATAGGGCGTGAAGAAGACGATGCGGCCGGTGTCGAATCCAGACGTGGCTAGCTCGCCGCTCGGCAAGCGCACCAGGCCGCGCGGCTGGGCGACGAACTGCGTGCCGCTCCACAGAATCTTCCCGGCCAGGTCGAGCACGTGCACGGCATGATGCCCGGCACGCCCCTCGACGACGGCGGTGTTGCCGTCGGGCAGGCGCAGCGCGCCCGCGGCGTCGACCAGCGGGCTGCCGACCTGCCAGAAGACCTGACCACTGCGGTCGATCTCAGACACGCGCGGCGGACTGTCCTGGCAGATCAGCAAGCGATCAGGCCCCAGCACCTGGATGCAGCGCGGCTGTTGCACATTGACCTGCCAGGCGATCTGTCCGTCGAGCCCCACCGCCGTGATGCGATTGCGCTCCGGCTCGGCGACCAGCACGGTGGCGGCGTCGTAGACCGCGACGTCGGCAATGCGCGTGAACCCGGTGTAGCGCTGCAGCACCGAGCCGTCGGTGCGGTAGCGGACGAGCAGGTAGTCGCCGCCCTCGCCGACGGCCAGATCGGGCGCGGCGGTACACGGCGAGGCGAACACGACGAGGACCAATGCCAGGACCGCGAGCGGTTGGGGGATGAGTCTCATGGAATTCACGTTCCGCTCACGCGGTGGCAACGCCTCCAGCGACCAGTCACTACCTGCACGGGGCTAGAAACATCAATGTCGCGCGCGATGCAACGCGCGGCGACTTTGCCGGGCAATTGGTGCCGTTCTGGTTCCTCTCCCTCCGGGGGCTTTGCCCAGCAATTGATGCGGGTCCTTCTGGTTCCTCTCCCACCGGGAGAGGCTAGGTGAGGGGATCGACCAAACTCTTCAACCAATCAGCGGTCGAAGGCATCGTTTCATCCCCTCACCTTACCTCTCGGGGTGGGAGAGGAACTTCTTTTCCCGGTGGGAGAGGAACTTCTGGCGCGAGGTGCCGGGCAACGCCACGCGCGGCCCGTCTTGTCATGCGACGGCCGTCTGATTACGGTACGCAGCGAACCGTCTGAACCGTGGAGGAACGATCGATGAGCCAACGCCCGTTCGCCGTGCTCGGCGTGCAGCAGATCGCCGTCGGCGGCCCCGACAAGGCCGCGCTGCGCCGGTTGTGGATCGATACGCTCGGCCTGACGCCGACGGGGACGTTTCGCAGCGAGTCGGAGAACGTCGACGAGGACATCGCCGTCGCCGGCTCGGGCCCGCTGCGCGTCGAGGTGGATCTCATGCAGCCGATCGATCCCGACAAGCGGCCCAAGGTGCACGAGCCGCCGCTCAACCACATCGGGCTGTGGATCGACGATCTCCACGCGGCGGTCGAGTGGCTGACCGCACACGGCATGCGCTTCGCCCCGGGCGGTGTCCGCAAGGGCGCGGCCGGCTTCGATGTCTGCTTCATCCATCCGAAGGGCAACGAGGCCGCGCCGATCGGTGGCGAGGGCGTGCTGATCGAGTTGGTACAGGCGCCGCCGGAAGTCATCGCGGCGTTTCGCCGCCTGGCTGGGTAGACCAGCCCCCGTCCCGACCGGTCGGGTTGTAAAGCGTACCGCTTTGAAAATCCGTTCCGGGAAACACGCGTAGTTTCTACCCCGCACTCTCATCGCAGCGCTTGGGAGTGTCCGACCCCGCCACATCCTCGCGTGGCCCCCTCCTTGCTCTATCCGATCCCGTTACCTCGCACGGAGATCACACCACAACAGAGCGGCCGCATGCCACAGGGCGTGCGGCACCACGGAGGAAAAATGAACAACAAGAGGAGAGTCTTGCTCGCCTTGCTGGCGAGCGCTTGTGCGTCAGCACCGCTGACTGCGGCCGCGGGTCCGATGGACCATCCGCGCGGCTCGATTGAGCTCGTCTCGGAAGACGCTGACAACACGGCCCGCAACGTCAAGGATCGCGGCGACACGCTGTCTCCCCTGGATCAGGGCAACAGTGAGGCCGACCGCACCATTACGCAGCAGATTCGCCAGACCGTCGTCGCCGACGATCAGCTGTCGATGAACGCCAAGAATGTGAAGATCATCACCATCGACGGCAAGGTCACCTTGCGCGGGCCGGTCAAGAGCGCGGGTGAGAAGAACGCCATCGTCGCGACGGCCAAGCAGACCGCCGGCGTGGTCAAGGTCGACGATCAGCTCGAAGTCGAAACCAACCCGTAACCCTACGCAACCGGCCTTGCCAGCGCAGGGCCCTGAAGGAGGACACATGTCGACAGCCGTATTTTGTATCGCCAAGAGCGCTTCGCAAGCCGAGCGCATCGTCACCGACCTGCGCACCGCTGGATTCAACAGCAGCGACATCTCGGCGCTGTTTCCCGACAAGGAGGGGACGCGCGATTTCGCCCACGAGCAAAACACCAAAGCCCCTGAAGGCGCCGCCACGGGCGTCGGTGCCGGGGGGTTGCTCGGCGGCACATTGGGCTGGCTCGCCGGTATCGGCGCGCTCGCCATACCGGGCGTCGGCCCGCTGATCGCCGCCGGGCCGATCATGGCCGCGCTGAGCGGCGCGGCCGTCGGCGCCGCGTTGGGCGGCGTGACCGGCGCCCTGGTCGGGATGGGGATCCCCGAGTACGAGGCCAAGCGCTACGAGGGCAAGGTGCGCGACGGCAACATCCTGATTTCCGTCCACACCGAAGACTCCAACGAGCGCTCGCGCGCCCAGGAGATCTTCGAGCGCGCCGGCGCCGAGGATATCTCATCCACCGGTGAAGCCACCCCGCCCAAGGGCGGCTACGCCGACGCGCATCCGCGCCACTAGACTGCGAGTGACTTTGGCGCGGGTCCTGGCAACGGGGCCCGCGCCGGCGTCGCAGCCACGCCCGGCCGAGAATTGACAAACACGCGACCGGGAGTGAGACAGGGGCATGCCGGAGCGGACATGGGCGAGATACGCGCTCGCCGTGCTCTCCGTGGCCGCGGCGACCGCGCTCACGGCTGCCATCCCGATCCTGCGCGACCGACTGACCTTCTTCGCCTTTTGGCCCCTGACCTTCCTGATCTCGTGGTTTGCCGGGGTCGGGCCCGGGCTGGTCGCCACAGTGTCCAGCGCCCTCGCCGTGCTCTTTGTCCTGCCGGCGTTTGCGCAGACGGCTGCTGGCGGACCGGACCTCACGGTGACGGTCGGCGTGTTCTGCGTCGCCGGCGTCCTCGGGGCATTCCTGGCGCGCTGGCGCGAGCAAACCGAAGCGGCCCTGCGCGAGAGCTCGGAACGCTTCACCACTCTTACCGACAGTGCGCCGGTGCTCATCTGGATGTCGGGGCTCGATCGGCGGCGCAACTACTTCAACCGGCCGTGGTTGCAGTTCACCGGGCGACGACTCGAGGACCAGCTCGGCGAAGGCTGGCTGGAAAGCATCCATCCCGACGACCGCGAGCGCTGTATGCAGACCTACATCGAGGCCTTCGACGCGCGTCGGCCGGTTCAGTCCCAGTATCGCATCCGCCGGCACGACGGGGTGTACCGCTACGTGCTCAGCAGCAAAGCACCGCGCTATGGTCAGGACGGCGCGTTTCTCGGCTTCGTCGGTTCCTGCGTCGACGTCACCGAGCAGCTCGACGCGATCCACCTCGCCGAAACGGCACGCGCGGAGGCGGAAGCCGCGAATCGCGCCAAGGACGCCTTCCTGGCGACGGTGTCGCACGAGCTGCGCACGCCGCTGTCGCCGATCCTGTCGTGGGTGCGCATGCTGCGCGATGGGGCGCTCGACCCCGTCCAGGTGCAGCGCGCGCTGGAGGTCATCGAGCGCAACGCGCGCATGCAGGCGCAGCTCATCGAGGACCTGCTCGATGTGTCGCGGATCGTCGAAGGCAAGTTGCGGCTCCACGTGCGCCCCGTCGCGCTCGCCGGGATCGTGGAGAACGCGGTCGAAACGGTGCGCGCCGCTGCCGATGCGAAGGAGATCCGCCTGCAGGTGGTGCTCGATTCCGGCGCGGCGATGGTCGCCGGCGACCCCGACCGCTTGCAGCAGATCGTCTGGAATCTGCTCTCGAACGCGGTGAAGTTCACGCCCAAGGGCGGTCGCGTCCAGATCGTGCTCGAGCGCGTCAATTCGCACGTCGAGCTCTCGGTTGCCGATACCGGCGCCGGCCTTTCACGGGCACAGCTGCCGCACCTGTTCGAACGCTTCTGGCAGGGTGATGCGTCGCCGACGCGCGTGCACGGCGGACTGGGACTCGGCCTGGCGATCGTCCGCCATCTGGTCGAGCTCCACGGCGGCACGGTCACGGCGGAAAGCGGCGGAGAAGGGCAGGGCAGCACGTTCACCGTCACGCTGCCGCTGGCGCCGATCGCCCGCAAGACGGACGATCCAGTCCGTCGACATCCCACGATGCACGAGGCGGCCGTCCCGTCGTCATCTCGGCTCGACGGTCTGCGGGTGCTGTTGGTCGATGACGACCCCGATTCGAACGAGGCGGTGCGATTGCTCCTGGTGCAGAGCGGTGCCGACGTGCGCGTGGCCGCCTCGGCGTCACAGGCGCTCGAGATTCTGAACCGGTGGACGCCGGACGTGTTGGTCAGCGATATCGGCATGCCCGTCGAAGACGGGTACGCCTTGCTGGCGAAAGTGCGGGCGCGCGCGGATGAGCGCGGGCGCATCCCGGCGATCGCGTTGACGGCCTACGCCGCCGTCGAGGACCGCGTGCGCTTGCTGTCCGCCGGGTTCCAGATGCACGTGGCCAAGCCGGCCGATCCCGGCGAGCTCACCGCGGCCATCGCGACGGTGCATGGCGGAGTGCGCGCGGGCGAGTAGCCGCGTTGCCTGGCATTTTCTCCGGAGTTCGGTCCCCCCCTTTGGCAAAGGGGGGGTAGGGGGGATTTTTGAGATCGGATCCTGCGGAGAATCCCCCTCAATCCCCCTTTGCCAAAGGGGAAGCCAGAGCCGCGCCCCACGAGAAAATCTTCTTTCGCCGCGCGCCGCTTGTCTCAGACGAAATACAGGTCGAGCCACGGCGCGAGGTCCACGTCACCCGCCGCGATGCCCCGCCAGGCGGCTTTGACGATCCGCTCCTCCCATGCCCCCCACGAGGTGGTGTGGGCATCGGCGAGGCGCGTCAGCGTATCGGCCTTGACTGCCAGCGGGCGCCAGCCAAACTCGCCCGTCAGGTCCGTCAGCGTGTCGACCGAGTAGCCGTGCAGGTAGGGGAACGTCAGCAGGTTGTTCCACGCCATGGCCGCGAGCAACGGCCGGCGCAGCGGTCGCGGCAGCCGGTGTAGCCACCCCATGGCGCGGCGAAACGCGGCGCCATTCGGGACCCGCAAGGCGAGCACGCCACCGGGGCGCAGCCAGCGGCGCGCGGCGGCGAGCGTCGGACGCGGGTCGGGAAGCTGATCGAAGGTGTTCCAGATCGCCACCACGTCGGCGGAGGCTTTCTGGACCGGCACGTCGGTGGCCGTGCCCTGGCGCACGGGCAGGTTCTTCTCGCGGCAGAACGCGACCACTTCCTCACCGGGATCGATGCCGAGCGCCGTCCACCCCGCTTGCTCGGCGACGGAGAGAAACCCGCCGACGAAACTGCCGATCTCGACCACCACCGGCGGCGCGACCGTCTCGGGCATCAACTCGCGCAGCCGCGCGACGCGCGGCGCGAACAGCTCGACGTGGGAGGCGAACAGTGCCTCGAGGCGCTCGTGGCCATACTGGTCGTGCGCATAGGCTTTGGCGAGCGCCTGCTCGGTCGGCTGCTGTTCGCGGAAGACCAGGCCGCAGGCGGCGCAGGTGACGATGTCGGTGGCATAGTCCTGGGTGAAGTCGGCGCGTTCGGCCAGTTGGTCGGCGCACTGTCGCTGGGCGGCTGGACGCAGACGGCGGCGGTGGAACCGCTCGAGGAAGCGCTGATGCCGCCGCACCTCGCTCCGACTGCACAGCGGCTCGGCGCGCGCCTCGCCGCACACCGCGCAGCGCGCGGTCACTTGCGGCGCGAGCGCCGGCTCGGCCGCCGCGGACGACTCCGAGACCCTCAATGGCTCGCTCGCACGCGCGGCTCGCGCGCCCAGATGCGCTGCTGCTTCGCCGCGGCGATGAAGGCGGGGATCTCGCGCAACCCGGTCAGGGGAACGACCCCGGCATCCGCGGCGACGCCGGCGCGTTTCAGCAGCGGGGCCGCGGCGGCGACATGGCCGATGACCTTGAGGTGGCCGAATGCGTCGCGCAGCCAGTCGATCGCGGCCGCCTCGTTCAGGAGGCTCTCGATCGCGGCGGCCGCCGGGGCCAACACGACGGCGTCGAAGAAAATCGACGGCGCCGCGGCGAGCGCGTGATCGATGGCCAGCGGCTTGCCGTCGTCGGCCGTGATGCCGCCGACCGTCGGCGCGAGGACTTCCAGCTTGCCGCCTTCTTTCTCCACCGCCGTGCGGAGGCGATCGACCAGGGCGCGTTCGACCCCGTTGGAGACGAGCACCCCAACCTTGCGGCCCGCCAACGTCGGCGCGGCTTTGCCCACCATGCTCAGCGCCGGCGACGGCTTCAGGTCGATCGGTGCCCGGGCGGGCCGAATGGACTCGGCTTCGCCCGCCATCCCGAGCGCGGTCTCGACGCGCCCGCACAACTCGCGGTCGATGACCTGCAGATGCCCCAGCATGCGCCGGCGAATCGTGACGCTCTCGACCTTGCCGAGCTCGAAGGCGAAGGCGCCGACGATGTGGCGCTGCTCGGGCTCGGTCATCGAGCGCCAGAACATGCGCGCCTGGCTGTAGTGGTCGGCGAAGGTCTCGGAGCGCACGCGGGCCTTGGCCCCGTCATCCTCGGCCGCAAAGCTGGTGAAGCCAGCGCTGGGATGCTCGCGCGCACCGGCCGGGTCGAGGCTGTTCGGCTCGTAGTTGACGCGGCCGGTCGGTACGGCCATGCGCATCAGGCCGTCGCGCTGGAAGTTGTGCATCGGGCATTTCGGCGCATTGATCGGCAACTCGTGAAAGTTCGGCCCGCCGAGGCGGCTCAACTGCGTGTCGAGATACGAATGCAGCCGGCCCTGCAGCAGCGGATCGTTGCTGAAGTCGATGCCGGGGACGATGTGGCCGGGGTGGAAGGCGACCTGTTCGGTCTCGGCGAAGAAGTTGTCCGGGTTGCGGTTCAGCACCATCGTGCCGATCACCTCCAGCGGCACCACCTCTTCGGGGATGAGCTTGGTCGAATCGAGCACATCGAAGTCGAAGCCGTCGGCGGTCTTCTGATCGAAGGCCTGGATGGCGAAATCGAACTCCGGATAGTCGCCGCTCTCGATCGCCTGCCAGAGATCGCGGCGGTGAAAGTCGGGATCGGCGCCGTTGAGCTTCACCGCCTCGTCCCACAGCACCGACGCCGCGCCGAGCTTCGGGCGCCAGTGAAACTTGACGAACGTGGAGCGACCGCGCGCATCGATGAGCCGGAAGGTGTGGATGCCGAAGCCCTCGATCATGCGCAGCGACCGCGGAATGGCGCGGTCGGACATCGCCCACATCATCATGTGCATGCTCTCGGGCATCAACGTGGCGAAGTCCCAGAACGTGTCATGTGCCGAGGCCGCCTGCGGGAAGCCGCGGTCGGGCTCCATCTTCACCGAGTGGACGAGGTCGGGAAACTTGATCGCGTCCTGGATGAAGAACACCGGGATGTTGTTGCCGACCAGATCGAAGTTGCCCTCCGAGGTGTAGAACTTGACTGCGAAGCCGCGCACGTCGCGCGGCATGTCGCCGGAACCGGCCCCGCCGGCAACGGTCGAGAAGCGCGCGAACACCGGCGTCTTGACCTTGGGATCCTGCAGAAAGGCCGCCCTGGTCAGACGCGACAGCGGCCGGTGCACCTGAAAGAAGCCATGCGCCCCGGAGCCGCGCGCGTGCACGATGCGCTCGGGAATCCGCTCGTGGTCGAAATGCGTGATCTTCTCGCGCAGGACGAAATCTTCGAGCAATGTCGGTCCGCGGGAGCCGCTGCGCAGCGAGTTCTGATTGTCCGCGATCGGCACACCTTGATTCGTGGTCAGGGCCTGCGCCCGCGACGCGGCGATCTGATGCGTTTCGCCGCCCGCACCGGTCCGGTTCTTGGGTGCGACGCTGGGCTTCTTCGCCTTCTTCATTCAGTGGGCTCCTCGCAGGGGGGTGACGGACGACAGGCTGGTGCGTTGCCGACTGAGCAAGGCCTGCGCCACAGGGGAGAGTTCGGGTGTGGTGGCGCCTACCGCGACGTCACGCGACCCGGCGAGCAGGTCTTACAGACTGGCCGGTAAGTCTGACCCGAAAAAAGGGGTGCGCTTCGCGCTCGTCTGATCACCCCCCATCCAAACCTTCCCCCGCAAGGGGGGGAAGGCTTTCGGATTCCGGCGCCTCCGGGGAGGATTTCTCTTCCGGCCTCCTCCCGCTCCGGGGAGGATTTCTCTTCCGGCCTCCTCCCCCTCGACGGGGGAGGATTGAGGTGGGGGTGATGGAATACGGCTCCAACCTCCTTCATCCCCAGGCGCCGTGACTGATGCAGCCAAATGTCGCTGGCACGATGTTGCCCGGAAAAAGCGCTCCGCCGGTTGACCCGGCGAGGGCCACCCCGTAGCCTCGGCTTTTCGACTCAGGAGGGGCCATGCGGAGTATCGTTGTTGTCGGATTTATCGCTCTGGTTGCGTTTGCTGCATCGGAGTCACCTGCCGAGACCGTCGCCACGGTGGGCAAGACGACCATCACGCGCGCGCAGCTCGATGCGCATTTGAAGGCACAGCTCGCCGAGCTCGAAAACCAGCGCTACGCGGCGCTGCGCGAGGGGCTCGACCAGCTGGTCGGCGAGGAGCTGCTGACGCAGGAAGCCAAGGCGCGCGGCGTCTCGGTCGAGGACCTGGTGAAGACGGAGATCCTCGACAAGGCCGCGACGCCGAGCGATGCGGACGTGCAGAAGATCTACGACGAGAACAAGGAGAAGCTTGGCAACGCGCCGTTCGACACCATCAAGCCGCGCTTGGTGGATTACTTGCGTCAGCAGAGCGCGACGCAGCGGCGCGACGTGTATCTGACCGAGTTGAAGGCCAAGTACCCGACCAAGGTGGAGCTGCGCCCGCCCAAGATCGAGGTCGGCACCGGCGGGCGGCCGGTGCTCGGTCCGGACAAGGCGCCGGTGATGATCATCGAGTTCTCCGACTACGAGTGCCCGTTCTGCAAGCGCGCCGAGGAGAGCGTGCAGCAGGTGCTCAAGGTGTACAAAGACCAGGTCCGCTTCGTCTACCGCGACTACCCGCTGCCCTTCCACGCCAACGCGCGCCCGGCGGCCGAAGCGGCCAACTGCGCGGCGGCGCAGGGCAAGTTCTGGGAGTACCATCCCAAGCTGATGGCCAGTAAGGATCTCAGCCCCGAGTACTTCAAGACGCTCGCCACCGAGGTCGGCCTCGACCGCACCAAGTTCGACGCCTGCCTGGCCAAGAACCCGTACAAGGAAGCGATCGACAAGGACCTCGCGGACGGCATGGCCGTGGGCATCAACGGCACGCCGGCCTTCTTCATCAACGGCCGCCTGCTCGATGGCGCACAGCCGTTCGAGAAGTTCAAAGAGGTCATCGACGAGGAGATCGCCTGGGCAAAGCAGGGCGGCTGACCCGGGCGGCGCGGTCGAGAGGGACGTCGCGTGAGCGTCTTGGATAACGCGGCGCGGCTGCGGCTGCTCTACGATCTCGGCTGCGCGTTCTCGGAGCAGATCGAGCTCGACGAGCTCGTGCCCCTGGTCATCGCCAAGTCGCGCGAGGTGCTCGACGCCAGCGCCGCGTCGGTCCTGTTGCTCGAGCCGGAGACCGGGCAGCTCTACTTCCCCTGGGTGGCGGAGGAAGATCCGGAGGTCGCGGCGCGCGTCTCCAAGCTGCGCTTCCCGGCCGAGCGCGGCATCGCCGGCGCCGTGCTGCGCGAGGGCAAGGCGGTGCGCGTCGACGACGTGCAAGGCGACGCGCGCTTCTACGACGGCATCGATCGCGACACCGGCTTCACCACCCGGGCCGTGCTCTGCGCGCCGCTGATCACGCGCCAGGGCGCCATCGGCGTGATCCAGATCGTCAACCGCCGCGACGGCGGGGCGTTTACCGACGACGATCTCGAGCTGTTGCAGGCCCTGGCCGGCAACATCGCCGTGGCGATGGAGAACGCCCGGCTCTACTCGCGCGTCAAGGCGTCGGCGCAGATTCTGCGCGCGCAGGTCGGCGCGCTGCGCCGCGACCAGGCGCGGCGCGATCGCTTTGCCGAGATGATCGGCAGCGGGCCGGCGATGGCGGAGGTCTTCCGCCTGATGGAGAGCGCCGCCGCCTCGCCGATCGCCGTGCTGATCGAGGGCGAGACCGGCACCGGCAAGGAGCTGGTGGCGCGCGGCATCCATCGCGCCGGGGCGCGCGCCGATGGGCCGTTCCTCGCCGTCAACTGCGCGGCCGTCACCGAGACGCTGCTCGAGAGCGAGCTGTTCGGTCATCGCCGCGGTGCCTTCACCGGCGCGACGCAGGATCAGCGCGGGCTGTTCGAAGCCGCCGGTGGCGGGACCATCTTTCTCGACGAGATCGGCGAGATGCCGTTCGCCATGCAGGCCAAGATGCTGCGCGTGGTGCAGGAGGGCGAGGTCATTCCGGTCGGCGATACGCGCCCGCGCGCGGTCGACGTGCGCATCATCTCGGCGACCAATCGCGATCTCAACGCCGAGGTGGCGCACGAGCGCTTTCGGCAGGACCTGTTCTACCGCCTGTCGGTGTTTCCGATTCCGCTGCCGCCGCTGCGCGAGCGCCGCGAGGACATTCCGCTGCTCGCCGAGCGCATCCTCCAACAGGCGGCGATCAACCACAAGAAGCAGATCGGCGGCATCGAGCCCGGCGCCGTCGAGCTGTTGGCGGGCTTCGATTGGCCCGGCAATGTCCGCGAGCTCGAAAACGAGCTCGAGCGCGCCGTGGCGCTGGCACGCGAAGGTGAGATCATCGGCCCGCAGCACCTGTCGGCCAAGCTCGCTGCCGCCGCGGGCGCCGAGGTCCCTGCCGCCGCGCCCGCGCTGAGCCCCGCGATCGACGGCAATGGCGGCGACGTGCCCGTGGCGCCGATCGCGGCGGTACCGGCCGAGCCGCCGTCGCTGCGTCAGGCACGCGCCGACTTCGAGGCCTCGTTCATCCGCCAGGCCCTGGCCCAGAACGGCCGCAACGTGTCGCGCACCGCGCGCGTGATCGGCCTGTCACGCGTCATGCTGCAGAAGAAGATGAAGGAGTACAACCTGCGATGAGCCTCGTCGACTTGCGCCGCGAAGGATCGATCTTCGTCTTGACCATGCAACGCGGTGAGAACCGCTTCAACCGGCCGTTCCTCGATGCGCTCAACGCCGCCTTCGACACGGTCGAGGGCAGCAGCGGTCCGGCCGCCCTGGTGACGGTGGGCGGCGAGGAGAAGTTCTACTCCAACGGCCTCGACCTGACCTGGCTCGCCGGCGAGGGCCAGCGCGAGGGCGGCGGCTTCATTCGCGACTTTCTCACCTTCCTCGGCCGGGTGCTGGCGTGTCCGGTGCCGACGGTGGCGGCGATGAACGGCCACGCCTTCGCCGGCGGCGCCATGCTGGCGCTGACGCACGACTTCCGGGTCATGCGCGGCGACCGCGGCTTCTTCTGCCTGCCCGAAGTCGACATCAACCTGCCCCTGGCCGCCGGCATGAGCGCGATGATCCTCGGCAAGCTCGATCCCGCCACCAGCCGCGATTTGATCCTTACCGGCCGCCGTATCGGCGGCAGCGAAGCGGCCGCGCTGCGCGTCGTCGACGAAGCCGTGGCGCTGGAGGAGGTGCTGCCGCGCGCGCTCGCCCGCGCCGAAGCGCTGGCCGGCAAGGAGCGCGCGACCTACAGCGCGCTCAAGAGCGGCATGTACGGCGAAGCCATCCGCCTGCTGCGCGCGGGGAAGTAGTCTCTCCGGCCTCCTCCCCCGTCGACGGGGGAGGATTCTTCTCCGGCCTCCTCCCCCTCGACGGGGGAGGATTGAGGTGGGGGTGATTCAATTGCCTCCGCAACCGACAGGCCAGCGGAGCTGCTGCGCGGATGGTCATCACCCCCCCATCCAAACCTTCCCCCGCAAGGGGGGAAGGCTTCTGAAGGGCAGGCTCAGGGAGCCTCTCGCGCCGCGGCGGGCTGCGCCAGATCGGCGGCGATGGCGGTGTACATGTCGTCTTGCAGCTGGGCGGAGAGACGCGCCAGGGCGCGGCTCATCGCGGCGACGAGATCGTTGGGGTCGTCGGCGGCACAGGGCTCGTCGCCGCTGTAGGCGCGCTGGAAGACCACCGGGTCGCTGCCGGGTCGCGCCACGCGCACCAGGATGGCGCGCAGTTCGAGATGCGCCTGGCAGCTCGTGCCCAGCTGCTCCTCGATCGCCTCGATCTCGCCGCCGAGCTCGTAGTCGTTGCGCAGCGCGGAGGGGCGGCGCTGCACGGCGCGGTAGGTGCGCGCCGCGACCAGGTCGCGGGTCAGGAGGTCGGCCACCATGGCTGCCGGGTCGGTGGCCCAGCGGTGGTAGACGTAGTGGCCGATGCTGTGCGTTGCCTCGCGATAGGCGATGCCATCGCCGGCGTAGAGCGCGGTGGTGGTGAACGGCGCCACGCGCAACACGATCGGCAGCGGCGCGCGCTCGGTGGCCGGCGGCGGATAGTCGAGGCGATAGTCCTGAAACTTCGGTGCCGGCGCGCGCAGGGTGACGCAGCCGGCCAGCGCCATGGCGGCAACACTGAGTGCGAAGCGTGCGATCATTGGCGTCCCTCATCGGCCGCGCGGCGCGGCGCGGGCGGATCGGCGAAGAGCAGTCGCGACGGTTGCTGGCGCAGCTCGGTGGTGAGCTGGTCGAGGTTGCCGACGGTGTGATCGAGGCGGTCGACGACCAGCTGCAGCGCGACGACGAACTGTTGCGTGGTGAGGGCCAGGTTGTTGACCTCCGCCAGCGTCGCGCGCAGCTCGGTGCCGGTGGCACCCTGGCGCAGATCGGCGAACAGCGCCCGAGCCTCGCTGGCGGCCTGGCGCAGGTCGGCGACGGCGGGGCGCACGTCGACGCCGCTGGTCATCTTCTCGAGATTGTCGGTGACCTTCCCGGCGGAGTCGGAGACCTCGGCCAGGTTGGTGAGCACGCGCTGCACGCGGTCGTCGCGCAAGACCTGGTCGGCGGCCTGCAGGGTCGCGCGCGTGTCGGCCGAAATGCCGGCGAGGTCGACCGCCATCACCTTGTCGTAGATGTCTTCGAGCGCTTCCTGAATGGCCTTGAAGCTCGACGGCGTCGACGGGATGAGCGGATACTCCGGCTCGAAGCTCAGCTTCGGCGACTTGTTCAAGGCATCGCCCGTATGGCGATCGATCTCGACGTAGCGCAGGCCGGTGATGCCCGAGAGCTGCAGCTGGGCGCGCAGGGTCTCGTCCTCGCGCACCGACTCGGCGAACTCGACATCGATGCTCATGTGCACCTCGATCAAGTCGCCGTCGGGGGCGATGTCGATGTCCTCGACCCGCCCGGCCGGCACGCCGCGATACTTGACCGCCGCGCCGGGTTCGAGCCCCTGCACCGACTCGGAAAAATACGAGACCAGCAAGCTGTTGTTCTCGAAAAAGCGGCTGGCGCCGAGCCAGATCGCGGCGCCGGTGCCGATGACGATGGCGCCGATGACGAACAACCCCACTTGTAACTTCTGCGCTTCGGTGGCCACGTGTCCGCCTCCTTGTTTCGCCCTGGCTAATCCTTGACCGGCTCGCGATTGAAGAAGGCGTGCACGCGCGGATCGGGGCTGTGGTCGCGCAGCTCCTTCGGATCGCCTTCGGCGATGATCGTCTTGGTTTTCGAGTCGAGCATGATGACGCGGTCGGCAATGGTGAAGATACTCGGCAGCTCGTGCGTCACCACCACCATCGTCGTGTGCAGGCTCTTGTTGATCTGGACGATCAGCTCGTCGAGCTCCGCCGAGGTGATCGGATCGAGGCCGGCCGAGGGCTCGTCGAAGAACAGAATGGCCGGGTCGAGAGCCATGGCGCGGGCCAGCGCGGCGCGCTTCTTCATGCCGCCGGAGAGCTCGGAGATCATGAACTCCTGGAACCCGTTCAACTTCACCATGGCGAGCTTCATGCGCACCAGCAGATCGATGGTCTCGCGCGACAGCGCCGTATACTCCTCGAGCGGCAGGGCGACGTTCTCGCCGAGGGTCAGCGAGCCGAACATGGCGCCGTTCTGGAAGGTGACGCCGAGCTTGCGCTGAATGCGGCGCAGGCCGTCCTCGTCGGCGTGGGTCAGGTCGTCGCCGTCGATCAGCACGCGGCCGCCGGCCGGGCGCAACAGGCCGATCATGTGGCGCAAGAGCGTCGTCTTGCCGCAGCCCGAGCCGCCGACGATGACGAACACCTCGCCGCGCTGCACCGAGCAGGTGATGTCGTTGAGGATCGTCTTCTCTCCATAACGCGCCACCAGGTGTTGCACCTGGATGACGGGCTTCTGCGCTTGCGCCATGCCGTTACCAATACGTGAACAGCACGGTGAAGATCGCGTCGGCGACGATGATGGCGAAGATGGCCGAGACGATGGCCGAGGTGGTGATGCGACCGACGCTCTCGGCGCCCTCGCGCGCCTGGAAGCCGCGCAGGCAGCCGATGGCGGCGATCAGCAGCGCGAAGACGACGGCTTTGATGAGGCCGGTGTTGATGTCCTTCATCGTCATGTACAGCTTCATCTGGCGGAAGTAGACCACGGCGGGCAGGTCGAGGTTGAAGACCGCCACCATGAGGCCGCCGAGAATGCCGACGACGTCGGCGAACAGCGTCAGGCAGGGCAGCATGAGCAACAGCGCCAGCACCTTGGGCGTGACCAGGAAGCGCGTGCGGTCGAGGCCCATGGCGTCCAGCGCGTCGACCTCCTCGGAGACCTTCATCGTGCCGATCTCGGCGGCGAACGCGGCGCCGGAGCGGCCGGCGGCGATGATCGCGGTCATCAGCGGGCCGAGCTCGCGTGTGATCGACAGGCCGACCAGGTTGGCGACGTAGATCTCGGCGCCGAACTGGCTGAGCTGCTGCGCCGCCTGGAAGGCGGTGATGAGGCCCATCAGAAAGCTGATCAGGCACACGATGGGCAAGGCATCGCGACCGGCGCGCTGCATGTAGAGCCAGGTCTCGCGCCAGCGGATGCGGTGCGGCTGCAGGGCCGCGTCGCGCAGGCCGAGGATCATCTCGCCGACGAACACGGCGAACTCGCGCATGCCGGCGCTGGCCTGGAGTCCCCACTCGCCCATGCGCTCGAGCGCGCTCGGGGCGGCGGCCGCTTGCGCGGGCGGTTCCTGGATGGCGTCCTGGTCGATCAGGCTGAGCAAGCCGTCGATGTCGGGCGTCGAGCGCTCGATGCGCAACGTGCCGCCGGCCGCTTTGAGCTGCTGGCGCAAGCGGATCAGCACCGCGCCGCCGCCGCTGTCGAAGTAGTCGACGCCGGAGAGGTCGAGCACCACCTCGCGCGGTTGTGCCGGCAGCTGCGCGACGATCTCGTCGAGCAGCCGCTGGGCATTGCCCACCGACACCCGGCCCTGAATCGCAATCTCCGCCGCCCCGTCGCGCTGCGCGGCGGAGAGCCGATAGTCCGCCTCTGCCACGGCGCTGTGCTTTATCACTCCGCTTTCGCGCGGGCGAATCGCGAGAAAGAGGCGCAATTGCCTCGCCGCGCGATTCGGGTCATGTTCCCGCCCGTAGGGTGAAAGCCGGGTTCCCCCCTTTGAAAAAGGGGGGTCAGGGGGGATTTGATAACATTCGGAAAATCCCCCTCGATCCCCCTTTTCCAAAGGGGGAAGTCAGAGCAGACACACCTTACAGGAAGGAAACCGCATGGTGCTCGATGGCAAAGTCGCGATGGTCACCGGTGCCGGCTCCGGGCTCGGCCGGGCGGGCGCGTTGGCGCTGGCTCGGGCCGGCGCGAAGGTGCTGGTCGCCGACCTCAACGAAGTCGGTGCACAGGAGACGGCGGCACAGATCACCGCGGCCGGCGGCGCGGCGCGCGCCGTGGCCGCGGATGCCGGCAGCGCCGCCGACGCCGAGCGCACGGTGCGCGCCGCGGTCGACGCCTTCGGCGCCTTGCACATCCTCTACAACAACGCCGGAATCGCGCTGCCGTTCGAAGACGGGTTCACCCCCAACGTCGAGCCCGAGGCCTGGGACCGCGTCATCCGCGTCAACCTGTCGAGCGTCTTCTATTGTTCGAAGTACGCGATCCCCGAGATCGCCAGGGCCGGCGGCGGCGCGATCATCAACACCGCTTCGTCGATGGCGCATCTGCCGCTCGGTGGCCTCGACGGCTACGCCGCCTCGAAGGGCGGTGTCGCGATGCTGACCAGGTCGATGGCCGCTGGCTGCGGCGCGCTCAACATCCGCGTCAACGCCATCAGCCCCGGCTACGTCGACACGCCGATGAACGCCCTCATCTTCGGCAGCGAGGAGATGAAGCAAGCCTTCGCCCGCGGCCACGCCACCGGCCTGCAGACCCCGGAGGAGATCGCCGACCTGGTCGTCTTCCTGGCCAGCGACGCCGCCCGCAGCCTCACCGGCGCCGTCCTCAACTGCGATCGCGGCTGGACGGCGTTCAAGCGGCCCGACTTCGGGCGGTGAAGCATCGAATCGGTCGCGGAGTGTTCTATCACCCCCATCTCGATCTTCCCCCGTCGAGGGGGAAGAGGCCGGAGAAGAGAATCCCCCCGCGCCTCGCGGGCGATGATTCCGAAAGCCTTCCCCCCTT
>CAYVUV010000048.1:0-28859 GCA_964455095.1 uncultured Binatia bacterium (SeqCode)
AGTCGCTGACCGACGCCCAGGCCGAGAAGCCGAGAATCGAGAGGCACAAAATTAGCAGTGAGAGCATGGCCATCTTGACTTCGTAGGCCTGAATTTTCTTGCCGAGATATTCCGGCGTGCGCCCGACCATCAGCCCGGCAATGAACACCGCGAGCACGACGAACACCAGCATTCCGTAAAGCCCCGCGCCCACGCCGCCGAAAATAATTTCACCGAGTTGAATGTTGAACAACGGCACGAAACCACCGAGCGCCGTGAACGAATCGTGCATTGAATTGACCGCGCCGCATGACGCGTCGGTGGTCACCGTCGCGTACAGGGCGGAGTTGGCGACGCCGAAGCGGATCTCTTTGCCCTCCATGTTGCCCGGGCCCTGGTCGACGGCCAGCCCCTGCATGACCGGATTGCCGGCTGCCTCGAATTGGTAGGCGACGCAGACACCGACCAGGAACAGCACGCCCATGGCGGCGAACAGCGCCCAGCCCTGCTTCTGGTCGCGCGCCATGCGGCCGAACGTGTAGGTGAGGCCAGCCGGGATGGCGAAGATGAGCCACATCGAGATGAAGTTGGTCAACGGGGTGGGGCTCTCGAACGGGTGCGCGGCGTTGGCGTTGAAGAAGCCGCCGCCGTTGGTGCCGAGCTGCTTGATGACCTCTTGCGAGGCCACCGGGCCGAGCGCCAGCGTCTGCTTGACGCCTTCGAGCGTCGTCACCTCGGCGTAAGGGCTGAGGTTCTGGATGACGCCGAGGGCGACCAGGACCAGCCCGACGACGAGGCTGATCGGCAGCAGGACGTAGAGGGTGGCGCGGATGAGGTCGGCCCAGAAGTTGCCGATCCCGCGACTGCCGTCGGCGGACGGGGCGCGGATCAGGCCGCGCGCCAGCGCCAGCGCGGCGCCGATGCCGGCCGCCGCCGACACAAAGTTGTGCCAGGCGAGGCCTGCCATCTGGGTCAGGTAGCTCATCGTCGCCTCGCCGGTGTAGCCCTGCCAGTTGGTGTTGGTGGTGAAGCTCACCGCGGTGTTGAAGGACGAGTCCGGGCTGACGCCGGGCAATCCCTGCGGATTGAACGGCAGCACGCCCTGCAGGCGTTGCATCGCGTATGTGACGAGGACACCGAGGGCGCTGAACACCAGCAGCGACAGCGCGTACTCCGTCCACGGCTGCTCGTGCCGCGCGTCGACGCCGCACAGCCGATACAGGGCGCGTTCGAGCGGCCCGAAGACGCGCGGCAGCGGCTGCCGGTCGCCTTCGAAGACGCAGTGCATGTAGATCCCGAGCGGTTTGGTCACCGCCGCGATGGCGACGACGAACAGGAGGATTTGTAGCCAGCCAATTGAGTCCATAGCTGCTTTCTAGAAACGCTCAGGGCGCAGGAGCGCGTAAACGAGATAGCCGCACATCAGTACGGCGAGCACTGCTCCGACGACGTAGTCGAATGCCATGGCTTCTCCTCTCACAGCCGGTCGCATCCCCGGACGTACGCCCAGGCGATGGCGAAGAACGCCACGGTCACTGCCATGAACACCAGATCTGCCATTTGTGTTGCCTCCTCCGCAGTCCGCTGGAGCAAGGCCAAGGCCAGCCGCATCCGCTATCAATCGTCTCCGCATGGCGAGTTGCGGTCGTGCGATTTGCACGAGCCGTCGAGTGCGAGGCGCGATGCAGGCGGTGCGCGGCTTCGAAATGCGCGCTTAAACAGGGGCTTGGGTTCCTGCCGTTTGCACGATGGGTGGATTCGCAAAGTCGGGAAGGGAGGCGGAGAACCGGAATGATTCGGGAGTGCTTACAGTTCGCGCTCCGCCCTGCTAGTCAGGGCCTCCGGCGGCTGGACGCATGAACGAAGGACCGCTCAGATCGCTGGCGCTCTACGTCGCCGTCATCGGCAGCTCGCTGCTGGGCGTGTTCGCCGTGCTGCGGGTGGGCGAGGGGCTCACCGCTCCACCGGCCGTGGCGGGGGTGTGGAATCTCGACTTCCCCGGCGGCGACGCGACGGCGTGCGAGGCGGCGCTTCCGGTAGACGCCAGGCGGATGACGATCGCGCAATCGGGGCAGTTCCTCGTCCTGCAGTTCGACGACCGGCGGGCGGTGCGGATGGAGGCGCGGTTGCGCGACGGCGCCATTCGCGGGCAGGCGGCGGGCAACGCCGCCGCATTGCCCGATTGCCCGGGCGCGCCACGCACGGAGATTCAGCTCGACGTCGGCCGTGCCGCCTTGCAAGGCGTGCTGCGCTTGGCGTCCTGTTCGCGCTGCCCGCCCCTGGTCGTGCGGGCGACGCGCGCCGCAAGCGCGCCATGAGGCAGCCGTGCTGACGATGCTGATCCTGATCGCCCAGATCGGGGCGATTCTCGCTGCGGCGCGGCTGGTCGGCTTGGCGTTTCGCCGCATCCGACAGCCGCAGGTGATGGGCGAGATGGTGGCCGGCATTTGCCTCGGTCCGTCGCTGCTCGGATGGCTGGCGCCGGGGGTGTCGGCCGCCTTGTTTCCGCCCGAGAGCCTCGGCTACCTCAACGCCCTCAGCCAGACCGGTCTGCTGCTGTTCATGTTCCTGGTCGGCCTCGAGCTCGATCCGAAGTTGCTGCGCGGGCGCGGACACGCCGCGGTGTTGACCAGTCACGTCAGCATCATCGCGCCCTTTCTGCTCGGTGCCGTGCTGGCGCTCTATCTCTACCCGCGGCTGTCGGACGACCGGGTGCACTTCACGGCCTTTGCGCTGTTCATGGGCGCCGCCATGAGCGTCACCGCGTTTCCGGTTCTGGCGCGCATTCTCGCCGAGAACAATCTGCTGCGCACGAAAGTGGGCGCGGTGACCATTGCCTGTGCCGCGGTCGACGATGTCACCGCCTGGTGTCTGCTGGCCATGGTGGTCGGGTTGGTGCGTTCGGGTGAGGCACACCAGACGCTGGCGTTCACGATCACCGGCTCGCTCGCCTACATCGGGTTGATGTTCGCGGCCGGCCGGCCGCTGCTGCGCCGGCTCGATGCGTTCTACGTCAGCCGCGGCCACCTGACGCAAGATCTCCTCGCCGTGGTGCTGCTCTGTCTGCTGGCTTCGGCGTGGACGACGGAGTGGCTCGGCATTCACGCGCTCTTCGGCGCCTTTCTCTTCGGCGCGATGATGCCCAAGAGCTCCGGTCTGGTGCAGGATCTGACGCAGAAGCTGGAGGACGTGACGGTGGTCTTCCTGCTGCCGTTGTTCTTCGCCTATACCGGTCTGCGCACCAGCATCGGCCTGCTCAGCGGGGTCGAGTTGTGGCTCGATTGCGGGCTCATTCTGCTCACCGCGATTGCCGGCAAGCTCGGCGGCTCGACGCTGGCGGCGCGCGCCACCGGCCTGTCCTGGAGCGAAGCGGGCGCCCTCGGCATTCTCATGAACACGCGCGGCCTGATGGAGCTGGTGATCCTGACCATCGGCCTGGACCTCGGCGTGATCTCGCCGGCGCTGTTCGCGATGATGGTGCTGATGGCGCTGGTGACGACCTTCATGACCAGCCCCATGCTCGAGTGGTTCTATCCGCGGCGCCAGATGCGCCAGGAGTTGATCGGCGGCGACGAGGCGCAGGACGCGTTCACGGTGCTGATCCCGGTGGCGCTGTCGTCCTCCGGTCCCGACCTGCTGCGCGCCGCGCTGGCGATCGCCCCCTCGAAACGCTTGCGTGTGTATGCGCTCACCCTGCACCGCGCCAGCGAGCAGTCGATGATGGTCGCCGAGCCGCCGCCGCTCGAGGGCGGCGAGTTCGAACCGCTGCTGGCCGCTGCCGCCGCGGTCGATGTCGAGGTCCGACCACTGTCATTCGTCAGCCGCGACCTCGGGCGCGACATCATTGCCGTCGCGCAGAGCAAGGGCGCCGACCTGATTCTGATGGGCTGGCACAAACCGGTGCTGAGCAAGAACATCCTCGGCGGCACGGTCGCCACAGTGATGCGCGACGCCGCGGTCGATGTCGTGGTCTACGTGCCGCGCACGCTCGGGGCGTGGCGACGGGTGCTGGTGCCGTATCGCGGTGGCGTGCACGACCGCGCCGCGCTTGCCCTGGCACAGCAGGTGGCGAAGGCGGGCGAGGTCGAGATCACCATCCTGCACGTCGTCGATCCCACCGGAGGCGAGCCGCCGAGCGGTCTGTCGCAGGAGCGGGAGGCAATCGAGTCGGCGCGCGTGCGGCTGAAGGTGGTGCCGAGTGACGACGCGCTCGAGGTCGCCGTGGGCGAGGCGCGCAGCGGCTACGACCTGGTGATCATCGGCGTCTCCGAGGCCTGGGGCCTCGACCCGACGTCGTTCGGCCAGCGCTACGAACGCC
The DNA here is from genome assembly GCA_964455095.1 of uncultured Binatia bacterium (SeqCode). Lineage (GTDB taxonomy): Bacteria > Desulfobacterota > Binatia > HRBIN30 > CADEER01 > CAYVUV01. Next base: position 4,298 of record CAYVUV010000048.1, read on the forward strand.
TGGCATCCGAGAGTCCGGCGTCGTTGCTCATCGTCCGCAAGCACGACTCTGTCGCGCCCGGTTCCCTCTCCCGGATGGGAGAGGGTTAGGGTGAGGGGATTTGATGGATCCCTTCCTCAGCTTGTTTGCTCGGCAGCACACCTGAATTCTCGCCCAGCCGCACCGTGGCGAATGAGGTTGGGAGAACGTTGAATCCCCCTCACCCAACCCTCTCCCATCCGGGAGAGGGCTCTGAAGGGCATTGCCCGATCCTACACCCCGTACCGCTTGCGCTTGCGCCACAGCGTCGAAGAGTCGATGCCCAGGATGCGGGCGGCGTCCTCCAGCACCGGCGTGTGGGCGAGCACGCGCAGGATGTGATCGCGCTCGATCTCCTCGAGCGTGCACGCGCCGCCGAGCCGCGGGGCGTCGGTGGCCTGTGCGGCGATGCGTTCGGGAAAGGCCGCCGGCTCGATGATCGGTGCCGGCCATAGGATCACGGCGCGCTCGATCGCGTTGCGCAGCTCGCGGATGTTGCCCGGCCAGGCGTAGGCGCGCAGCGCCGCCCAGGCGGCGTCGGACAGTGCCGGAACGGGCCGGCGCGCGGCGCGGGCGCAGAAGGTGAGGAAGGCGGTGACCAGGCGGGGCAGATCTTCCGCGCGCTCGCGCAGCGGCGGGACGACGACCTCGATGACGTTCAAGCGGTAGAGCAGGTCCTCGCGAAAGCGCCCCGCCTGCACGTCGGCTTCGAGATCGCGATTGGTCGCGGCGACCAATCGCACGTCGGCGCGCCGTGTCTGGCTCTCGCCCAGGCGCTCGAACTCCTTGTCCTGCGCGAAGCGCAGCAGCTTGGCCTGCAGCCCGGGGCTGATCTCGCCGATCTCGTCCAGAAACAGCGTGCCGCTCTGCGCCGCTTCGACGCGCCCCGGCTGGTCGTCGACGGCGCCGGTGAAGGCGCCCCGCCGGTGACCGAACAGCTCGCTGGTCAGCAGCTCGTCGGAGAGCGTCGGGCAGTTGACCACCACGAACGGGTGGGTGCGGCGCGGGCTCTGCGCGTGCAGCGCGCGCGCCAGGACGCCTTTGCCCGTGCCGCTCTCGCCGCGCAACAACACCGGGGCGTCGGAGAGCGCGGCGCGCGCGATGGTCTCCAGCACCGCGCGCATGCGCGGCGACTCCGTCGTCAGGTCGGCTTCCGGCACGGCCTCGCTCAGTTGCTGTTCGAGGTCGGCGACGTAGCGGCTGACGGCCTGGCGCGCTGCCACCTGCTCGACCACGTAGCGGATCTGCGCCGGCGTAAACGGCTTCGGCAGGTAGTCGCGCGCGCCGCGCCGGATCGCCTCCACCGCGGTTTCGAACGTGGCGTAGGCGGTGATCACGACGATCGCCAGGCCGCTTTGCTCGGCGAGGAGCTGCGGGATCAGATCGAGGCCGTTGCTGGTGCCGAGGCGCAGGTCGAGGAAGGCGAGATCGAATGGCTGCCGCCGCGCCAGGTCGAGCGCCGCCGCCGCCGTCGCCGCCGCCGCGCACTGGCAGCCCATCTCCTCGAGACAGAGGGCGAGCGTGGCGCGGATGTTCTTCTCGTCGTCGATGACGAGGGCGCGCAAGGACGGCGCGTCGGGATCGGACATGCAGGACCTCAACCGAAACGGGGCACGATCTGCGTGCCGAAGAGCTCGATCTGCGCCACCAACTCGTCGGCGGGCGCGAGGGGGAAGAGGACGAACTTGCTGCAGCCGGCGTCGACGAAGGACTGCACGCGCGCGACCACCGCCTCGGCATTGCCGATGGCGCAGCGCGGCGCCATCTCGGCGGGCGACTGCCGGAAGCTCGCGGCGGCGAGCTGCAGCAGGGACTCGGCGCGGCCCGCGTCGTCGGTGACGCAGGTGAGCAGCACCGTGCCGGCTTCGCCCGGGTCGATGGTGCGCTCGCGCTCGGCGCCGTAGGCGATGAGCTGCTGCATACCGGTGCGGAACTCGTCTGCCGTAATGAACGACGGAAACCACCCGTCGCCGTAGCGCGCGACGCGTTTCAGCGCCACGTCGGTGCGGCCGCCGATCCAGACGTCGAGCGGCCCGCGCGCCGGGCGCGGCTCGATGGTGACGTCGTCGAGGTGGTAGAAGCGCCCGTGGTGCGTGACGCGCGGGCCCGCCCACAGCTTGCGCAGCACGGCGACGCCTTCCTCCATGCGCGCGCCGCGCTCGTCGGCGGGGACGCCGACCGCCTGGCAGTCGCGCGCGTCGCTGCCCAGGCCGACGGCCATGATGACGCGGCCGCAGCCGCCGGTGAGGTAGTCGAGCGTCGCGTAGGTACGCGCCACGTGCACCGGGTGATGCGCCGGCAGCGTCAGCACGCTGGGCCCCATCTTGATCCGCTTCGTGCGCGCCGCGAACAGCGCCATCACGCAGCCGATGTCGAGATGCGCCTGCGGCCCGACGACGCGATCCGACAACCAGATCGAGTCGATGCCGAGATCCTCCGCCCGCTCTGCGTAGGCACAGAGGACCTCGGGCGCCGGCAATCCGAGCCGCCCGCCGCCGAAACCGATGCCGATCCTGACCCCGATCATGCGCGCCTCCCGCCGCGATCATGCGCGAGACGCGTCGCGGAAGAAAGGGCAGGGCGTCGGCGTCTCAAAGCCTTCCCGCCGTGCGGGGGAAGGTTTGGACGGGGGGTAAAGAGACCACCGCGCAGCGCACCATGCGTCCTGACGTCACGGCCAGATCTGATTCAGTACAACCGCCAGGCGCGTGCCCGCCTTGGCGAGCTGCTCTTCGACGACCGGTTGGGCGGCGTCCTGATAAGGCTGCTCCAGCTTCTCGCCGATGGCGAGCATGCGATTGGCGATGTTGTCGCTGCCGGCTTTGCAGCTCGAGAGGACGTGGCGCTCGGGTTCCACCGGGATGGCGATGGGAAGCTTGCCGTAGGTGATGCTCTCGGCCAGCAAATGGCTCTCCCATGCCCAGCCGTCGAGGTCGACCGGCGCGGATCGCCAGGCGGGAATCTGCGCCGCGAACTGCTCCGTCAGCTTGGCCGCGAATGCGCGCTGGTTGGTGTAGGCCGGATCGCGGGTGAGGATGCGCGAGTCCCACACGGAATGGAGGTTGGGCTGCCACTTCCCCTTGCTGTCTTTGGTCGGCGCCTGGCCGAAGAACCGCACCGGGACGCAATTCCCGCCGCGATCGCCGTTGGTGGTGCAGTGCAGCGGCTGGTGCAGGTCGCCGACGAAATGGAGGAGGAAGCGGAGCGCGTTCGCCTTCGCCGCGCCCTTGGCCGTGCTTTTCAGGACCTCGACCTGTTTGGCGATGGCCTTGGTGACGCAGCCCTCCGGCGGGCACACCGACGGCACGTGGTCGCGCGTAGCGCCGCGCGGAATGTCGAGGAAGTGCCATTCGGCCGTGTGCTTGAACTCCTGGCTGTTGCGGGCGTCGTCGGCCCAGGTCGACGCGGCGGCAAAGCGGGTCAGGCCCTGGCTGCTGCAGAACGGATCGAGCGATGGTGGGTAGTTGCGCAGCAGGTAGTCGATCTTGGTGCGCGCAGTGTCGCTCAATTGCGGGCGGGCGATGAAGGCGATCGTCTCGTGTCCCTCGCAACCCCAGGGACGCGCCGGGGCGGGGGCAAGAACCAGCACGGCGAAGAGTGCGGTTGTGGAGGAGATGAGCAGTCGCGACATGGTGGTCTCCTTTCTCGCCAGTGGACCTCACCATGCCATTGCCCGGTTGGGCTCGCCTAGTTGGGAAAAACCCGCATCGCCGTCTGCCTCAATAGGCGCCCCTGCGGCGCAGGACGGCGCCCAGCGTTTTCAGCAAGACGACGAGATCCAACCACAGCGACCAGTTGCGCACGTAGTACTCGTCCAGCCGCAGCCGTTGCTCGAACGGCAGGTTGTTGCGGCCGCTGACCTGCCACAGCCCGGTGATGCCGGGCGGCGCCTTGAGCACGGTGTCGGCAAAGTCGCCCATGCGCTCGGTCTCGCGCGGCAAGTACGGGCGCGGCCCGACGAGGCTCATCTCCTGGCGGAAGACGTTGATGAGCTGCGGCAACTCGTCGATGCTGAGGCGGCGCAGAAGACGGCCCACGCGCGTCACCCGCGGGTCGAAGGAGCGTAGCTTCGCATAGCGGTCCCACTCGGCGCGGATCTCTGGCTGGCCCGCCATGTGCGCGCGCAAGCGCTCCTCGCCGTCGGCGTACATGGTGCGGAACTTGACGCAGCGGAACGGATGCCGGCCGCGGCCGAGGCGTTCCTGGATGAAGAAGACCGGGCCGGGCGAGTCGAGTCGAACGGCGAGCGCAGCGAGCAACCAGACCGGCATCAGCAACACCGTGGCGGCGGCGCCGACGACCAGATCGAAGGCCCGCTTGACCAGCAGGTTCCACGGCTTGGCGAGGTTCCAGCGCATGTGCAGCAGCAGCACGCCGTCCAAATCCTCCGCTTCGACGCCCACCGAGGCGAGCCCAAACAGATCGGGCACCAGCCGGATGCTTTGCACGTGACCTTCGCACGTCGAGATGAGGTGCAGCAGCCGCTCGCGCGGCAACCCCGGCATGGCCACCACCACGTCCTGGACCGCCAGCTCGCGGACCAGCTCCGGAATCGATTCCACCGGCCCGCGCACGGGCAGCCCCGCCAGCAGGAGCCCGATCTTGCGCGGGTCGTCGTCGACGAATGCCACCGGGGCGTAGCCGAGGTCGGGGTTGCCGCGGATGCGCTCGTACACCTGGACACCGGTTTCGCCGCCGCCGATGATCAGCACGCGCTTGCTCCACAGCCCGCTCCAGGCCAGCAGCCGCTTGCTGTGGTGGCGCACGATGGGCACGGCGATGATCGTCAGGAACCAGACGCCGCCGATGATCAGCCGCGACAGGGCCTCGGCGCGGCGCCCGGCAAACGACAGCGCGACGGCGAACATCGCCGCCAGCGTACAGGCATAGAGCACGCGCCGGGTTTCGTCCCAGAACAGGGCGCGGCGGGTGTACAGCCGCGCCTCGGCGAAGGCGAGGGTCCACGGCACCAACGCGTAGAGCTGCGTGAACAGCTCCGACAGCGGCAACACCGGCCCGAGACCGGGGGCGAGCAACAGCAGCGGGCCGCTGCGCAACCACCAGGCGAAGGCCAGGCAGGCGTAGACGGTCAACCAGTCGACGCCGATCAGCAGAACGGCCGCGGTGGCGGGGCGCCAGCCGAACTCGGACAGCGGCCAGCCGCGCAGCCCAGGTTGCGGTGAGACGGGCGCGTCCTGGCGCGCGGTCGCGCGGGCCGGGCCGACGTCGGCGCGCGAACCTTTCTGCATGACGGGCGGCTCCATACGACATTCACGAAGCGGCACTCAAGTCGGCCGCCGGCGGCGCCATGAACCGCTCGTGCCAATACTCGAAGACGAGCAGGCTGAACAATGCGCGGCTGCGGTCGGCGCGGCCGCTCAGGTGCTGCTCGACGAGGTGGGTGCTGAAGGTGTCGTCGAAATACCGCGCACCGGCCGATCCGGCGCTGCCGATCCGCTCGCGCACCACGCTGGCCAGCGGCCCGCGCAACCACGCGGCCATCGGCGTCACGAAACCGATCTTGGGGCGCCGCATGATCTCATCGGGCAGCCAGCGGCGCACGGCCTTGCGATAGAGGTGCTTGTGGCCGGCCCATCCCTTGAGCCGCAGCTCGATGGGGAGGTTCTCGACGAAGCGCATCACCTGTTGGTCGAGCAGCGGCACGCGCGCCTCGAGGGAGAACGCCATCGACATCTTGTCGCCATAGAGCAGCAGATTGTCGGCCAGGGCGACGCGCGTCTCGACGTGAAGCTGCTGCCGCAGCGGGTCCAGGTGCGCGACGGGCTGCTGCCAATAGCGCAGGACCTCGAGCGGATCGCGCGCCGGCAACGCCGCCGCGATGTCGTCGCGGTAGAGCGCGCGCTTGATCGCCGGGGTGAACACGGCGAACGCGCGCGCGAAGCGCTCGATCGGATCGTCGACGCCGAGCGCGTCGGCGGCGCGTCGCAAGCGCTCGCTGCGCAGCCCGGTCGCCAGCGGTTCGATGAGCCCGCGGCGCACGGCACGCGGAATCTGCCGGTACCAGCGGCCGACGCGCTCGCCGCGGTAGCGCGGGTAGCCCGCCCACGGCTCGTCGGCGCCTTGCCCGGTCAGCACGACCTTGACGTGCTCGGCCGCCAGCCGGCTGAGCCAATACATCGCCAGGAACGACGGCGTGGCGACTGGTTCGTCGAGGTGCCAGATGGCGTCGGCAATGACCTCGAGGCAATGATGCGCACCGATCACGACATCGCGGTGCGCGGTGCCGAGCAACGCGGCGCTGCGCCGCGCCGCCGCCAGCTCGTCGTGCGCGAAGCGGCCTTCGAAGCCGACCGTGAAGGTCTGCAGCGTTTGTCCCGTCACCTCGCGCGCCAGGGCGGTGACGGCGGCGGAATCGATGCCGCCGCTGAGCAGCGCGCCGACCGGCACATCGCTCAGCATCTGCCCCGCGACGGCGGTGACCAGTCGCTCCTGCAGCTCGACGGTCGCGCTGCGCTCGTCGCCGGGCGGCGCCGGTTCGGGAGCGCGCGGCGCAAAGGCGATGGTGCGGACACCCCTGGTGGTCACGATCAGGCAGTGCCCCGGCTGCAGCTTGCTCACGCCGGCGAACATGGTGCGCGGCGAGGGCACGAATCCAAAGGTGAGATAGTCGTCGAGGGCGGACAGGTCGAGCGCGCGCGGGAATGTCGGATCGGCGAGAAAGGCTTTCAGCTCGGAGGCGAACTGCAGCCGGCGCCCGTCGTCGCGGATGTACAGCGGCTTGATGCCGAAGGGGTCGCGCGCCAGCACCAGACGCCGCGCGCGGCCGTCCCACAGGGCGAACGCGTACATGCCGTTCAGGCGCGCCAGGGCCTCGAGGCCGTATTCTTCGTAGGCGTGGACGATGACCTCGGTGTCGGTGCGGGTGCGGAAGCGGTGCCCGCGCTGCTCCAGCGCATCGCGCAGCGCCGGGGAGTTGTAGATGGTGCCGTTGTAGGTGATCCACACGGTCTCGTCTTCGTTCGCCAGCGGTTGGTGCCCGCCGGCCGGATCGATGATCGCCAGCCGGCGTTGGCCGAGGCCGACGCTGCCGTCGAGGAAGTAGCCCTCGTCGTCCGGGCCGCGATGCGCCAGCGCCGCGGCCATACGGCGAATCAGCAGCCCGTCCGCCGGCGCGCCGTTGCCGTAGTGGATCTCCCCACAAATGCCGCACATCGCCTAGGTCGCCGTCCGCTGCTCGTAATAGCGCGCCAGCGCGCAGAACGCCTGCGCCTGCGCCCAGCGGTGGTAGGGCACGCGGTGGCACAGGCCGCCGCGCCAGCGGCGCGTGATGAAGAACCCATCGGGCGTCTGACAGTCGCCGACCAGCCGCGCCGCCATCGCGTCGGCGAGCGCATCGGTCGTCACATCGCCGCGCAACAGCAGCGCCAGGTTGAGCGCTTCGGCATAATCGTAAAGCTCGTGCGCGACGAGCTGCGGGCGGGCCAGCTCGGCAAACGGCCGCGGCTGCCCATCGGGATGAAACAGGTGCCGGCGGTAGTAGTCGAAGCCGCGCCGCACGGCGGCGAGGATCTCCGCCTCGCGCAGCTCCAGGTAGGCACGGTACAGGCCCTTGAGCACGAAACAGGTGTGGATGTGATCGACGAAGGCGTCGCTCGGATCATTGGCCGAATAGCGCCACGCGCCATCGGCCCGCTGCTGTGCGAGCACGAAGCGCATGTTGCCCAACGCCGCGCGGCGATAGTCCGCGGCGCCAGTGAGCCCCGCCGCGCGCGCCAGGCACGCGGCGCGATAGGCGCTGGCGTTGATCACCTGCGAGTCGTCGAAGGGCGTGTAGCTGGCGGCCGCACCGTTGCCGACCGGCGTGTCGCGGATGTCGCGCGCGACGAACGCCGCCACGCCCAGTGCGGTCTCGCGGTCGCGCGGCTGGCGCGTCAGGTCGTACAAGTCGAGGAACGCGTCGAACACGTACGGGGTCGAGGTGACCAACGGCGTGCCCTGTCGCCACAGCCCGCGCCGCGTCTGCCAATCGAACGGGTAGCCCCAACACGGGCCGGAGAAGCCGGCCAGGCTGGAAGCGCGCAGGGAGTCGCCGAGCTCGACCGCCGCGGCGAGGTGCCGCGCCTCGCCGGTGGCGCGGTGCAGCGCGGCGAAGCCCATGAGATAGTGGGCGTCGGCAATGGCGAAGCGCCGGCGCGGGCACCACCAGCGGCGGCTCGACGGCCAGAACAAGTCGGCGCCGACAAGAGGTAGCACCAACGGGCTGGCGACCATGCCGTGGCGATAGACGAGGCCCTTCGACCAGATGCCGTAGCGCGTCGCCCAGAAGTCGTACTGGTCATAGGAGGTGTAGCCGGCGCGGCGCAGCCAGCTCACGAACGCCGTGATCGCGCCTTCGAGCTGCGCGCGGCTCGGTGCGCCGGCCGATGCGTCGCTCACGACGTGCGCCCGATCTCGCGCAAGACGTCCAGATACTGGCGCGCGACCAGCTCGGGCGCGAACTCTCGCGCCTTGGCGCGATTCGCCGCGCCCATCCGTTCGCGTAGCGGCTGGTCGCCGAGCAGGCGCACCAGCGCGGCGGCCAGCGCCGCCGGGTCGCGCGGCGGGACCAGGAGCGCGTTGACGCCCTCTTCGAGCTGATCGACCGTGCCGCTGATGCGCGTCGTCACCAGCGGCAGTCCGGCGCACATCGCCTCGCCGATCACTACCGGCGACCCCTCGCGCCAGCTCGGCAGCACGAAGACGTCGGCCGCGCCGTAGGCAGCCTGTAACATCTCGCTTTCGAGGTAGCCGGCCAGGGTCACGTGTGCGCTCATGTCGGCACGCGCCGCCCGCGCGCGCATTTCGCCGGCGCATGCGCCTTCGCCGGCGATCAGCAGATGACACGGCGTCGCCGCCCGCACCAGCGGCAGCGCGGCGACGAGGTCGAACACGCCCTTGGTCTCGATCAGGCGGCCGGCGAAGAGGACGAGCGGTACCCCGTCGGGGACACCGAGGCGGCCGCGCGGTCCGGCGGGTGGTGGAGCGACGGCGGCGATCGGATTGCGCACCCGGTAGATCCGCACCGCCGGTCGGAACGCCTGCCACTGCCGCTGCTCCGCCGACGACAGCACCAGACACGCGTCGCTGGCGCGCACCAGTGCCGCCGAGGCGGGCTTGAACAGACGCGCGTCGGGGCCGAGCAAGCGCTCCGGCCGACTGCCGTGGAAGTGCAACACGGTGCGATGGCGCCCTCCGCGGGTGGCGAGCAGCAGGGCGAGATCGCGCGTCAGGGTGCGCCAGTCGTGTGCGGTGTGGACCACGACGACATCGAACGGGCTGGTGCGCAGCAGGCGGCGGACCGCACGAAGATCGGCGAAGCGGCTGAAGAGTTTCTCCCGCAGCGTCTCGCCGGCGCGGCGCCCGCCCCACGCCGCCAGCTCGACCTCACAGCCGAGCGCGCGCAGCGCCGGCGCGAGCAGATCGAGGAGCTTGGGGATGGGTCCGCGCTCCTGCCGCGGAGGGCCCAGCATGAGGATGCGCATGGCCGCCGGTGAACATGCCCGCTGCGGTCGTCGGCCGCAAATCGGGCCGCTCACCGCGACGCCCGCAGGCGGTCGTAGAGCGCCTCGTACTCGGCCACCATGCGGGGCAGGGAATAGCCGTCCTCGATCCGCTGCCTACCCGCCGCGCCCATGCGCCAGGCCCGCGCGTCATCGCGCAGTAGCTCGATCACGCGCGCGGCGAGCGGCTCGGCCGCGCCCGGCGGCACGAGAAACCCGCTCTCGCCGTCGCGCACCAGCGCCGCGTTGCCCTCGCAGGCCGATGCCACCACCGGCTTGCACAGCGCCATGTACTCCATGACGGCGTTGGACAGCCCTTCACCCGGCGTGCTCAAGACGCACACCTGGCTCGCGGCGACGATCGGCTCCGGCGGGCGGCCATCGGTGACGAAGCGCACCGCCGCGCCGACGCCGAGCTCGTCGACCAGGCGGCGCGCCGCCGCCAGGGTGCCGGCCTCGCGGCCCACCAGTGCGAAGCGGGCATGCGGCACCGCGGCGAGGACGGATGGCACGGCCCGGATCAGCGCGGCGTGATCCTTGTACCGGCTGAAGTTCGCCACCATACAGACCTGCGCGACGGCGCTGTCTTCGGCCGCGATGCCGTCGAAGCGCGCCAGGTCGATACCATTGGCGATGACGTGGGCGCGCGGATGGTGGTCCAGCCCGACCGCGCGTAGCACCGCCGGCGCGTTGGCGACGACGGCGTCGGAGAGGAGGGCGCAGCGGTGCGAGATGCGCGCGGGGGTGTCGAGCACCGGCGGCACGGAGCGCAGGCTGCCGTTGAGGATCGGCAGGCGCAGGAGGCGCGCCGCGATCAGGCCGGCGAGGCCGGACATCCAGCCGACGGCGTGAATCAGTCGCACCTCAGCCTGGCGCGTCTGGTGGATCAGGGGGAACGCCGGCGTGACGTCGAAGCGCGCGCGGCGGCGGACATTGAGCACGCGTCCCGCATGGCCGGCGGCCTCGGCTTCGAGGGCGCCGCCGCGGTCGAGCACGCCGAGCACGGCGGCGTAGCGCCCGCTCCGCTGCAATCCCTTCAGCAGCTCGACCAGCTGCCGTTCGGTGCCGCCGACGCCGAGGCTGTCGGTCAGCACGAGGATGCGGACCGTGTCACCGTTCATCGAGGTAGGCGCGGCACCAGAGCTCGAAGACCAGCGCGGTCCAGACATAGGGCGACAGCCGCTCGCGACTGCGCTGCGCGCGGAGCAGCCGCTCGAGCGCCGGCAGGCGAAAGATGCCGCGCGCGGCAGTGCGCTGATCCAGCAACACCTCGCGCGCAAAGGCGCCGAGATCGCCGCGAAACCACGCCGCCAGCGGCACGGCAAAACCCATCTTCGGCCGACTGAGCACGCGCGCCGGCAACACGCCGCGCATGGCCTCGCGCAGCAAGTGTTTGCCGTGCCCGCCGGCGCTGCGCAGATGCGCCGGGGCCGCGGCCATCAGCGCGAGGAAACGGAAGTCGAGCAGCGGGCAGCGGACTTCCAGCCCGTTCAGCATGCTGGCGCGGTCGACCTTCACCAGGATGTCGTCGGGCAGATAGACGCGGCCGTCGGCGTACTGCATACGCGAGAGCGGGTCGAGGTCGGCCGCCTGCTCCATGGCCGCGCGAATGGCGCCGACCCCGTCGCCGTCGATGCGCTGCGCGGCCGCCGGGGTGAGCAGCGCGTCGCATTGCTCGCGCGGCATCTGGCGCATGGCGTCGAGGTAGCGCTGCGCCGGTTCGAGCATCAGGCGCCGCGCGAGCTGCCGGCCGGGCACGCCCATCGGCAGCGCGGCGAGCGGCCGCAGCAGCAGGCGGCGCAGCGGTGACGGGATCCAGTCGGCCGCCATCTCGCGCACCCCTTGCGTGTAGCGATCGTAGCCGGCACAGGCTTCGTCGCCGCCATCGCCGGAGAGACACACGGTGACATGCGCCCGCGCCAGCTTGGCGAGGTAGTACGTCGGCACCGCCGAGGCATCGGCGAACGGCTCGTCGTATTGCCGCACCAGGCGCGGCAACAACTCGGCGGCGCCTTCCGGCCGCACCATCAGCTCGTGATGCTCGGTGCGAAAGGCCGCGGCGACCTCGCTCGCGTAGGTGCGCTCGTCGAAGGCGGCCTCGGCGAAGCCAATCGAGAAGGTCTTCACCGGCTGAGCGCTCGCGCCCGCCATGGCGGCGACGACCGCGCTCGAATCCAGGCCGCCGCTCAGAAAGGCGCCGAGCGGCACGTCGCTGGTCATGCGGCTGCGCACGCATGTGTCCAGCATCGCGCGGGTCGCCGCGACCCAGTCGGCTTGCGAGCGCGCGCCGTCGGCGTGGCGGAACGCCGGCAGCCAGTCCCAGTAGCGCTCGGTCACCACGCGGCCGCTCTCGCAGATCAGCCGATGGCCGGGCAGCACCTTTTGCACGCCCGCCGCGATGCACTGCGCCCCGGCGGTGTACCCGAGCGCCAGAAACTCTCCCACCCCTGACCAGTCGAGCTCGCGCGGCACGGCCGGGTCGCGCAGCAATGCTTTCAGCTCCGAGGCGAAGACCAACCGCCGCCCATCGTCGTAGTAGTACAACGGCTTCTTGCCGACGCGGTCGCGCGCGAGCACCAGCCGCTGCCTCGGCGCGTCCCACAGCGCCAGGCCGAACATGCCGTTGAGGTGCTCGACGCACGCCGGGCCGTGCTCCTCGTAGGCGTGCACGATGACCTCGGTGTCGGTACGCGAGCGGAAGACATGGCCGCGCGCTGCCAACGCGTCGCGCAGGGCGGGGAAGTCGTAGATGGCGCCGTTGAAGACCAGCCACACCGTGCCGTCCTCGTTGGCCATCGGCTGGCGCCCCGCGGCGGTGAGATCGACGATGGCCAGGCGGCGGAAGCCGAGGCCGATGCCGGCCGCGTCGTCGACGTGCACGCCGGCGTCGTCGGGCCCGCGGTGGTGCATCGCCTCGGTCATGCGGCCGAGCACGTCGCGGTCGACCGGCGCGCGGGTGCCGTAGTTCCAGACGCCGCAGATGCCGCACACGCGCCGTGCCCCTATCTCGTCGCCGGCCGCTGGAAGGTGAATTCGTTGCAGCCGTGACCGCTGTTCGTGTTCAGGTACCGGAGCTCGAACCCCAGCGTGCCGTGGACGTAATCGAACACGGCGCCCGCCGCGGCGTACTCGTAGGGGAAGCCGCCGAGCCAGTCGCGCACGTTGTGGCGCAGATCCATGCCGCGCCCGCTGCGCGCGCCGGCCAGCGGGGCGCGCAGCGCGATCAGATCGCGGGCGGCGATCTGGGCCAGGTACGTGTACTCCATCAGGCGGCGCGCAGCGGGCGGCGCCTGGTTGTACCAGCGCTTGATCCGCCACCACTGCGCCGAGCTGCCGAGGCGGCGCTGCACGTGATTGTAGAGCGCCAGCACCAGCAGGCCGCCGGGTGCAACGAGCCGGGCGGTGTTGTCGATGGCGCGCCACATCGCGCCGGTGTGATGCAGCGATCCCCAGGCGTAGACGACGTCGGCCGCGTCGAGCGCGGCGAGAAACGTCTCATCGAGCACGGAGCCCTGGCGCACCTCGCATGGTGCCACGCGGCACAGCTGCGCCGCGGCCGCGACGCAGCCCGCATCGGCATCGAAGGCGACGACGCGTTGCGCGCCGAGCCGGACCGCGGCGAGCGACGACAGGCCGCTGCCGCAGCCGACGTCGAGGAACGACCGGCCGCGCAGGTCGGCGCCGCCGAGCAGGCGGCGCAGCGCCGCGGCGCTGGCCGCGATGCGCGCTTCGCTCACGCCGGACTGCACGAAGCTCTGCCAGTTTTTGCCGAAATCAAAGCCGATCTCGCTGCCGGTGCTGGCGGTCTGGCGGGCTGGGGGCATAGCGCGGCCGTAACCTTACATTTTCGCGGCGCATTCGATAGGAGCAGCGCTGATGCCGACCGAGGCGGAGCACGCATGCGACGCGCCCGCAGGGGCTGCGCCGCGCACCGTGCCCCGCGTCGGCGCCGTGGTGATCGGACGCAACGAGGGGGCGAAGCTCGGCCGCTGCCTGGCCTCGGTCGTGGGGCAGGCGACCACGGTCGTGTACGTCGACTCCGGCTCGGTGGACGACAGCGTCGCCCAGGCACGTGCCATGGACATCGATGTCGTCGCCCTCGACCCCGCCATCCCGTTCACGGTGGCGCGCGCGCGCAACGCAGGGTTTGACCGGTTGATACAACGCGATCCGGCCGTCGAGCTGGTCCAGTTCGTCGACGGCGACAGCGAGATGGTCGCGTCCTGGTTTGCCGCCGCAGCCGCGGCTGCCCTGGCCGAGCCAAGGGTTGCCGTCGTCTTTGGCAGCTTGCGGGAGCGTTTTCCGCAGCGATCGCTGTTTACGCGGTTTTACAGCGTCGCGTATGACCCGCGCCTCGCCGACCCCGACATCGCGAGCGGGATTGCGATGATGCGGGTCGACGCGTTTCGCGCCGTCGGGGGCTTTGTGCCGGCGCTCACCGGCTTCGAGGATCGCGAGATCAGTTTGCGCTTGCGACAGGCGGGGTGGCAGGTGCGGCGACTGGATGCCGCCATGGCCGTGCACGAAGCGGGCATGGACCGCTTCTCGCTGTGGTGGCGCCGCTGCGTGAACGGCGGCCGCTCCCTCGCCCGGGAGGTGGCGCTGCGCCATCCGCTCGACGCATATGCCGCCCGCGCGGCGGCGAGCAGCTGGTTCTGGGGCCTGATTCTTCCCGGCGGTGCGCTGGTCGCCGCATGGCCGACCAACGGCGCCAGTTTGTTCCTGTTCGCCGGCCACTGTGGACTGGCGGCGCGGATCTACCGCGGCTTGCGACGGCAGCGGTTCGAGCGCGCGGGCGCCGGCATCTATGCACTGCTCTGCACGGCGGCGAAAGTTCCGCTGGCGCTGGGCCTGGCGCACTATCATCTCGAGCGCTTCGCCGCCGCGGTGCGCCGGCGCGGCTGACGCCGCTAACCCTGCCCAGGCTTCAGCCGGCGCAGTAAGCTGACGATGCGGAAGTCGCTGCGGCACAGGCGGCAGTCCGCGGCGAGGGACGGCCCCGGCGGCAGCGAGAAGCGGGCGATGCGCATGAGCGCGGCATCGTTCAGCGGCAACTGGTTCTTGCCCCGTTCGGTCACCGCGCCGACGCGCAGGCCCTCGGCTTGCGCGAGGTGAACGAGCCGCCGGTCGTAGCGCCCGTCGGGATAGGCAATCGCCTGCGGCGCGGTGCCGCTGGCGTCGGCGAGCGCCCGCTGGCAGATGCGAATCTGCGCCCGCGCCTCGTCGTCGTCGCACTGTGTCAGCAGCGCGTGGTCGGCGGTGTGGTTGCCGAGTGTGGCGAGCGGCTCGGCGGCGAGCAGGCGGAGCTCGGCGGCGGAGAGCGGGCGGTCGCTGTCGCCGAGCGGATCGAGGGCAGAGCCGCCGAGCTCGGCGCGGATGTAGTCCTCTATGGCGCGCACCGGGCGCGCTTTGAGCGCCGCCTGTTCGCGCCGAATTGCAGCGTCGGCCACGCCGCGCCGCCGCCGGCCGCGGTAGACGGCGTCCCACCAGAACGCCTTGCCCTCGACGACGTGATTGGTCGAGACGAAGAAGGTCGCCGGGATGCCGCTGGCGCGCAGGACGGGAAGGGCGAGCAGGTTGTTGGCGTAGCCGTCGTCGAAGGTGAGCCACACGGCATGACGGGCCGGATCGAGACCGGCGGCCATCTGCGCCGGCGTGACGAACTGATAGCCGAGCTCGAGGAAGTACGCCGCGAAGCGGGCGAGGTCGCCAACCGTCACGGGGTGGACCGGGTCCACCGCCCCCGCTGCGGCCTCGCGCGCGTCGGCGAAGACGCCGTGCACCATGAAGGCGAGCAGGGCCGGGCGCTCGCGCCGGCGCGCCAGGGTGGCGGCGGCGAGCCGGTGGTCGACGGCGCGGATCAGGGCGAGCAGCGCGTCCCTCATGGGAGTCCGTAACATGTTTCGGACGGCGCGAGCGACCGCGCCGGGTTGCAGATTCTACAAACGATCGGGCTCATCTTCGACGTCTTGCCGCAGATCTCTCGTCAGACGACTTGGCGTGCGCGTTGCTCATCGCACGAAGGCAGGAAAAGGGAAGGGCATGGCACAGCGAATCGGCATTGCATTGAGCAGCGGCGGGGCGGCCGGTATGGCGCACATCGGCGTGCTCGAGGAACTGACGGAAGCGGGCATCGACATCGATTGTGTCGCCGGCACCAGTGCCGGCGCGATGGTCGGGGCGGCGTTCGCGGCCGGTCAGCTCGGTCTGTTTCGCGACAGTATGCTGGGCCTGAGTCGGCGGCGCGGCATGCGTTTGTTCGATCCCGTCTGGCCGCGTGCCGGGTTGCTGGGCGGTCGGCGCGCGATGCAGCTGATGGGCCTGTGTGCGAGCGGGAACATCGAAGATCTTGCCCTGCCGTACGGCGCGGTCGCGACCGACCTCGATTCCGGCCGGCGCGTGCTGATGCGCAGCGGCGACGTCTGCGACGCGGTGCGGGCGAGCATTGCCATTCCCGGCCTCCTCGCACCGCAAATGTGGCGCGGTCGTTTGCTGGTCGACGGAGCGCTGGTGGATCCGGTCCCGGTCGCGCCGGCGCGCGAGCTCGGTGCCACGTTCGTCATCGCCGTCAGCGTCATCGGCAGCGCGGGAACGTCGCTGCGCACGCAGCGTTTCGGGTTGCCGCGTCCGGGCATGCTCGGCCAGCTGATGGTGCGGGCGCGCCACGCGCTGCGCCCAACGCTGTCGCCGCTGTCGGAGCTGCCCGGCGAGCTGGCGACCGACGCACTGTCGGAAGCGGTTCGCAGTGAGAGCCTGGCCGCGATCCTGTTCAAGGCCAGCGCGGTCATTCAGACCAACATCGCCGCCGCCCGGTTGCAGCAATCGCCGCCGGATTTTCTCATCGCTCCCGACGCGCACGCCATCGGGACGTTCGAAGTCTGGCGCGCGGCGGAGGCGATCGAAGCCGGCCGCGCCGCGGCACGCGCCGCATTGCCGGAGTTGCGCGCCGCCATCGATGAAGCGCAGGCGCGCTCGCGCAGCTGGTGGAACCTGCGGGCGGTGACGTCCGGCGACCGCGCCGCTGCGTGAGCGCGGCCGCCGAACGGATGGTTCAACCTTCCGCGCCCATCATCGCCTTGACCTCGAGGAACTCCTCGAAGCCGAACTCGCCCCACTCGCGGCCGTTGCCCGACTGCTTGTAGCCGCCGAACGGGGCGCCGAAGTCGGGGCCGGCGCCGTTGATGTGCACGTTGCCGGTGCGCAGCCGCGCGGCGATGCGCAGGGCGTGTTCCGGCGTGCCGGAGACGTAACCCGAGAGCCCGTACGGCGTGTCGTTGGCGATGCGGACCGCCTCTTCGTCGCCGTCGTAGGGGAGGATCGACAGCACCGGTCCGAAGATCTCCTCGCGCGCGATGCTCATGTCGTTGCGCACGCCGGCGAAGACCGTCGGCTTGACGTAGTAGCCGTGCGCCAGGCCCTTGGGCAGGCCGGGGCCGCCGGTGACCAGCTCGGCGCCTTCCTTGATCCCGGCCTCGATCAGGCGTTGGATCTTGTCGAATTGCGTCTTGCTCACCACCGGTCCGATGGTCACGCCTTCAGTGCCTGGATCGCCAACCGTGATCGACTCGGCCGCGGCCTTGGCGATGGCGACGGCTTCGGCGTGGCGGCTCTTCGGCACCAGCATGCGGGTCGGCGCGTTGCACGACTGGCCGCTGTTGGTGAAGCAACCGCGCACGCCGCTCTCGACCGCGCGCTTGAGGTCGGCGTCGTCGAGGATGATGTTCGCCGACTTGCCGCCCAGCTCCTGGGCGACGCGCTTGACCGTGTCGGCGGCCGCCTTGGCGACCTGTATGCCGGCGCGGGTCGAGCCGGTGAACGACACCATGTCGACGCCGGGATGCTTGGCGATCGCCTCGCCGACGGTCGGTCCGTCGCCGTTGACCAGGTTGAAGACGCCGGCCGGCACGCCGGCATCGTGCATCACCTGCGCGAACAGGATGGCGTTGAGCGGCGCGATCTCGGTCGGCTTCAGCACCATGGTGCAGCCGGCCGCGAGGGCCGGGGCGACCTTGCAGGCGATCTGGTTCACCGGCCAGTTCCACGGCGTGATGAAGCCGCACACGCCCACCGGCTCGTGCACCAGCCGGGTCGAGCCCTTGTTCTCGACGAAGGCGTAGTGCTTCAGCACCTCGAGGGTCTGCATGAAGTGCGCGAGGGCCGACGGCGCCTGCGCCGCATTGGCCAGCCACATCGGCGCCCCCATCTCGAGCGAGATGGTCTCGGCGATCTCGCCCATGCGGGCCGAGTAGGCGCCGATGATCCGTTCGAGCAGCGCGATGCGCTCCTCGCGCGACGTCAGGCTGAAGGTCTCGAACGCGGCCCGCGCCGCGGCGACGGCCTTGTCGACGTCGGCGGCGCTGCCCATGCTGATGCGCCCGATCGGCTGCTCGGTCGCCGGGTTGATGACGTCCAACGTCTTCGGCTGCACGGGTTTGACCCACTGGCCATTGATGTAGAAATCGAGACACTCTCTGATAGCTGCCATCGTCTTGCTCCTCTCGAGTTTGGTGAGGCCGCGGGCCGGACCACGCGTCGCGGTGCGGGCGTCACCCAGTTACATGACCCGCAGGCGGGCCAGCGTCAAGGACCCGGCCCCAGCCGGGCCTACTGCGTGCCGAGGGAGGTGATCAGGAGGCTGGCAAACGGACTCTCCTGCCCGCCGGCGTCGCGCACGGTGACGAAGAACTCGAACTCGGTCGTGACGCAGGGCGGCGCGTCGCAGGAGAAGCCATCGTTGAAGTTGAGGCTGATCGTTCCCTCGCCCATGGCCGGGACGATGGGGTCGTCGTTGAGCGGGAAGAGATTGCCCCGGTCGTCGCGGGCGGTGACGCGGTAGCCGTTGGCGTTGCCGTCGCGGTCGCGGAAGTCGAACGCGAGGACGTACGGCTCGCCGAGGCCGACGGTGCATTCCGGCTCGTCGTTGCACGTGATTCGCGTCACCACCGGCACGGTGGAATTGGCGCGCAAACACCAGGAGACCAGAGTCCCCACGTCGCGAGCCGCTTCGTCCGCGACCGTCAGCCGCCACGTCCCGGCGAGGGACTGTCCGGCGAGATCGCCGAGGAAGCCGTCGGGGATGATGCCACCGCCGAGCGCGGGATCGTGCTGGCTGCAGACGAAGCTGGCGAAGCGCGCCGCGTTGTCGTCGAAGGTGCACGAGATGTTGTCGCCGCCGCAGTCGCCCGCTGCGGGCCGGTCGACCAGAACGACGGTAGTGTTGGTGGTGACATGCGTCAGCGTGATCCGGAGGTCGCCGATGAAGGGGTGATCGATCTCGACCGCGACGTCGAGATCGGCGATCGACACGTTGTCGGGGACGGTGAAGGTATTGCTCACGCCCTGCAGATTGCCGTCGGGTATGGCGAGCGGCGTCGGCAACGTGTTGCTGCAGCGGGTGACGGCGATCGGACCGACCGTGACCGTCCGCGTCGCGCTGGCGCTCGGCGTCGGTGAAGGCGGGGGTGTCTGCGTGGCCACCTGTGTCGCCGTGCGGGTGACGGTTGCGGGCGGTGGTTGGGTCTGCGTCACCGTCGGCGTGTTGGTCGCGACGACGTCGGTCGCTGTCGCGGTCGGGGTGTTGGTGGGTGTCGAGGGGGTTATCGGTGTCGCCGAAGAGGTCGAGGTCGGCGCGGCGGATCGTGTCGGCGTCGGCGAGACGGCCGGCGTGCTGCTCGGCGATGGAACGGAGGTCGCCGTCGCCGTCAGACTCGGTGTGAACGACGGCGCCGGAGACGCGGATCCCGTCGCGGTGGCGGTGTGACTGGGCGCCGAGGATGGCGACGCCGTGGGCGTCGAGGTCCGGGTCGGGGTCGACTCTGGCATGGTGGGGGTGCGGGTCGGTGTGGACGCAGCAGCGGTTGCCGTCGCGGTGGCGGTGGTAGTCACGGACGCGGCCGGCGTCGTGGTCGGCTCGGCGAGCGGCCCCTCGAAGATGCGCGCAAAGGTGGCGGCGAGGTCGTCGCCGAGCACGAAGCCGTCGCGGTTGGCGTCGGCGCCGTCGTTGGCGGGCTGGCCGGCGAGAATGCGCAGGAGCGCCGGCACGTCGGCGGCCGAGACGCGCCGGTCGCGGTTGCTGTCGCCCGGGTCGAGGGCGCGCGCCGGTGCCGCGGCGAGGAGGGCGAGTGCGACGGCGGCCATCCCGAACCGAACCGCGCGCCGCGACGGGCTTCGCATAACGCGCATCGGCCCCGGAACTTAGCGGGTGAAGGTCGACGATCGGGTGCCGCTGCCGATCGAGCCCTCGATGAGGGTCATGAAGCGTCCGTCGACGATGGCGTTCAATGTGAACGACGAGGGGACCGGCGGGTCGCCGCAGCCTTTGAAGTAGACGACGGTGACGGTGTAGGTCCCGGTCGGCGCCAGGCCGGTCGGCCAGAAGATGTTCTCGCGCGGCGACGAGGTGGTGCCCGAGCAGCCGGCGTTGGCGTCGACGTCGAGCCGGCCGCCGCTGGCCGACGAGGTGTGGTTATAGAAGATCTCCTCGCCGTTCGGGTCGGTGACGTGCAGGTCGAGGTCGTTGGTGTCGTCCCACACCAGCGTGATCTGTACGTCGCCGCTGCCCAGCACGGTCAGCGGGAAGGCGTTGCTGGCGACGCCATCGACGGTGACGACCACGGTGATCATCCCGGAGGCCTCATCCGGAATGGTGGCGAGCACCTCGGTGTTGCTCCACACCGCCAGCGGCGAGGCGGTGCCGCCGATCGTCACCATGCTCGAGCCCTGCTCCTCGCCGAAGCCGTCGCCGACGATGCGGATGTTGCTGCCGGCGCTGGCGGGCGAGGGGAAGATCGAGGTGATGATCGGCGCGCCGCCCGCGGTCACGGTGACCGTGTCGGTCGCCATGTTGCCGGAGCCGTCGAAGCCGGTGGCGGTGATGACGATGCTGCGATTGCTGATGCCGGTGAGCTCCTGCGCGCTCTTGACGGTGAAGGACGTCAAACGCGTCGCCTGCGGGAGCGGCATCGGCAGCATCAGCTCGGACGGCGTCGGCCCGCTGGCGACGGCCGCGCCGGTCGCCTCGACGCGCACACTCGCCACGCCGGTGTCGCCCATCTGATTGTCGGTCAACCGCACCGAGATCTGCACCGTGTCGCCGGCGCGCACGCGGCCGCCATTCTGCGGCGCCTGGATCATGACCACCGGCGGCACGGTCTCGACCTGCTTGATGCGCAGGGTTTTCTCGGCGACGCCTTTGTTCCCCGATCCGTCGAAAGCTTCGGCGGTGAGCTTGATCGTGTGCTGCTGGAAACCGGAGCGCTTGATCTTGAGGGTGAACGCGCGCTCGCATGATTCCTCGAGATCCGTGCAGGGGAACTCCTGCTCGGCCTCTTCCACGCCATCGCCTTCGGCGCGCAGCACCAGGCGGGTCACGAAATCGAGGTCCTCGGCGCTGACAGTGATCGCGACCGAGTCGCCGGGATCCACCGTGGTGCTCGACACTCCGAGCGTCACGCGCGGGGCGGTTTCATCAGTGACCGTGATCGTGACGGCGTTGCTCTTGATCTGTCTGCCGCCGGTCGTGATCGATACGGTCACTTGCGCAGTGCCGGGAAGGACGCCTTTGAAGAACCCCACGTCTCCGCTTGAGTAGAGAAACTCGAGCGCGGCCGAATCGGAAGCCCACTCGCGCGTGATCCTGCGTGGCAAGACCACGCCGCTCGGCAGCGCCATCAGGGTGCAATTGGTGCGCTGCATGTCCTCGGCAAGCTCCAGGGAGGTCTTGTCGCAGGAGAGTTGCAGGCCGGTCACGTCGCCGTTGGTAATTTCCAGCTGTCGCTCTTCCTCGGCCAATAGCGGTCCGACCTGGGCGGATACACTGAAGAACCCAGGCTGGGTATCGGGTGCAAGCAGTTGGTGCACGTCCCCCAGGATTGGAGCGAGGTTCACCTGGAAATCATGATCGCCGCCGTTGTCATCGAACCTGACAGAGGCCCCGCATAGGCTCACGCCTCGGGTGGCCAGGTTGAGCAGCGCGAGAGGTTTCGCCCGGTTCGGGTCGACGCCGAGGAGCTCCGGTTGGATGCGCGTCGGGACGGTATTGGAGACAATTCGGACTACGGTGCGGGACAAGTTGATCCTGATCGCTCCGCACAGACCCGGGAAGTTGCCCAGGCTGGCTACGGCCACACCATCGGACCGGACCTCGAGCGAGACGATCGTCTGCCGGCCGTCCGACAATGTGACGGCGAGACCGGTGCTGAACGAATCGAACCGGGCGCCCTCGATCTCGACCGTACCGCCCGCGGTGGGAAAGCGCCGCAGCCGATCTTGCGAATCGCGGAAGCGCAGGGCGGTGATGATCGGCGTGAGCGGGTCGTTCGCTGCGATGAGTATGCCGCCGATGATGGCGACACCGGTGCCGATCGCGATGGCGACAGGTGGAATCGACGCCGCGCCGGTGGCGGCCGCCTGCGCGACGCCGGCGACGACGCGAATGGTGCGCGGAAAGTTGCGCGCGATGGCCGGAAGCGTCTGTGCCCCGCCGCCCCCCTCGCCACTGGCGAGCAGCGCCAGGTCGGCGATCAAGGCGCGCAATTGCTCGGCGGTGCCCGACGACTCGAAGGCCGTGTCGAAAAAGGCGCGATCCTCGGTCGTGAAGTCGGGATCGGCGAGCAGGGCGGCGAGATCGGCTGTGATCTCGGCGCGGCTGCGCACGATCTGGGCGCGGATCATTTCGGTGTCGTCGCCGTAGAGCGACGAGAGATCGAGCGCCAGGAAGCGCTCGAAGGCGGTGTCGAGCAGCGTGAAGGTGTCGGCCAAGGTGTCGAGCTGCCCGATCGGTGCCGTCGGCTCGATCGTCAGCGGCTCTGCAAACCCTTCCAACTCGTCGTTGGAGACCACGACGTCGGCGACTCCCGCCGCGAGCGCAGGCACGACGACGACGACGGTATCGGGTGGAACGACCTCGACGATCTCCGCCTCCGCGCCGCCGATCCTGACGTGCAGGACATCGTCCGGGTCGCCGAAGTTGACCCCGGTGATGCGCACCGTCGAAAACGGCCCGATGCCGCCGGTCCCGTCGGAGACCACCGCCGTGACCCGCGGCGCGTGCGGTGCCACCGAGCAGACGCCGAACAGACACCGGGCCGTGCACGCGATGTCGGCCGCGGTTGTTGTTCCGTCGCGGTCGCAGTCGTCGTTGTCGCAGGCACCCGCGGTTTGCAGCGCGCGCGTCGACGCGACGACATCGGCCGCGGAAAATCCGCCGCTACAGTCGACGTCGCCCCTCTGCGACGGGGTCTGGGCGCGTACGGGCGCCGAGGTCAGGGTGGCGGCGAGCAGGAACGCCAGGGCGCGGCTGCCAGACCAATGGGGGCGTTGACCTCGGCCTGTCCGGCCCCGAAATGAACGACGGTTGCCCCCCACGCAGTTCGATCCTACCCCGGGCCGCATAGCACCAGCGATGCGGGGAGGGGAAGTAAATTTGGTGCCCGTCCGGGTCTTCGCAGGGGGCGTTCCTTCGGATCAGCGCCGGATTCTGATTGACTGTTTGTTCGCATGTGTGTGCAAGTCGGTATCTGAGAGTTCTGACCACATCCGAGACGGTCTGAGTCTTTCGCCTTGGGGGGGTGCTATGGCGCAGGGTCACGTGCGGTGCGTTCTCGTCTCGAACGGGCGCTACCGGCGGTCCGCATGGCGCGTGCTGGGGGCCGTTTTGCAGGTCCTGGCGGCGATCGCGTTCCTCGGCGGACGCACTCCGGCGACGGCGGCGACGGTCATGAACAACAACGACGCTGGCGCCGGCTCGCTGCGCGCCTTGATTGCGGCCGCCGGGTCCGGCGACACGATCGACTTCCACCCCAGCGTGACGGGCACGATCGCGCTCACCACCGGCGTACTGAACATCACTCAACCGCTGACCATCACGGGCCCGGGCGCCGCGGTGCTGACCATCAGCGGCAGCAATGTGAGCGGGCTGTTCCAGACTTCCTCCTCGGGAGCGCTCACCATCTCCGGCCTCACGCTCAGCGACGGCATCGCCACGTTTGGTGGCGCCATCGAGAACGTCGACGGCTCGGTGGACATCTCCGACTGCGTGCTGCGCGACAACACCGCCACGGCTTTCGGCGGCGCGATCGACAACGGCGGCACACTCACCGTGTCGAACACGACCTTCATCAACAACGACGGCAATAGCGAGGGTGGCGGAATCGCGCACGGTGCCGGCACCTCGACGATTTCCGATGCGCAATTCATCGGCAACCAAGCCGATACCGGGGCCGGCATCTTCAGCAACGACGGGAGCGTGATCATCACGCGGACGACCTTCGATGGGAACATCGCCGCGGGTCTGGGCAGTGGCGGCG
Source organism: uncultured Binatia bacterium (SeqCode) (assembly GCA_964455095.1). Taxonomy (GTDB): domain Bacteria; phylum Desulfobacterota; class Binatia; order HRBIN30; family CADEER01; genus CAYVUV01. The sequence goes on from CAYVUV010000048.1 coordinate 28,122, forward strand.
GTGTGCATCACAACGGGGGTGCTCTCGCCATCACCGACAGCACGTTCAAGAACAACACCGCTTTCTATGGCGGCGGCATCTTCGTCAACCACGCCACCGCCACGATCGAGCGCAGCACGTTCTCGAACAACACCGCCGGGCTCGACGGCGGCGCCATCTGGGGACCGAACGACACCGGAACCTTGACGATCACCAACTGTACCGTCAGCAACAACACCGCGCTGTACGTCGGCGGAGTCCATGCCCGCTTCACGACCACCATCTCCAGCTCCACCATCGCCGACAACGAAGGGACGAGCCCGAACGACCCCCTGGCGGGCAACCTGGCGATCTCGGGTCTGGGGCCGACGACCGTCGAGAACACTCTCGTGGCCGGCGGCATACCCAAGAACTGCTTCATCGAATCGACGGCGATGTACGCGTCCGCCGGGCACAACCTCGACACCGGCTCGACGTGCGATTTCACCGCCGCCGGTGATTTCAGCAACGCGACCGCCGGTCTCGACGTGCTGGCCAACTACGGCGGACCGACGTTCACGCGCGCCCTGCTCGGCAACAGCACGGGCAACAACGGCGGCAACCCGGCCACTTGTCCTACCACCGATCAGCGCGGCGTCGCGCGCCCGATCGGCAGCGCCTGCGACATCGGCGCCTTCGAGGGGCAATGTGGCGACGGCAATCCGGATCCGGGCGAGGTCTGCGACGACGGCAACGCGACCAACGGCGACGGATGCGACG
>CAYVUV010000049.1:0-39197 GCA_964455095.1 uncultured Binatia bacterium (SeqCode)
GCAAGCTGTCGATGTCCGGCGGGCCGGCGGGCAACTCCGCATCGACATCGGTGAAGAAGGTGGAGGCTTCGCTGCCTGCGCCGGTCATCGAGATCATCTGGCCACCGCCCTGTCCGAAGCGGAACCAGTGGACCGTTCCCGCCGGCAGATGAACCAGGGTCCCCGGTGTGCCGGCCATGGTCGTGTCGTCGATGCCGAAATCGACCTTGCCGCCGATCACGTAGAACGTTTCGTCCCACGGGTGCGAATGTGGCGGAGGGCCGCTTCCGTCCGGGCCTTCCTGAAGGAACACTTCGTAGCCCTGCGTTGCCCCTTTCGATGCCAGGATGGTGATCTGCTCACCGACGACGTTCAACGAGCGCGGCCGACTCTGTGGAAAGACGGCGAATGGTTTCGTCGACATAGGCTTCTCCATTGTCTCGGCACCCCGTACCCGGATCGCAGAGGCTTCCTAGCAATCCGCGCGCTGGCAGGCCAATCGAACGAAGCGGGACGCGCGGCTGCTTCAACGCTTGGTGAGGCAGAGAGCACCGCCGGTCATTCGACGAGCAGCGCGCGGGCATCGAGCTCGATTCCCTTGAAGCCCCAATTGCGCGCTTCCTGGACGAGGTGCGCCGTGCCGCCTGGGCCGTTGGGGTCGCGGTCGGGGTTGTACAGGGCGATCAGGGTGAGCCGACGGGCGTCGGTCGCCAGCGCGTTGAACATCATCCACAAGTTGTTTCGCTGCCAGACGTCATAGCTCGGCTTGTCGGCGAGCCAGTCGGGGAGCACCTGGCTGTCCTGCAGCACGCGCGGGGGGACCCGCTCGCAGAGGCTGCGGTAGCGCTCGACCCACGCCGGGCCGCCGTGCTGCACGGAGGTGACCTGGAAGGCACTGACGGGCAGCGCGAGCATCAACTGCGTCGGGACGCCCAGCGTCTGACACACCTCGTGGAACAGGATGTCGCCGCCGCATGCACCGCCGGCGATCCCGATCAGGGTGCTGTTGCCGCCCTGTAGCTCGGCGCGCACCGCCTCCTCGATCAGCCTCCGCGCAGTGGCCTCGGCCTTGGGCGTGGGCGGGAAGCGCCGCGTGTCCTTGGATCGGTCCGGCGCATCCACCATGTGACCGGTGAAGAGGATGACCCGATCGGGGGCCTGCTGCGGCGGCTGGCTCCTACTGATGGCTTCGTCGACTATCGCCAGCACAGTGGAGAAGTTGGGCTCGAACAACCCGAGCTCCTGGAACAGCCCGAGGTTGCGGCGCGCGGCTTCGAGCGTGAACCAGTCCGCGCCGTTCAACGCCTCCCGGTACGCCTGCGCCACTCGCTGCGGCCGGCCGCGCACGGTCAACAGCATCAGGTCAGCGCGACTGCTGACCGCCCAGGGATCGGCCGCGCCCTCGCGCTTCCCCATGACCTCGTCCATCTCGAGCGTCAGCGTGAGCGAGGACACGAGCCGCGACGCGAGCTGTTGCCGCTCCTCGAGCGCGCGGGCCGCGTCGGCGTCCGCGTCAAACGCCTGCTGCCACTCCTGGGGGAACAACCCCGCTAGAGCGATCTGGCTTTGCAGCATGGCCAGTGCGTTGACGCCGGGATAGTGGGCGTTCAGGTCGGCACTCGCCGCCTTGAGATAGAGGCTGAGCAGCTCCGCGAAGTGGGCCGAGCGCAACGCCACGACTTGCCGCGTCTCGGGGGCCGCGGCGCGGAACTCGTCGATCCATCGCGACTTGGCATTGCTGGCGAGCAGCGCCAGCACTTCGGCGCGATCGCTTGCGGTCGCGGCGGCGTCCAGGGCGCGGCCGATCGCCTGGTCCGAAAGCGCGAGGAGACTCTCGCGCCGGTCCGGCGCCTCGGCGAAGGCGAGGCGCTGGTAGATCGTCCCGAGGCGCTGGTTTGCACGCGGGTCGTTCGGTACGGCTGCTCTGAGCGACTCGAAGGTCTCCCGGGCGCCGGGATAAGCGCGCAGCTTGAACTGCGCCTCGCCGACCAGGCGCAAGCCTTCCTGGTCCCACTCGAATGTCCGGGCCTCCTGGGCGTACAGACGAAGATCGCCGCGCCGTCCGTCGCGTCGCGCCCTTTCGACGTCCTCGGCGAAGCTGCGCGGAACTTTCACCAACTTGCCGCGCTCGTGTGGTCGCAGGTCGGGGAGGAGCTGGAAGACCGGGCTGTTCGGGCCCTCCGACGCGAGCGTCGATCGGATAGCCTGGGCCAGCGCCTCCACGGTCTTGCTTTCGGCGCCGGCCGGGTTCGAGGCGTCGTAGAGGAAGTAGCGATCCGTCTGGAGGTCGAACGGGTATTTGTGCGGCGTCTCGCTGCGGATCATGAGCGTATGGCGCGGGCGCAGCGCGTGCCGGATCCCGAGTTCGTAGAACGCGTTCGCGTTGTGGATCGAGACATCGGCGATCACGAGATCGGCGACCACCAGGAGCCGGAACATGTCCTCGCGGATATTCCCGGCGCGGCTGATCTCGCCGGTCGTGCCACCAGTGATGTCCACTCCGAGAACCCGCAGCCGGCCGAGTGCTTCCTGAATGAGCTCGCGCTCGACACGCTCGAAGTCGATACCTTCCTTCTCGCCAAACGGCCGCACGATGAATGCACGCATGGTTCTCCTCGTCAGGCGCGAGTTTGTGGACCCCCGCGCCGCGCGCCGTCCCTGTCTGGCTCGCGAAGCGGGATGATCCGCTCGTCCGAAAGACCCCTTGGCAGGGAAGTAGCATCACGCGCGCGGTTGTCTTGCGCGCCGCGTGCATGCGGTGCTCAGGCTTTCAGGTTCCATACAGAGACCGCAGACGGCCGATGAATTCGGCGCCGAAATCTTCGAGCGCCTTCTTCCTTGATTCTGTCAGCGCGTTCTTGTCGCCGATGAGCATCGACGGTCCGGTCGTCTTGGTTTCCCCCTCCGCATCCGCCGTTGCGTAGAGGTAGCCGTTGCCAACATCCCACAGCGCGCCCTGCAGTATCATCAGCGCATCGACATTGGTGCCGGGAACGATCCAGCTCCCGACGATGGTGAGATACAGGAGCGAGAGAGGGTTGAAGTAGCGGTCTACTTGGCTAGCTCCCCGGATGATCAACACGGCGTCCGCTCCGTGCTGGGCAGCCTTGAGCCGCACACTCTTGAGATCGGTATCGGCACTCGCCGCATCGGAAATCAGGAACAGGTCGGAAACGATGCCCTCTTTTGTGAGGCGCTTCCGCCATGACAGAATCTCGGTCTTGTCCGCGTCGGTCCAATACCATGCACCCGGTCTCAGGCCGGAAGGATCGCCATAACTTGGCCCTCGCGACTCTGATTGCAGGTACACACCGAGCTTGAACGGAAGGCGCAACTGCGGCTTGAGCTCACGAACGGCCTTGATGTCCTGCTCGGTGACCTGGAGTGGCTCGGTCGCCAGGCGTTCTCTGAGCGCACCGCGGTCGAAGCCCGTGGCGCAACCGCCGAGCGTCAGGACCGCGACGAGGACTCGCCAGCTCTTCCCGGCATACCGTGTTCGAGTCATCTCCCCTTACGCCCCCAACGCCGACGCTCAACCGCGCGGGCCGCTCCTCGCCGGCTCCGCATCGGCCCCCTTAAGGGCACCATTTCATCGCGAAAACGGTGCCCCTAAGCTTCTAGGCAGGCGATATATACGACAGTTGTCAAATCATTCTCAACACTTGCGCTGGTCCGACCCGGCGAAGGTGCCCTCAACACTTGGGCTGGTCCGATCCGGCGAAGGTGTCGGACTTGTTAGACAGCGGCCCGCGGTTGATGAATACTGTCACGCCAGTACCACTATGACAGAATACAGATAACGCAAGGGGGCCCGAAATGGCCGGCAAGGAACTCGAGAAGGTGTTTCTGGAGGCAGCTGAGATTGCGAAGAAGCTCCCCAAGAACCTGCAGGAAGCCGGGTTCAACAGGGCCGTGGAGCAGATTCTGGGCAAGGAGAAACCCGCGCTTGGCAGCCGTCAATCGCGAGGAGGAGGGCGCGCCAAGACGGACGAGATAGCGGATGACCGCAATATCGCCGAGCTCGTCGAGGCGATTGACCGCACGGCGTACCCAGACGTGGGCGCGACCGAGCGCGTTGGGGATCGAGCGCTGAAGGTTCTTCAGTTGGCACACCATGATCACGACGTCGATGGGCTTACGGCGGGCGAGATCGCGACGATCTTGTCACGAAAGTTCCGACTTCCGACCAAGGTGAACTCCGTTTTGAAGGCGCTTGATCGGGAGACGAACACGGTCGATGTGCGGAGCGGCGCGGGCGCCTCACGGGTATTCCACATCATGGCTCCCGGAGAGTCGTATCTCGAGGGACTGCGCTCCGGTGAGGCCGTGGGCAGGGGGTGTCGCAGCTCGGCGCGCGGGACGACGAAGAAGGCGGGCGGGCGGAAGAAGGCCAAGGTAGAGAAAGCGGCTGCGAGGCAGAAGGCAACCGGCAAGATGAAGGTCGCCACCGAGAAGACGTCGACTCGCAAGAAGGTAGCTGGGCGGCCGGGGCCGAAGGCGGCGATCGGGCAGCTGTTGGGCGCGGGGTTCTTTCGCTCCGCTAGGACGATCTCGGAGATCCAGGAAGAACTCCAGCACCGTCGAGGGCACGGCTACTCGGTGCAGGAGTTGGCACCAGCATTGGTAAGGTCGATCCGCGATGAGAGCCTCTCTCGCGAGCGAAACAGCGAAGGCCAGTATGAGTACAGCCAAGCCTGAAGTCACGCTCGATGTAACGCTCGGGGGGGTCGCTCCCGCGTTTCGCGGACGGCTCCTGAAGGCATACAACGGGCTGAAGACCGCGTACGTGGACGGCAATTTCGATGCGTGTGGTCTACGAGCGGGAAGGTTCTGCGAAGTGATCTTGCGCTGGGCGCAGGAGGAACTGACCGGGACCCACGCGCCGTTCGGAACGAAGCTCCCGAACTTTAAGGACGAGTGCGACAAGCTGGAGCAAACACCAAAGGCTGCAGGCCATGAGAGCGTTCGGATCCTCATACCCCGAGCACTGAGCCTCCTGTACACGTTGCGGAACAAGCGGGGGATTGGTCACGAAGGGGGCGACGTCGACGCGAACGCGATCGATGCTGCCACGGCCGTGCGGATCGCAGACTGGTGCGTTTGCGAACTGATCCGGCTCCACTACTCGATCTCGCTGGAGGAGGCACAGGGCATTTGCGACGCAATCGCCGCGCGCCAGCTTCCGCAGATCTGGGACGTGTTCGGAAAGCGTCGGGTGCTGGATCCGAAGCTGAACTACGCCCAGCAGACCCTCCTTCTCCTCTACTCGAGCCCCGAGTTGGGAGTGCCGGCGGAGGATCTCGTTTCCTGGACCGAGCACTCCAATGCCGCCGTGTATCGCCGCGACGTGCTTTGGAGACTCCATAAGGCCCGAATGATCGAGTACGACCGGGACAATGAGATGGCGGCGATCTCACCCAAGGGGATCGAGAAGGTTGAGGCGGAACTCCTGCCTGGCTCGTAGGTCTCGCGCCGGTGTTTGACACTGCGGGTCAGCCGCGCCGGCGAGCTGACACAAAACGTCAACTGAAGCGCCCGGCAGATCGAGACGTCAGCCGGAGTCGTGGGTCGGACCAGCGCAACCCATTGGAATCGGTGGCCTTTAGGTCGATGCGGAGCGCGCCATCGCGGTTAGGCGGGCCATTCTGACCGCGAGAAGTGCCGCATGTCCAGTCGGCGTCTTGCGGCACCGACGCCCCCTCCTTCTCTGTTATCTGTCGTCGGCGATTCGGTGGCAGTTCGCTAGCGGTATCATCGCTGCCCTCCTAACAGGTTGCTGAAAAACTCCTTTGGGGCCCCTCAGTCGTGGATTCCGACTCACTGCGTCAATTCGTAAGGTATTGAAATGCAACAACTCGGGATTCTCGCGATCACGCCGAAGATGGTGATTGGGACCCCCTCAAAGAGGTTTTCAGCAGCCTGCTAAAGGGCATCATTTCGGCGCCGAAATAGTGCCCCTAGGCTTCTAGGCACACGGGATGTACGACAGTTGTCAAAGACTTCTTAGTACTTGCGCTGGTCCGACCCGTGAAGGGCCCACAAGGCGCAACTACATTGGGGCACCACTTCCATCTACGCTGTGGCCCCGTTCGATCCAGTTATGGATGTTTTCGATGTCCTTGTTCAGGTCAAGAGCCTGTCGGGAGAGGTTTTCTGTATAGCGACGATAACTTGAGAGAGTTCCATCTCGATCTGCACCGATCGCCCTCAGGGCTCTATAATGAGCAACCGCCACCGCTTGCCACATGACGGCACAGGAGTGAATCGAGAGGAGCCCTTCCTCCAGTATTCGCCGGCGAGCCGTAGTCTTCAGGATACGGAAGACTACGGCGACAAACATCAAGACGAAAATCGTAATGCTGCCTCCCAGTTGCAACACTCCGCCGACTCTCACCTGCCAACATAGGAAGAACAAGGGTACGAGACCGAACCAGGCCACCATGTGTAAGACGGTGAGCATGTTGCCCAGGTAGGTTCCGGAGTGCGAGCCGGCACCGTTCTCAAGGAGGGACTCAGGTTCAAACCACTTGTAGCGGATACTATGATGCTTCCTGCAGAGAGTGTTCGTTCGCCAGTATCCGACCGTATACAGGTTTTCAAAGGTTGTTGCCTGAACGACCCTCCACGCCCGCATCGCCTCTTCCCATCCCAGCCGTCGCATGGAGCCGCTCCACCCATCTGCTGCCGACGCGCTCAGCCTCGCGGTGCGTTCCAAGTGGAGTTGGTAGCCGTAGTTGCGATTTGCAGTGGCGTACTTGTGAGTTCCAATCCGCGCAACAGAAAGGACCAGGACAATTATCAAGACGCTCGCCACAGCAACAATGGGATTCTCTCTCTGATAGTTTACTATAAGACTTAGTGTCACCGTGCTGAAGGCGAGAGCCTGAAATGAATATTGGGTAAAGCAACCTTTTACCTGCGAGGCCTCCTCTCTAAGGAGCTTTATGAGTTCTGTTTCAGCCGCGTCAAGCTTTTCCATTCAGCAGCACCTCCAAGTCGGGTCTTCTAGCGCCTACTCTGCAAATCGCTGTTCAAGGGCGTGCCCAACGCCTGCCTTCAGCGGCCTGTCGCGCGTCCGCTGCAAGGCTTGGTTCAGCATCTCGATCATCTCTCTTCATCGATTTGTCACGGCGGTACGTGTGGCTCGCCTTCGTGCAATCACCACTGCTGCAAATTGGGACTCTTGGTGTCAGTGATCCATTCGATCATTCGTCCGGTTTACCTGTGTGGGGAGTAGATAGTAGGGATGTTTGGCGGGTGTCAAACCTGAACGGAGGAGTAACGTTACGATGCTCGACGGTGCTCGGCAGACCGCGGCACGTTCGAGCGCGGCGGTGCGCCCTCGCACCTGGGCTCGCCACTGCCGACCGTTTCCGCGCCTGCGCAGTGGGTGAACGACCGAGCGCTGTTCCCCCGCGGCGGTGGTAGCTGGTAGAGTGCGGGCGCGATGCGCGAGGTGGTGGTGGTTCTGCCGGTGTTCAATGAGGCGGCGCGGCTTGGGCAGTTGCTCGATGGGCTGGTGGCGGCGCTGCAAGGGCAACGGTTTCTCATCGTGGCGGTGGATGACGGGAGTCGCGATGCGACGCCGGATATTCTGCGGGCGCGCAGTGCCACGTTGCCGTTGGTGGCGCTGACGCATCGCATCAACCGCGGCCTGGCCGAGACGCTGTACGACGGGCTGCGGTGGGTGGTCGCGCACAGCGATGACGACGATGTCGTCGTGACGATGGATGCCGACGACACGCACGATCCGTCGTATCTCGCGCCGCTGTTGGCCAAGCTGGATGAAGGCTACGACGTCGTCGGCACGTCGCGCTTTCAACCCGGCGGCGGGGCTGTCGGGGTGCCGCGCTATCGGCAGCTGATCGGGCGCGCCGGAAGTGTCGTCTTGCAGCGGTTGATGCCGATTCCCGGCGTGCGCGAGTTTTCGTGTTGCTACCGGGTCATGCGCGCCAGCGCTCTGCGCCGTGCCGTGGAGCTGTTCGGCGATGACCTCATCGAGCTGCGCGGGTGGGGCTTCGTCTGCACCGCCGAGCTCCTGTGGAAGCTGCACCTCGCCGGGGCGCGCTGCGCGGAGGTTCCGTTCGTGTTGCGCTACGATCGGAAGGAGAGCGAGAGCGGCATGCGGACGTTGCGCACGATGGCGGGGTATGCGGTGTTGGGGTGGAATCGGTACAGCAGAGTGCCGCGGCGGGGGGGCAGAAGGTTGAATCCCCCTCACCCAACCCTCTCCCATCCGGGAGAGGGCCCGGAGGGAGGGTTGAGGCCGGCGGGCGGGACGTCACACCACCGTCCCTCACGCAGCGACGCGTAGGCGGCGGCGATGACTTCCACCGAGGCGAGGGCGTCGTCGGCGTTGGCGCGCAGTGGTTCGCGGCCGTGGATGGCGGCGCAGAAGTTGGCGAGTTGTTGGCGGAAGGCGGCGAGCTTGTCGTAGCCGGGGGCGATGTCGCGCCACTCGGCGGCGGCGGTTGAGCGCTGGCGCGTGGTGCGCCAGCCGACGCTGATTGTGCCCGCCGTTCCTTCGATGGTGAGATAGTCGTCGCGCGTTGCGGCGTCGTTCCACGACAGTGCGGCCGAGCCCGGGCAGCCGGCGCTGTTGCGCACTTCCAGCGCGATGGTCTCGTCGACGCCGAGGTTCTGCAGCCGCGCGCCTTCGCGGGCGCGGACGGCGGCGATCGGGCCGAGGAAGGCGCGCAACAGGTCGACGGCGTGTGGGCCGTTGTCCATCAGCACGCCGCCGCCGCTGATGCGCGGGGCGGAGTACCAGCGCCCGGCCATGTCGACCGGCGCCGTGAAGGTGACGTCGACGCGGCGCACCGCGCCGAGCGCGCCACTGTCGAGTTGGTGCTTTGCGGCGATGACACCGTCGGTGTGGCGAAACTTGGTGGCCATCGCGAGCAACACGCCGGCGCGCTGCGCCGCACTCAGCATGGCGCGCGCGGCGTCGGGCGCGATGCTGAACGGCTTCTCGCAGAGCACGTGCACGCCGTGCCTCACCAGGTCGATCACCACGTCGGGATGACTCGCCGGCGGCGTGCACACGATGGCGAGATCGAGTCCGCCAGCGTCGGCAAGCGCGCGGTGCGAGTCGAAGGCCTGACAGCCGAGCTGCGATGCGAGCGCGCGGGCGGCGTCGATGGACTGGTCCGCCACACCCGCCGCGGCGGCCTGCTCGCTGCCGTGCAGCACGGCGGCGTATGTCTGTGCGATGCGCCCGGCGCCGATGATGCCCACCCGTAGTGCGCGCCGTGTCACGCGTCGCCCCTTGCGGCGTAGAGCTGGTACGGGCCAATTCGCGTCACGGGCATGAAGCCGCGGGCGATGCTGTCGGGCCGGTAGAGGTCGATGCCGTCCGCGAAGGGGCCGATCAGCAGGTACCGCGCGTTGCCCTCCTCGAGTCCGCGGTAGTACTCCCACGGCGGCGGGCCGCCGAGGTAAACATGGCGGACAATCTGGTTGAGCACGCGCGCCGGGGGGAAGTGGTAGTTGTGGTCGGTGAGAAAGCCCATCTCCGTTTCCCAGGTCTCGATCAGCGCGCCGGGCTCGACATGCGCATCGAGATACGCCGCCATGGCCGCGGCGTGGTCGGGCGGTGGGCGGACGATATCCGCGACCGTGGTGGCGAGCGGTAGCGCGATCATCACGGCGAGCCACGCCGCGGTCGCCCAGCGCAAGGCGCGCGTGGTGTCGGCGGCGAGGCCGGCGGCGAGGTTGCGCAGGATGCTGAGGAAGAACCGGGCGACCAGCAGGCTGGCCAGGGACAGGCCGGGGAAGGCGTAACGCAGCCAGCCGACCGAGGCGAAGACGTACCAGGCGAGGTTGAGCGCGACGAAGATCGTCAGCACGCCCCACTGCTGCGCCTCGCGCCGCCGCGGTACCGCGCGCAGCGTGCTGTAGACGAGCACCGGCACCAGGGCGCCGAGGTAGCCTCGCGCGGAGAGCAGCTCGACGGCGCTGTGCCGCATGCGCGCGGGCGAGAACGCGAAGGCGGCTCCGCCGGCCGATTCGCGCAACGTAGCCCAGTTTTCGGCGGCGCTGCCGGGCGCGAGCAGGAAGATCACACTGCCCAGCCATCCGGCCAGGCACGCCGCGGCGATCAGCGCCGGCACGACGAACAGTCGCTGCGCTGCGAGGCGATAGTGCACCTGGTTTGCCAGCCAGGCGACCGCCAGCCCCGGCGCGATGACGAGGAAGAACTGCGGCTTGGTGACTACCGCTGCGCCGAACAGCAACCCGACTCCGGCCAGGCGCGGCCACGACGGCCGCTCCCAACTGGCGAACCAGAGCCACAGCGCGGCGACCAGGAAGCACAGCGCCGGCACCTCACCGAGCACCTGCCGGCCGTACTCGAGCAGCCCGACACCGCGTGAGGAGATCAACAGCGCCGTGGCGCACCAGGCGAGCTGCGGCCCGCCGAGCGAGCGGGCGAAGCGGGCGAAGAGCCACACCGCGGCGAGCAGGTAACAGAGCATGACGAGACGCGCTTGCAGCAGGCCGACCCCGAAGTAGTGCAGCGAAGCGGCGATCGGCAGCATCACGGTGGGTCCCACACCGAGCGTCGGACCGTACGGACGGAAGCCCTCGCTGCTGTGATCGGCGTAGACGCCAAATCGCACCAGCGTCTTCGGCACGTGCAGGTGCGAACCCTCGTCGAACCACGTGACCGGGAATGTGGTGAGGTGGTACGCGCCGAGGAAGACGAGCGCGGCGACGGCCACCAGCACGGCGAGCGACGGGCGGGTAGCAAGGGCGTGGGGCGACTCGGCGCGCATGGTCGACGGCGGCGGTCCGCGCTTGCCCCTATCGACCGGCGGGGCGCCGAATGCAAGCCATCACAATCGCTCGAACCCTTCGGCCGGCGCCGCTGCGCGACGTCGCAAGCGCGCCAGAACATCGAGCAACTCGGCGCGGCGCGCCCATGCGGCCGCCAGGGCGACCGGACGCAGGTAGGCGAGGAGGCCGTAATCGAAGTATCCGAGGGCGTACAGAATGCTCACCGGGAAAAAGAGCTGCACGGCGCGGCCCTCGCGCCAGCCGTGGACGGAAAATCGACTGGCGACGTGCAGCGTGCTCCAGCCGTGCGGCGCGCGGCAGACGGCGACGAAGTGGCCGGCGCAGAGGCGATAGTGCGGAGCATTGGGCGGCGCGTCGCTCCAGATGACGGCGGCGCGGCCCCAGTCCACCGTCGCGCTGCAGCCGGCGTCGTCGAGCTGGAACCCGAGCACGCCCATGTGCCGGCGCAGCGCGGCCGGAATGCGGGCGAACATGTCGCCGAAGCGCTCGGCGGCGGCGGCTTCAATGGCCGACCGCTCCGGGGTGGGCTCGCGCGGCGCACACGGAGCGGAGCCGTCGCGCATCGCGGCGACCGCGCGCGCGTGTGCGTCGCGGTGGGCCGGGTCACGCACGAAACCGCCGTCGTCGCTCCAGCCGTCGCCCGGGTAGAGAATCGTCAGCGTGTCCAAGGTGGCGAGCATCGCGCGCACGTCGTCGATCGTCGTGTTCCAGCGATTCATGTCGCGGTTGTCGGCGCGGGCGAAGCGGAACCCGCTCGCGGTGGGCACGGCATGGCGGGCGGCGAAGGCTTCGGCCTGGCGTCGAAAGCGCTCGGCCGGCACGGCCGCGGCGGCGCGGGCGTCGTCCGCCGAGATGCCATCGAGGCGGAAGGGATAGCCGTCGGCGATCGAGAACTGGCCGAAGTAGAAGTCCGGCCGGTGGTGCAACTGCGCCAGGCGATGCAGTAGCCGGCCTTCGAGTTGGCAGTCGTTGGCATTGACCAGCGTATGGCGCGCGGTGCGAAACACTTGCAGCGAGTCGTCGGCGCGCACCGGGTAGAAGCGCACCGCGAGGTCGTCGCCGAGCGCGACGTCGCGCCCCGCCGCGGCTTCGCGTACCGGGAATCCCATCGCGCGCAGCGCTGCCGTGAGGCGGCCGGACAGCAGGTGCGGCACGACGATCGGCACGTCGCGGCCGAAGCGCGCGGCCAGCGCGGCCAGCGTGGCCGGGTGAAAGTGGTCGGGATGGCCGTGACTGTAGAGGATCCACTGCGGGCGCGGCAGCTGTGCGATCAGGTCGCGCGGTTCGGGCAGCAGGGCCCAGGCGCTGTCGTAGCAGGTATCGAAAAGCCAGGGGTCGACCAGCACCGAGGTGTCGCGGTGCTCGAGCCAGAACGCCGCGTGCGCCAGCAGGGTGAATCTCATCGGCGGGACATCGGTGCTTGACCGCGCGGCGCGCGCTGCGGCATAGCGGCCCGGCGGCCGGGCTTCAGCGATGAAGATCCAGACATGACGGAGTGCGGCACATGAACGATCGTATGGAACGTCCGTATACTCGCCCGCGCGCGCCGCGCTCAAGCCCGGGACCGCGATGAACGTACGCGGCGATCAGCCCGACGTCTGCATCGTCGGCGCCGGCCTGGCGGGCGGGCTGATCGCGTACGAGCTGGCGCGCCGCGGCGTCACCACGGTCGTGCTCGAAGCGGGGCCGCGGCACGATCCGGCGCGGCGCTTCGAATACCTCGAACGGTACATGGCCGGCGACAATCCCTGGCTCCGCGCGCCGGGGCGCGACGCCTACACGACGGCGGGCGAGATCGACTATCCCCTCAACCGGTTGCGGGTGAAGGGGGTCGGCGGCTCGACGCTGCACTGGACGGCACTGACGCACCGGTTGCACGCGTCCGATTTCGCCGCACGCAGCCGCTACGGCCTCGCCGCCGATTGGCCGATCTCGTACGAGACGCTGGAGCCGTACTACGGCCGCGCCGAGCAGCTGCTCGCCGTCGCCGGCGTCGCCGACAATCCCTTCGCCTCGCGGCGCGCGGCCGCCACCTATCCGCTGCCGCCGTTCCCGTTCAGTTACAGCGACGAGATCCTCGCCGCCGCCGCGGCGCGCCGCGGCATCGCCTTTCACCACGCGCCCTTCGCGCGTGGCTCGGTACCGCACGAGGGGCGCGCGCAGTGCCTGGCGTTCGGCACCTGCACGTCGCACCAGATCTGCCCGATCAACGCGCAGTACACGGCCGAGACACACGTGCAGCTCGCCGAAGCGACGGGCCGCGCCCGCGTCGTGACCGGCGCGCAGGTCGTACGACTGAATTGCGATACGGCGGATCGCCTGCGCAGCGTCACGTACGTCGACGCCGAGGGCCGCCAACAGGAGCAACCCGCGCGGGCGTTCGTGCTCGCCGCGCACGGCATCGAATCGGCCCGGCTGCTGCTCTTGTCGCGCTCGAGCCGCTTTCCCGACGGCCTCGCCAACCGCAGCGGCATGGTCGGCCGGAATTTCATCGAGCATCCGCTCGTGTCGGCCCGCGGCCGCATGGCCGACAACCTGTACCCCTACCGCATCGGGTTTCACACCGCCGAGACACATCAGTTCTGCGACACGCCGCAGCGCGCCGAGTCGTCGCCGTTTCGGCTCGCACTGCTCAACCGCGTCGGACCGACACCGTCCGAGATCGCGGCGCTGAGCGGTCAGTGGGGCGCCGCGCTGCGCGACGAGGTGCGAGCCGAGTTCGGGCACTATGCCGGTCTGCAGGCGATTCTGGAGCAGCTGCCCGACGCCGGGAACACCATCACCCTCGACCCCGCGGTCGTCGACGACCTCGGCGATCCGGTACCGCGCATCACCTACCGTGTCGGCGCCTACGAGCGCGCCGGGCGGCTGCGCGCCATCGCCCGCATGGAGGAGATCCTCGCCGCTGCCGGCGCGCGCGACATCGAGAGCTCCTTCGCCGACGAGTTCGCCATGTGCGGCCACGAAATCGGCATGTGCCGCATGGGGGCCGATCCGGACACCTCGGTCGTCGACGCCGATCTGCGCGCCCACGACGTCGCCAACCTGTACCTCGCCGGCAGCAGCGTCTTCGTCACCGCCGGGCCGCTCAACCCGTCGCTGACGATCGCGGCGCTGGCGCTGCGCCTGGCCGAGTTCCTCGCGGCGCACGGCGCCTGAGCCGCGCCGTCACTCGTAGCGCGCCGTGACCCGGTGCGGCGCGGCGGAGACGGCCACTTCGCCGTAGTCGATGGTGCCGACGCGGCGTGGGCGGTGGGCGAGCGTGCGGCCGTCGACTTCGACGGCAGTCAGCGCTCGCCCACCGGACGAGCGCGGCACCAGCAGCGCGATGTCGACGCCGGCCGCCGGAGGCGTGTCGAGCTCGAAACGCAGGAGGCCAGGCCCGGGTTGCCAGTCGATGGCCGCGAACGCCGCCGCGTGGCGAGCTTCGGTGAAGTGCAGCCACTGCTCTGCCGACCAGATCGGAATGCCGCGCGCCGCGGCGGCGTCGAGCGTCCCTTCCATCCAACGCGTCGCCGTGCCGGCCAGCGGCCCGCCCATCGCGATCGGGTCGGCGTGGAACTGCGCCGCGATGGCCGCCGGGGCGCCCGAGACGCACTGATCGAGCAGCCGCGCCGACACGGCGACCGCCGCGGCACTGTTCAATCCCGCATGCCGGCCCCACGGCATGTCGATCAATTGCTCGTCGACGAGCTGCGTGACCTGCTGGTAGATGCCCAGCACGCGCCCGCGCTCGTCTGCCAGCTTCATCGGCAGGCCGCTGCCGGTGAAGAACCCCTGCGCCCACTCGCCGTCGGCGGCGCGGAACGCCGGTCCGACCTGGTAGTAGTCGAGCGTCATGCGCACGCCGGCCGCAGCCTGCTTGCGCGCCGTGTCGATCCAACCGCTCCACAGCACGCGATGCGTGCGAATGGTCGGCGAGACCGGCGCATAGCCGAGGCCGGTGAAGGCGCGCCAATAGCGCGGCAGGGCGTCGTCGATCCCCGCGTCTACGAACGGGTGGACGGTGAATTCGTGGCCGCGCGCGCGCCAGTCGGCGACTTGCGAAGGGCTCGGTTGGCCGGCCGGAGGCGCCAGCCATTGCGCCAGGCCGGGCAGGGCGGAGGCGGCCCAGCCGATGCGCCACTGCGCGCGGCGCAGCACTCTGGTCAGCGGCGGCGTGTAGTAGACGGTGGCGTGGCCGCCGCGCTGCTCGGTGCGGGCGAGCAGCGCGGCGATGGCCGCCGCGTCGATCTGGTGCGCGTCGCTGGTGGCGATGAGCAGGCACGGCGCGCCGGGCGGGAGGTACCACAGGCGCGGCAGCGGGCGCGCGTCGGCAGCCCCGACGAGCAGATTGACGAGCAGGCGCTGCTGCTCGTCTCCCTGCGGCACGCCGAGACGGGCGAGATCGATCTGGCCGGCGAACAGGTCGGTGGCGCGTACGCCGTCGAGCCCGTCGCGCTCCTGCCCGGCGTCGGCGGGATTGCCCTGGCGCAGGCGCACGACGCTGCGCGCCAGGTCGTAGACCCACAGCGCGGCCGTGCCCTTGCCGTGGCGGTGCCCGGTGACGGCGACGAGCTCGCTCGCATCTCCCGTGCGCGGGCGGAGTCGCGCGACGATGTCCGCACCCGCGCTGCGATAGTGATCGGCGACGCCGAAGTACCGCAACCCGCCGCGCGCAATGCCGGCGGCGATTGGACTGTCAGCGTCGACTTCCATGGCGGCATCGCTGGTCGAACCGGGAAGACGCTCGACGCCGAGCAGCGGCGCCAGCTGCGGGTCGGGGCGCATGGCCACCAACCGCCCGCCGGCGGCGACGTAGTCGGCCAGCAACGCAACGTCCGTCGGTTCGAGCGGACCCTCACCGAGCACGATCGCGTCCGGCGCGCGGCCCACCAGGCGCGGCAGCTCAGCGAGCGCCGCGACGGCGAGCATGTTCAACCCTTCGGCGCGCAGGATTTCGGCCAGGTAGCCGCTGAACGGGTTGTCGCCGCGCGCGTTGGTCAGCAGCACGAGTGGTGCGTCGGCGGCATCCGTCACTGCCTCCGGCGCGGCGTAGGGCGACAGCACCGGCGGCAAGTCGCCGCGCCCGAGCTGCCACGCCGTGCCGAGTCCCAGCGCGACGATGGCAAACAGCGCCAGAAGCGCGGCGACCGGTGCCCGCATCGCGCCGCTCAATGGACGCCGGCGGCGCGCAGCAGCGGCGCGACGGCGCGATCAGCCAGCGCGATGGTTTCGTTGGTGTTGAGCGTGCCGTTGACGATGTGGGCGGAGTTGACGATGTGGACGCCGCGCAGCGACGTGGTCATCGGCGGCAGTCCGGCCGAGTAGTGCAGCGTCGGAATGGCCAGGACATGCCGCGCGCGCGAAATGCGAAAGCACAACACGTCGTCGCGCCGGAAGGACGGGTACATGCGCTCGAGCGCGGCGAGGAACTCCTCCTCGACGTCGGCATCGCTGCGGGCGAAGGCGGCGCTGTCTTCGGCGGGAACGTACTTGGGCAAATAGACGAGCGTGCGCCCGCCGAGATGGCGCGGGGCGACGACGGTCGACATGCCGATGACGGCGGTGAACGGCACCCAGGCGTCGGTGATGTTGGTGACGTAGAACTCGGTGAGCGGGCGGCGCAGGAGCAGCGAGGCGCAGATGATGCCCTGGTAGCGAATGGCCTGGAGTCGTCCGCGCTCGACGTCGGACAGCCCGGGGCACAGGCGGGCGGCGATCGGCGCGGCGGCGGTGACGACTACCTGGTCGAAGACTTCGTCGCTCCCGTCGGCCAGCGTGACTCCGACGCGACCGTCGGGGCGCGTGGCGACGAGGCGAGCCGGGCGGCCGAGCTCGAGGCGAACGGCCACGTTTTGCAGCGCGACGGCGAAGCGCTCGAGGACGCGCGCGTAGCCCCCCGGCACGTAGCCGAACATTTCGCGCTTCATCCCGCTGCGGCGCGCCGCGTACATGCGCGCGATGATCGCCCAGATGAAGGCGGCCGAGGCGAGGCGGTGATGGTCGCCCAGCTTGGCGCGCAGCAAGGGCAGCCACAGGCGGTCGAACGTGCGCTGACCCGACCAGCGGCGCAGCCAGTCGGCGACGGGGACGGCCTCCAGCGCCGCGCCGTCGCGCAGCCGGGCGGCGTGCAGGATCGTCAGGCCCAGGCGCAGCTTGTCGATCGGGCCGAGCAGCGGGAAGCGCACGAACTCGAGCGTGTTGGAGAGCGAGTGGAACGCGCCATCGCTGTAGAAACCGGTGCGCGTCTCCACCCACTCCATCTCGCGCTCGAGGTCGAGCTCGGCGAGCAGCGCGCGCAGGGCGGTGTCGGACTGCAACGTGACGTGGTAGTGGCGATCCCAGACGACGCCGTCGAGGCTCCAGGCGCTGGCCAGGCCGCCGAGCCTGTCGGCGCCTTCCAGCACGGTGACCTGCTGGCCCGCCCGCGCCAGGCGGTGCGCCAGCGTCAGGCCGAGCATGCCGCCGCCGACGACTCCCCAGTGCATCAGATCGGCGGCTCACGCGGGCGGCGTCAGCTCCGTCACCGCGCCGCCGGCCAGGGCGTACTGGAGCGCACAGGCGCTGCATGCGAGGCGCGCGACGTCCGGCGGTATTTCGCCTCTGAAATGCAGCAAGGTCTGGCCGCAGCGGCAGACGCAGCCTACCGACCGCGCCGGCGCGCCGAGCACGAGATGAAAATCGGGTACCGAACGGGTCACGACCGAGCCCATGCCGACCATGGCGAAGCGGCCGATGGTCAGATCGCAGCCGATGACGCTGTGGGCGCCGATCGTCGCGCCGGCGCGGACCAGCGTCGGCTTGGTGTGCTCGTCGACGTCCGACGAGCGCAGCTGGCGCAGGTCCGCGGTCGCGGCGCGCGGGTAGCGATCGTTGGTGAACACGGTGGCGGCGCCGATGTAGACGCCGTCTTCGATCGTCACGGCGGTGACCAGATAGGCCAGGCCGTTGATCTTGACCCGGTTGCCGATCCGCACGTCGTAGGCGATGTAGCTCTTCTCGCCGATGATGCACTCGTCGCCGATGCGGGCGCCGGAGCGTATGTGGACGTTGTCCCACACCGCCGTACCGCTGCCGATCTCGACCCCGGGCTCGACCAGGGCGGTGGGGTGAATGCGCGCCGGGCTCGCGGGCATCAGGCCTCGTCTCGCGATTCGCTCACGGCCCAGCGCAGGGTGCGCGCGATATGCGCGACATGCTCCGGCCGGTAGCGTTCGTTCCAGGGCAGCACCAGGGCGCGTTCGAGCGCGGCAAACGTGCCGGGAAACCGCGCCCGGTCGTAGTCGAGGGCTTCGGGGCGCGCCAGCGTGAACGGATAGCGGCTGGTGCCGAACGTGCGCTGCTGTTGGAAGACCTCGCACATGAACGCCGGCTTCTGAATGTAGCGCGGCGCCGAGGCGATGCCGCGCGTCGCCAGGCGCCGTGCGACGGCGACGGTTCCACCGACGACGATGTCGGGGTCGACGCGCAGGGCGTAGCGCCAGTACGACGGCGCGCTGTGCGCGACGGTTGCCGGCGGCGCGACGCCCTCGATGTCGGCGAGCTGTGCCGTCAGGGCTTCCGCGGCCTCGATGCGGCAGCGCACCATCGCCGGAAGCTTGGCGAGCTGTGCCAGCGCCACGGCGCCCTGCAACTCGCTCAGGCGGCAGTTGAGGGCGAGGAAGTAGTGGTCGGGCGACTTATCGCCATAGCCCCACGCCTTGTTGATGAACAGGTACAACCGCCGCGCCAGCTGCGGGTCGGAGGTGACGACGAGCCCGCCTTCGCCGGCCGTCATGTGCTTGCCCTGCTGCAGGCTGAAGCAGCCGATGGTGCCGAGCCCGCCGACGACGCGATCGCGGTAGCGCGCCAGGAACGCCTGGGCGCAGTCTTCGATGACCGGGATGTCATGCGCCTGGGCGAGGGCGAGGATGTCGTCCATCGCGCACGGCTGGCCGAACAGGTGCGTGACGATGATCGCGCGGGTGCGCGGGCTCAGGCGGGGAGCGATCGTGCGCGCGGAGACGTTGGCGGTGTCGGGCTCGACATCGGCGAAGACCGGCACCGCGCCCTGGTACAGAATCGGTGTCAGGGCGCCCATATCGGTGACCGCCGAGGTGACGATCTCGTCGCCGGGGTCGGGATTGATGGTCGCGATGGCGGCGTGGATCGCGCTGGTGCCCGACGAGCAGGCAAAGGCGTGGCCGACCCCGAGCAGGCCGGCGAAGCGCGCTTCGAGGTCGCGCACGAACGTGCCCCGGGTGCTCGTCAGCGTGCCGCGCGCGATGACCTCGGCGAGCAGCGCCATCTCCTCGCTGCCGAGCGTGCGGCCCGATGCGTCCTGGTCCGACGGCAGGGGCGGGCCGGGGTCGGGCGTCGGCGCCGACGTCTCGGCGGCGTGAGTCGCGGTGCGGCGGTTGGTCGTCATCGAGTCACTCGCAGGGCGCGCGATACCACACCGCGCGGAGCACTCCCAGCCCCAGCGACTTTCCCTCTTGTAAATCGCACCCTAGACGCGGAGCCTGGGAACAGGAGAAGAACGGATGAGCTGCTCGAAATGCGCCGCGCGAATGACGCACCTCGGATACTTTTCGTGGGGTTGCGACGCGTGCGGCCATCGCTGCAAAGGCGACCTGCCGGCCCCGCAGGCGCCGCACCGGCCACATCGGGGAGACGGGCTTACGACCCCTTCCGCCCCGCATCGGACCGGCCATCACACGGTCATCCGCTAGTCGCGCTCCAACGCCGGGCCGGGTGCCGTTTTCGCTCTGTCTTCGCGTTGGCGAGGCGGCGACTGAATGCAAAATGAGTCTTGAAAGTATGATCGAAGCTATGCGACCTTACACAGTACTCATCACGCCTGCGAATCACCCGGTTAAGGAAGGAAGGGGATCCCTATGAAGATCTGGCTCGGGGCGGCTGCGGCCGTCGCGCTGATTGCGAGCGGGCACGTGGCGGAGGCCCAGACGAGAAACACGACGGCCTCGCGCATTCGCCTGGTGCGGGCGCAATGTACGACCGGACCGTGTACGCCCTTCTTCGACTTCAAACGCGGCGACGTGCAGATTCGCGCCGTCAAGAACCCCAAGCCGGTCGGCGACCGCCGCTTCGGCCGCGTTTCGATCGTCGGCCTCGACAGCGGCCTCAATCCGGGACCGCCCACGCTCGACGCGGTCGTCAGCGGCACGCAGGTGTTCGGCACCGATCCCGATGCCGACTGTCCGCTGGCCAACACCCAGGTCACGGGAGTCTTCGGCACGTCGACCATGCACTGCAACCTGAGCGCCTTCAACTACGGGCGCTGCCGCGGCGATCTGTTCTTCACCAGCTTGCTGCCGCAGGAGTGCAGTGACGTGCGGCGGACGATCCAGAACTTCAGCGTCGAAGTGTATGACGGCGGATTCGCTGGAGATCCGACGCGCCGCATCGCGACGATCGGGGCCCTGATCCTGGGCCGTTCGCCCGATTGCAACTCAGGGGGGGCCGGCTGCCCGTAACGCCAGACCAGACGTAGGCTCGACGCGCGCGCCGCAGCGATGTGGCGCGCGCTGTCGCCGGCGCCCATGGCTGGCGGAACGGGCGCATCGGTACGGAATCCTGGGGGGGAAAGCCGTGCCGTGTGCCGTTCCTCCCGGCAGGCCCGGATAGCACATCGGCATGCGCCGCGACGCGCGCGCGGCCGCCGATGCGCTATTCGGGCCCAAGCCTGTTTTCACCTGACCAAGGTCATCCCGCCGTCGACGACGAGCACCTGGCCGGTCACCAGATCGGCCGTGGCCGGATCGAGCACGACCGCCGCGACGTCCTCCGGCTGGCAGACCTTTCCCAGCGGCGTGCGTTCGGTCGAGTACGCCTTGATCGCCTCGTAGCCGGGACGGTCCTGCCACCAGCGCGTATCGATGTAGCCCGGTGCCACCGCGTTGACGCGGATCTCCGGCGCCAGAGCTTTCGCCAGCGCGACGGTCATCATGTTGAGCGCTGCTTTGGAGGCGCAGTAGGGAACCGAACTGCCGATGCCGACCACGCCGGCGACGCTGGAGACGTTGACGATCGCGCCGCGGGCCGCGCGCAGGGACGGTGTCGCGGCGCGGATGGCGTAGAACGGCCCCTTGAGGTTGACGCCGAGGATGCGCTCCCAGTCCTCTTCCTTCACCCCTTCGAGATCGCTGTGCGGGATGAAGGAGGTGACGCCGGCGTTGTTGACCAGCAGCGCGAGGCCCCCGAGCTCGGCCTCCGTCCGCCCCACCATGGCCCGCACCGCGGCGTCGTCGGAGACATCGGCCTGCACGGCGATGGCGCGCACGCCGAGCGCGCGCGCATCGGCGGCGGTCTGTTCCGCTTCCGCGGCTGAGCGCGAGTAGTTGACGGCGACATGGCAGCCGCGCTGCGCCAGCGCCAATGCGATCGCGCGTCCAGTGCCGACGCCCGCTCCGGTCACCAGCGCGGTCTTTCCCGACAGATCCATGCACGCTCCTTTCGTTGTGGGCTTCCTTGGCAGAAAGCTGCCGCACTGTCAGCCGCGCGGGGCTTGTCTTCATCGACAGGCGCGGGCACGATTCCGGACGGCCGAAGGAGACAAGCATGGCGCAATGGACAGCGGAGTCGATGCCCGATCTGACGGGCAAGATCATCGTCGTGACAGGCGGCAACAGCGGCATCGGCTTCGAGGCGTCGCGCGAGTTGGCGCGCAGGGGGGCGCAGGTCGTCCTCGCCTGTCGCGATGCGAAGAAAGCGGAGTCGGCGGCCGCGGCGATTCGCACCGAGGCGCCGGGTGCATCGGTCACGGTCATGGCACTCGATCTCGCCAGCCTGGAGTCGGTGCGCGCCTTCGCCGCCGCGTTCGAAAAAGCCCACGACCGACTCGATGTGCTGTGCAACAACGCCGGCGTGATGGCGTTGCCGTATCGCAAGACGGCCGACGGGTTCGAGATGCAGTTCGGCACCAACCATCTCGGCCACTTTGCCCTGACCGGCCTGTTGAGCGAGCGTCTGAACGCGACGCCGGGGGCGCGGGTGGTCACGGTCAGCAGCGGCGCGCATCGAATCGGGCGCATTCGCTTCGACGATCTGCAGTGGGAGCGCGGCTACCGCAAGTGGCTCGCCTACGGACAGAGCAAGCTCGCCAACCTGCTGTTCGCCTACGAGCTGCAGCGCCGCATCGAGGCCGCCGGGGCGTCGTTCATCAGTACGGCCTGTCATCCCGGCTACGCGGCGACGAACCTGCAGGCCGCCGGGCCGCGCATGGAAGGTTCGTCGTTCATGGAGTCGATGACCGCCCTCGGCAACCGCCTGTTCGCGCAGAGCGCGGCGATGGGGGCGCTGCCGACGCTGTACGCCGCCACGGCTCCCGACGTGCGCGGCGGCGATTACATCGGCCCGGACGGTCTCGGCGAGACGTGGGGCTATCCGAAGAAGGTTTCATCGAATGCGCGCTCGCAGGACCGCGAGGTGGCGGCCAGGCTGTGGACGCGGTCGGAAGAGCTGACCGGCGTGCGCTTCGCGGCACTCGGCAGTTGACGCGCCACGCGGCGCGGTTGGCAGGCGGCAATCCGCGTGTCATGAGAGAGCGACGCAGACCACGGAGCGCAGCATGGCGACAGGGAACGACGCGGCGTCGGGGCTCATCCCCGAGTTGATTCCGATTCGAGAGGACGAGCGGTTCGATATCGACCGGCTGGCGACTTATCTGCGCGGGCAGCTGCCGGGCAGCGACGAGCCGCTCGAAGTGGAGCAGTTCGCCGGCGGGCACGCCAACCTCACCTACCTGCTGCGCTACGGCACGCGCGAGTACGTGTTGCGCCGGCCGCCGCTGGGACCGGTCGCGCCCTCGGCGCACGACATGGGGCGCGAATACCGCGTCCTGTCCGTGCTCTATCAGGCCTACCCGTTGGCGCCGCGCGCCTACGTCTTCTGCGACGACCCGGCGGTCATCGGCGCGCCGTTCTTCGTCATGGAGCGCCGCCGCGGCACGGTGGTGCGGCGGGTCGTGCCGCCCGAGTTCGGTGGCGGCAAGGATCCGGAGCAGAACCGCCGCATCAGCGAGGTGCTGATCGATGCCCTGGCCGATCTGCACCAGGTCGACCCGGCGGCGGTCGGGCTGGCGACCCTCGGCAAGCCCGAGGGGTTCATGTTGCGCCAGATCGACGGCTGGACCGGCCGCTACGAGCGCGCCAAGACGAAGGAGATGCCGGTCGTCGCGGAGCTATCGGGCTGGCTGCGCGACAACCTGCCGCCGGCGCCGAAGCCGACGCTGCTCCACAACGACTGGCGCCTCGACAATATGATGTTGGATTCGCGCGATGCCGGGCGCGTGGTGGCCGTGTTCGACTGGGACATGTGCACGGTCGGCGATCCGTTCGCCGACCTCGGCACGCTGCTGTCCGCCTGGATGGAAGAGAACGAGCCGCTCGCCGGCGGTGCGACGATGCCGTCGAACACGCCGGGTTTCCTCACCCGCCGCGCCGCGGTCGAACGCTACGGCGCCCGGCGCGGCGTCGATGTCAGCGCCATGCCCTACTACTACGTCTTCGGCATCTTCAAGATCGCGGTCGTCCTGCAGCAGATCTACCACCGCTATCACCTCGGCCAGACCAAGGACGCCCGTTTCGCCAGCTTCGAGCAGGCGACGGAGCTGCTGTTCTCCATCGCCAAAAGCCGCGCCGAGACCCCGGGGCTGTGAAGACAGGCTGACTTTCTACAGCGTCGCGTGATCGTCGGACTGGCGCACGCCCGGATTGCCGGCGGCGGTGGCCGTGTAGGCATCGAAGCGGCTCTCGTCGTAGAGCTGGCGCAGGAGGGCGTAGCCGGGGTGATGCCGGCGTTGCCAGATGTCGGTGATCATCTGGGCGACGCGGCGGTTGATCGGCACGGCCATGCCGAGCAGGTCGGCGCGGCGCACGATCTCGCCGTTGAGGTAATCAATCGCCGGTTCCCGGCCGCGCTCGATCGCCGTGAGCATTGACGAGCGCAGGCGGCGGAACTTGGCGCCGACGGCGAGCAGCACGGCGTGTTTGGCGAGCAGCGACGGCGAGCCCGGGCCGCTGGTGTCCGCCGGCGTCAGCGCCGTCCATTCGAGGTCGATGGTGCCCGACACCTTCTCGAGCTGCACGCCACAGCGGCGCGCCACGGCGACCGCCTCGGTCATGACTTCGAGGGCGAGTCGGCGCACGAAGCGATAGCGGATGAGCTCGCCCAGTCGTGCGCCGCCGATGGTGCCGAGCGAGGTGATGGCGCAATTGATCGCCAGCTTGCTCCACCGCGCGCCGCGCAGATTGCGCGTCACGTCCACCGCGCCGATCGGCTCGAGCAGTCCGCGCAGCGCCGGGAAACGCGCGTCGTCGTCGCCATCGAGACGGCCGAGTACGAAGCCGCCGGCCGACGTGCGGTCGTAGACGCCGGGTTCCGCCATCGAGCCGCCCCAGGCGACGATGGCCCCGATGGTGTGCTCCGCCCCAGCAACGCGGGCGACATGCTGCTCGCACAGGCCGTTCTGAAAGCAGACCATGGCGCCGCCCTCGCGCAGGAGCGGCCGCGCGGCGGCGGCGGCCGCGACGACCTGCGGCGGCTGCGTGGCGAGAAAGACAAAATCGAACGGTCCATGATCGCCGCTCAACTCCGCCACCGCCTCGCCGGGCACCGAGCGCCGGCCGGTCTCGTCGCACACAGTGAATCCCGAGCGGTTGATGGCCGCGGCAATGGCGGGGTTGTGCGTGACGACGGTGCAGTCGACGCCGCGTTCGGCGAGCCCCGCGGCGATCACGCCGCCGATCCCACCGCAACCCATCATCAGCACTCGCGGCTGCTGCTGCTTCATCTGACCTCCTGACGAACGGCTCTGAACACGCGCAGCAATGATGCCATCGCTAGAACCGCATGCAACTCACCCCTCCTGCCCAGCGGGCAGCGAGGACGGAGTCGGTACCGATCAGCCCTCGACCGGCGACGCGGCGCGTTCGCTCGCCGCCGCGCGCCCCGGAGCGGCCGCGGGCTTGCCGCCGTCATTTCCTGCCGGTGCGGCGCCGGCGCGCAAGTGTTCGAGCATCGCCGCGCGCGAGGTGGCGCCCGCGGCGATCGCGCGGCGGACCAGCATCGCCGCGGCGTACGCTTCTTCTTCGCCGGCAGCGGGGGCGCGTCCGGACTGCTGCCGCAGCGCCGCGGCAAACGCCGTCACGTCCGCCCCCGCCGCGCGCGGCGCGCGCAAAACGTAGCGTCCGGCGAAGCCCTCCTCGTCGGATAGCAGCAGCAGCGGGATGCCGAGCCGTTCAGCTTGCGGCGCGATGACGGCCACGTCGCTGTGGCGTTGCGGTCCGATCACCGCGACGATGCTCGGGTCGGTGGCGAGGCGGGCGAAGAGTTGCGCCGCTTCGGCTGGATCGCCGCCGGTGTCGCGCACGACCAGGCTGTCCGGAGCATCCGCAAACGCGTGGCGCAGCGCGCTGAGCGCCTGCCGGCCGTGCTGCCGATCGGGGCCGGTCAACAGCAGCACGCAGGCCACGCGCGTCCCGCTTTCCAGTTCCGGCGCAGGCGCGACCGCATCCGCCGCTGCATCGCGGTTCTCGTCGCCGTCTTCGACGACCGCCGCCGCGGCGGCAGGTTCCGCGTCGGCTGTTCCGTGCGGCGGCGCGCTGACCAGGGCGGCCGGCGCATCCGCTCCGAGCATCTCGCGCAGGGCAGGCTCGGTCAGCGATCCGGCCACGTCGCTCAGCTCCGAGCCGCTCAACTCCTTCATGGCGCGCTCGATGCGTGGACGGAGAATATCGTGGTCGACCTTGACGCCGCGGCTCCACGCTTGCTCCCAACTGAGGATCGCGTCGACGCGGTTGCCGAGCGCGTAGTGGGCATCGCCGGCCAGCGCCGGCGCCTGCGGTCCCTTCAGCGTTGGATACTCCTGGTTCAGCTGGGCCAGGGTGTCGAGGGTTTCTTGATACTGCTGCAGCCCGAACTCTGCCTGTGCGAGTTGGTAGTAGGCGCGCGGCCGGTATCCCAGGCTCTCGCCCTCGGCGAGGTAGCGAGTCAGACCCTCAACGGCCGTTTCGAAGTCGCCCCGACGCAGGGCATCCTCAGCCACCTCGTAGCTGGCCGGCGGCGCTTCGGGCAGATGCGAGTATGGCTGGCAGGCGGCCAGACCGATGCTCGCCCATAGGATCCAACAGATGTGTCGCATGGCAGGGCTTATCGAAAGACGGGGCGTGCTTGTCAAGGACGTTCCCCCCCGAGGCCGCCGCGATGACAGAATTGGCCGCCGGCAAACTGCGTCCGCTGTGCGCCTTGCGCACGCCGCAAAGCGTCTCCCAACCCCGTTGCACCTTGAACAACGCGCCATCTGATTGGCACAAATGCCGACCGCGCATCTGGGCCCATCGACCGACCTCTCCGACATATCCATGGCATGCCTTCTGCTAAGCGACTTGCCGATCGAAGGAGACCTGGATGGATCGTGGGGATACGATTATCGAGCAACGGATTGCCTCTCGGGTGTTGGTTTTTGCCGTCGACGACGCGTACTTCGGTCTCCATCTCGACTGGATCGAGGCGGTGGTCCCGCGCAGCGGCCTGGTGCTGCACTCGATCAAAACATCGGGCGGAGAGGTGCAACCATTCCTCGTCCACAACGGCGAGCCGGCCTTTCCGGTCGAGCTGCGCGCGCTGCTTGGGCTGCCCGCCGCCGATGTGGCCGAGCGCTCCGCCGCCCTGTTCGTCCGTTCGGGGCCGTATCTGCTGGCCCTGCAGGTCGATGGATGTGTCGGCGTGCAGGAGATCGACCTGGCGACCCAGCCGCCGATCCCGACCAGTCTGATCGGCGATGGCGGAATTCCGGTCGGACACCTGGTCGACCTCGACGGCAGCGTCGTGGTCGTGCTCGATCCCAGCCGCCTCGTTGATGGCGCGTTGCGCGATCGGCTGGCGCCGGCTTTGCGCGAGGCGCTCCAGTATCAGGAGCGCGCCCGTGACATTGCAGCGCTCTGGCATGAGATCGCCTCGAATCCGTCGTCCGGCGCGCTGCGCAAGTATGCACGCCTGTGCCGGCGCAACGGCCGACACAAGGAGGCGCGCGCCGCGCGTGCCGTCCTGCGCTACCTGACGCCCGGGGCAGCGGTCCCGTCGAACGGGTCCGACGATGCTCTCCTGGGTGAACTGATCCAATTGGCCGAGCAGCAGTGCAGCGCCCGAATTGTGGTGCTGGCTCCCGATGGCGTCGAGGTCGGCACCGTTCATCTCGACAGCGGCCGCGTCGTGGGTGCATCGCATGAGCGCGAGCGCGGACTTCCGGCGCTCGGCGTCTTGCTCGCGATGCGCGATGTCCAGTGCCGGCTTTCGAGCGGGCCCAACGCCGATAGGGGCGACCATCTGACCGGTAACACCGTCGCATTGGCGATCGAGGCGCTCGCGGCGCGCAACGGCGAACGCCGTCCGCGTCCGGTGCGATAACCAACCGCCGCGAGCGGGACGAGGGACATTCATGGACGAACGGCCACGCATTCTCGGCGTCGACGACAGCTTGACCATTCGCAAAGCACTCGAGTTGGTGCTCAAACCGGCCGGCTACACCCTGGAGCTGGCGGCCAGCGGTGCTGAAGCGGTGGACAAAGCCCGCGGCTTTCAGCCCGCTGCCATACTGCTGGACTTCATCCTGCCCGACATGCGCGGCACGGAAGTCTGCCGACGGCTCGCCGCCGATCCGGAGACCGCGGGCATTCCGGTCGTGTTGATCTCGGCCAAGGGGGCGGAGATCCGCCAAGCGTATCAGGACGTCGGCAACGTCGTCGGATACATTGCCAAGCCATTTACTCCCGAGGCCATCATCGAGGTGTTGCGCGACGTCGTGGCGCGGGCTCGCGATGGCTCGCTTGCGGAACTCAAATCCAATGTCGAGGAGACTGTGGACATTGCCGCCGCGGCGCAGACGAACGGGCACGAGGCGGCGCTCACGGAGACGATGCTGCTGACCGACGAGGTGACGGTGGCCGCGTCCAACGGCAGCGCGGAACCTCTGCCCGCTACCGCGGCGCCGAGCTGGGATCAGCCACCCACAAACGGCGCGGCACAGCAAAGTGGCGCGGCCGATGCGTGGGACGAGGGCGACGAGGCCGGATTGGACGAGGAAGCCCCGGCGCCGACGATGGCGGGAGATCAGCCGCGCCGCGAGCTGGTCGAGCTGATGTTCGAAGCGCTCAGCGCGGGGCTCGAGGGCGTCTACGTCGAGGAGATCGACACCCCGGCGGGGGCGGCGGCGGACGAAGCAAAGTCGTACACGGATCTGGTGGCCCAACTGACGCGCCAGCTCGGCGAGGCGCTGACCCAGGCCCGGGCGGGGCGGCGGTTCGCGCTCTGCAGCGACGGGTCCATTCGGTCACTCGACGACGTGCTGTTCGACGCCTACCGGCGCGTGTGCCGGCTCTTGTTCCGCGCCGCGGCGGGCGGAGCGGTCGCGCACGCCCCGTCGCACCGCGCGGCCCGGGTGCTGGTGGCGTGTCATCGCGACAGCGAGCTGTTCGCCTCGGTACGCGACGCGACCGACGGGCGCGGCGCCTGGCACACCCTGCTGGTATCGGAACGGTTCCGCCAGCTGCCGATTCTCACCCGATTGTATGGTCCGACCCATCTCGTCGTCGAGATCGCGGGCAGCGGCGCACTGTGGGACCAGCTCGGTGCGCTGCGCAGTATGCCGGAACTGCGGCGCATGCGCGTCATCGGTGTGACTCGTGCGGCTGCCGACAGCGCGCGCGCGGCGCAGCTCCCAGACATTGCGGCGCTGCGCGCCCGCGGGGTGGAAGAGGTGCTGCAAGGCGACGGCGATCTCGCCGGGACGATGCGGCGATGGATCGCGGGGGCCGCAGACGAAGTGGTCACCGCCTGGCAACCAGACGAGATCGAATCTGCGATCACCGCGATGGCCAGCTGAGTCGAGGACGTGAGCTGTTGATGCCAGGCCCACCAGACAGGCATGACACGATCAGCGCGGCCCTCTGCGTCTTCGAGCGCAGCGGGCACTTGCTCGGCATTCCGGTGTCTGCCGTGCGCGAGGTGCTGAGCGGCGAGCTGCCGACGCCCGTCCCGCTGGCCCCAGCCCACCTGGCGGGCCTGGTCAACGTGCGCGGCGAGCCGCTGCCCCTGGTGCAGATCGACGGATGGATCGGCGCCGTGCCGCGGCGCTATCGCGCCGGCAATCAGATTCTGGTCATCGAGAGCAATGGATTGCGTCTCGGTCTGGTGGTCGATCGCGTGCACGACATTCGTCCCGGCGCCGAGAGTCCGGCGCCGGCGTCCGGGGGTTTGGATGGGCGCAGCCCAATCGGGTTCCGCTATCAGACCAGCGCTGCCGGGCCGGTGGCGATCATCGATCCCGCCGAGCTTGCCGATACAGCGGTCGCGCTGGCGCGCGCGACCTTCGAGCACACCCGGCCCGTAACTCCCGTGGCGTAGCGAAAGAAACCGATGACGCGCACGGCATCAGCCACTCTTCCTCCGCGACTGAAAGGGGCATCGATCGGCCGCCAGCTGCTGATGGGCCTGGTCCCCCTGGCGCTGCTCTGCGTCGCCACGATCGCACTGCTGGGCGACCGCATGACTGGCGCGACCCTGCGCGAGCAGGCGCTCGAGCACATGCGCGTCGCTCGCGAGGACACGCGCAGTGCTGTCGAGGCCTACGCCCATCGTCTGCGCAACAACGTCGCCGTCGTCGCGGGCGACCCACGGGTCGTGCGAGCGTTTCAACTCCTGGCCGCCGCCACCCATCAGCTCGACGACTCGCCGCTGAGCGACGCCGGCACGATGCGCCCGCAGAGTCTGCGCATGCAGGAGTATCTGCGCGACTACTATGCCCGCGAGCTCGAGGGCCGCCATCTTTCGCTCGACGCGCTGATGGTGCCGCAACGCTCGGCGTTGGTCCTGCAGGCCCGGTTCGTTGCCGGGGACCCGGCCCCGGACGGGACCGACACCGCGGATGGTTTCGCCGACCTCCACGCTGCGGCGCATCCGGGCTTGCGCCGATTGGCGGAACGGTTTGGCTGGGAGGATCTGCTGCTGGTCGACGCGCGCGACGGGCGCGTCATCTACAGCATGGCCAAGACGCCCGTCTTCCAGACCAGTCTCGTCGACGGACCGTACGCCGTTTCCAATGCCGGCACACTCTTTCGCCAGATCCAGGGCGCTGCAACCGACGCGGCGGAGGGCCGTCTCGCGGACTTCGCGCCGTTCACGCCGTTGCACGGCCGCGCGGCCATGTTCGCCGGCGCCGCGATCTTTGACGATGGCCATCCGGTCGCCGTGCTGCTTGCCCAGCACGCGCCGCGCGACATCAACGACATCGTCTCCGCGGCCGGCCGCTGGAGTGAGCGCGGCCTCGGGTCGAGCGGCGACGCATACGTCGTGGGCGGCGACTTGCTCATGCGCAGCGACTCCCGCTTCCTCGATCAGGTCGCCGCCACGGATCCGCTCGTCGCGGCGGCCGACAGCACGGTGTTGACGCGGACGGTGCGTTCGCCCGCCGGGACCATGAGCTCGGACCCACGTGGCATCGCCGGTCCGTATGTGAATCACCGCGGCGTCGAGGTGTTGGGTGCGGTCGGGGCGGTTGAGGATCCAGAGTTGAACTGGAGTGTGTACGTCGAGCGCGCCGAAGCGGAGATCCTGCAGCCGCTGGGATCGCTGCGGCGGGTCGTCGGAGCAGTCGCGCTTGGGGTGTTGGTGGCGTGGACGCTGGTCGGCCTCGGCGCGGTGTCGCTGGTCATGCGACCGGCGAGTCGCTTGCTCGACACCATGCGGGCCGCGGCGCGGGGTGATTTCGAGGCCCGTGCCCCGGTGTCGGCGCACGGCGAGTTCGGCGCGCTGGCCGAGGGGCTCAATGCGTTGCTTGAACAACAGGAGCAGTGGCGCACGCAGGAGAGCGCCGAACGCCGGCGACGCGATCTGGATGTGCAAGAAATGGTCGCGGCGGTGACGGCCCTTGCAGAAGGCGACGTGACGCGCCGCGCTCAGGTGGACGGCCAGCTGGCACCGCTGGCCCACGCCGTGAACAGTATGTGCGCGTCGCTGGGCGACTCGTTCGACCGACTGTGCGCGGTGCCCCCGCGGGTGACCGAGGTCGGCAGCGCGGTGCAGAGCGCGGCGGAACAGGTGGTGCTCGAGGTGGCGCGGCAAGTCGAAGCGCTCGGTCAGGCCGATGCATCGACGGAGGGGCTCGCGACGCGTTTGATCCGGCTCGCCGATGCCGCCACACACACGGCGGACCGCGCGCGGGAGATCGAGCAGGCGGCGCAGGCCGAAGGCGAGTCGGTCAGGCGACTGACCGCTGGCGCGGAGGTGTTGCAGAAGAGCGCGCGTGCGGCAGGTGGAAGAATGAAGCGGCTTGGCGAACGCTCGATGGAGCAGGCGGCGGTATCGAGCCTGGTCGCGAAGCTGGCGGCCGAGCTCAATATGCTGGCGTTGAACGCCGCCATCGAGGCCACGCGCGCGGGCGACCGAGGCGCCGACTTCACGGTGGTGGCAGAGGAGATCCGCAAGCTCGCCGAACGCGCCGATGGGGCGCGCGACGAGGTCGGGCGCACGGTGGAGGCCCTGCAGCTCGAGATCAACGAGTTGCTCGCCGGGATGGAACGACAGGGGACTCATGTCGAGGAGCACGCGCGCCACGTGGCGGAAACCGCGCAGCGCCTCGATCCCCTGCGGCACCCCGTCGAGCGATGGGTCGCCGAGGTGGGCCAGCTGACGCCCGAATTGATTCGGACGGCCGACGATGCCGCCCGTTTGCGGGTGGCGATTGGTCACGCCAGCGACCTGGCACGCCGCATTCGCACCACCGCCGATGCGGCACACGGGCACGCGCAAACCCTGTTGGCGATCGCAGCCGACATTCCCGCCCCGGCGCCAAACGGCCGCGGGGGCCATGAGAATGGCAACGGATCCGCGTCACATGCTGTCGCGCGAATCGGGGCGGCGCGATTTTGAGATGAGCATGCAACCGACCCATCGCGCGTCGTCGCAGCCTGGCGATTTTGGCGAGAGCCTGGAAGCGGTCTTCGCCGACGAGATGCGCGATCAACTGCAGTCCGCTACCGCCCAGCTGGCGATGCTCGAGTCGCCGGCGACGCGCGCGGTGGCCTGCGATCAGCTCCACCGTTTGTTTCATACGATCAAAGGGTCGGCGGGCCTGGTCGGTTTCGCGGAGCTCGCATCGCTCGCCCTCGGGCTGGAAAAGTTCTTCGCGGCCGGTGCGCCGGATGCGGGCGCCGAAGAGGCGCAGCAGCGGCTCGACGGGCTGTTTGCCTTCGCCGACCGAGAAGCGCCGGCGCTCGCCGCGCGTTTTGAAGGCCGTGCGCGCCCGGCGGGAGGTGCGGAGCTGCTCGCGGCATTT
This sequence comes from uncultured Binatia bacterium (SeqCode), assembly GCA_964455095.1. Taxonomy (GTDB): domain Bacteria; phylum Desulfobacterota; class Binatia; order HRBIN30; family CADEER01; genus CAYVUV01. The sequence goes on from CAYVUV010000049.1 coordinate 32,090, forward strand.
GCCGGTGAGGCGCGCGAGGGCCTGGATCTGTGCGAACGATTGCTGCTCACCCTGGAGCGGCAGCCGCAGGCGCGCGAGCTGGTGCACGAGGTCTTCCGACAGGTGCACACACTCAAGGGGGCGGCGGCAGCCGTGGGCCTCGACAACGTAGCGACTCACCTGCACGAAGCCGAGTCACTACTCGAGACCGCAGCCGCCGCGGACTCGGCGGCGCCCGCACCGCTGGCGGTCGATCGACTGCTCGCCCTCGTCGATACGGCCAGCCGGCTGGTTGCGGCGGCGCGCCCGGTCGACGATGAACGGCAGCCCGCGAGCGCGGCCGCGCCGATGGCGCGCGACTCGGGCCCGTCGCGCTCGGTCGGCGGGCGTCTCGAGGATGGCGCCGCGATCGAATCGACGGAGTCGGGGGTCACCACCGTGCGCGTGCCGATGGCCGTGCTCGACGCGCTGGTGGAGCAGGCGGGCCAGCTGGTGGTGGCGCGCGCGCAGATGGAGCAGAAGATCCGCCAGTTCGGCGACCTGCGCGAGAAGCTGCAGGTATGTCGCCGACGCCTGGCAGAGACGGCTGAGGGACTCGATCGGCGCATTGACGATCGCCTGTGGCATGGCGTACCGGCGCCGCATCAAGCGCGCGGCAAAGGGCCCGAGCCGGACGGGGCCACGGCCTTTTTCACCGATCTCGAGTTCGACAAATACGACGACACCGCTGTGCTGGCGCGCAGCGTGATCGAAGCGGCGACGGACACCGGGGAGATCGGTGACGAGCTCGGCCGCGTCATCGAGGCCCTGGGTGAGCAATCACGTCACGTCGCCAAGGTCTCGTCGAGCGTGCAGCGGCGCGTCGCAAGCATGCGGCGGGTCGCGATCGAGACGGTCCTGCAACGCCTGACGCGACCGGTTCGCGATGCGGCGCAGCAGCTCGGGAAACAGGTTGAGCTGCACTGTCGCGGTGGGGAGCTACGTATCGATCGTGCGGTCGCCGAGGCCCTGCATGGCCCGCTGCTGCACGTGCTGCGCAACGCCGTCGCGCATGGAATCGAAACGCCCGCGGCGCGCGCGGCGCTCGGCAAGGATCCGACCGGGTCGATCAGGATCTCGGCGTCCTTGAACGCGGATGGTGTGGTGGTTGCGGTCGAGGACGATGGCGCGGGGCTCGATCTTGACGCCATTGCCGCGCGTGCGCGCGCCCTCGCTTTGCTGGCCGACGGCGCGCAGCCCAGCCGAGCGGAGCTGCTGCGTATCATCGTCAGCCCTCGTTTCTCGACACAGGCACGGGCCGACGATTTGGCGGGCCGCGGCGTGGGCCTCGACGCGGTGGCGCGGCAGATCGCCGCGCTCGAGGGTCGACTCGAGATCGAATCGGACTCGGGAGCTGGCACGGTCGTGCGGATGCACGTGCCGCTTGCCTCGCCGATTGAAGAGGCACTGCTGCTCGAGGTCGGGTCGCAGGTGTTCGCGCTGCCGGTGCGTTGCGTCGAGCAAGCCGTGCCGATCGAGGTCGGCGCGCTGCGGCGCGACGGCGAACGGTTGTGGCTCTCGCTCAAGGACGCGGCGCTTCCGGTAGTGATGATGAGCGGGCTGGCGGGTGAACCGGAGCCGGCCGACAGCGCAGTGGTAGTCGTGGTGCGGGCGGGCGATGTCAGACTGGGCCTCGTGGTGGATCGCGTGCGGGCGCAACAGGAGATCGCGGTGCGTCCGCTGGGGCGGCTGCTCGACGCGCACCCCTTCTGCGGCGGAGCCGCCGTCTCGGGCGCTGGAACCGTCGTCCTCGTCTTGCACCCATCGCGCTTGCTCGCGTGCCTCTCGATTGAGCTGCCGCGCCGGGCGGTCGTGACGGTCGCGGGTGAGATGCCGTTGCACGCTGCCGGAGAGGCGAGCCGCATCCTCGTCGTCGACGATTCCATTAGCGTGCGCAAGCATCTGGCGCGCCTGCTCGAGGGGGCCGGATGCGAGGTCGAGACCGCGGTCGATGGGATGGACGCATTGGAGAAGCTGGCGCAAGGCCACTTCCGGCTGGTCATCACCGACCTCGAGATGCCACGCATGCACGGCTACGAGCTCATGGCCGAGATGCAGCGCCATCCGCGCTGGCAACTGGTGCCGACGATTGTCTGTACCTCGCGCTCGAGCGAGAAGCATCGCCAGCGCGCACGCGACCTGGGGGCGACCGGCTACCTGACCAAACCTTTCACACAGGAAGAGCTGCTGGCGGCGGTGGCGAACGCCGACGCCTTGCGCCATGTCGCGCCGCCGATGGTGTCTTCCGCAGACAATCCTCCCCAGTGGTTGAACAGCGAGCGGGCCAGCGCGCTGGACGAAGCGAGTCGGGTCCGATGAGCGACGAACGCGACAACCGCTCGGATCAACGTGGTCCAGCCGCGGCCGACTGGCCGGGCGGCAGGTCCGAGGCTGCGGGTCCCGGCGACGCCACGGCCGCCGACGTTTCATCATCGCCGGCGCGCCCCGCCGACTCCGGGGACGAGGCATTGCGAGATCGAGCGGGCTTGGCGCATTGGATCTCGCCGTTCGAACGCCCACCGCTGGCCGATCCGTCGCGGCGCGCGGCGCATCTGCCGCGCATGCGGCTCGAAGCCGAGCTGGACAGCTTGCGCCGTCGTGCCGAGCAACTCGAAGGGCATCTGCACCAGGCCAGCGCCGCGCGCGACCACGCGCAGGTCGCAGGCGAAGAGCAGCGCGTGATCGCCATCGAGCTCCGTACCATGCTCGACGCGACCGAGTACCGCATCGGTACTCTGGAGGTGGAGGTCGCCGCGCGCGAGCACGAGCTCGGTGCGCTGCGCGCCGCGCACGTGGCCGAGTTGCTGCGCCTGCGCGCCGAACGCGAGCAGGACGCAGCGCGGTTGGCGGAGGTGCAGCGCGCCGTGGCTGCCGAACGCGAACACTTCGAGGGTCGGGTGGCTGCGCTCGACGCCGAGGCTCGCGCCCGTGATGGGGAGCTCGATGCGCTGCGCATCGATTTCGCCCGGCGGGCCGCGGAACACGAGGTGTTGTCTGAAGCTCTGGCGCGCGAACAACTGGGCAAGGCGGATCTGGACGCACGGACCCGGGAGCTGTCGGCTCAGCACGAGCAGGTGGCGTGGGAGCTCGTCGCGACGCGCCGCCGCGTCGCCGAACTGGAAGTCGCTGTGGTGGCGGCACGCGACGCGGAGGCGGCGCAAGCAGCAGCCCAGGTCGAAATGGCCGCCGAGGTGTCGTCGCTGCGCGCGCGGCTGACCGAGCAGACGGCGCGGGTCGGGCAGCTGGAGGTCGATCTCGCCGAGGTGGCGCAGGCGCGCGCGGATGACGCAGGGCAGTGGGCGGTGCGGCTCGCGGCGGCAGAGGCGACAGAGGCGCAGCTGCAGGCGCAATTGGCGGTGGCTACTCGCGAGCTGGAGCAAGCACAGTACCGCGTGTTCGAAGGACGTGCGGCCGAGGATCTGGCGGTCAGCCGGTGTGCCGCGTTGGACGAGGAGCTGGTCGCGGCTCGCGCAGCCATTGCTGCTGCCGGGGCGCGCGCGGCCGCCGTCGACAACGATCTCGCCCGGCGTGAGGCTGAGCTGGCTGCCGCGCGCACGCAAGCTGAGGAAGCCGGTCAGGTTTCTTTCGCCCTGCGCGAAGAGCTCGCGGAAGCCGGCCAGCGGCTGAATGCCCTGCAGGCTTCGCACGACGGCGTCCTCGCAGCGGCAGACGCAGCGCGGTATCAGCATGCGTCGGACATGGACTCCGTACGCCGGCAACTCGCCGAGCGCGCGGCGGAGACTGAACGCCGGACCGCCGATTGGCAACAGGCGGCCGAGCGGGTTGCCGTGTTGGAGCAGCAGCGGGCGGAGCTCCAGGAGCGGGACACGCATGGGGCGGCTCTTCGGGCCAGGCTCGAGGAGCGGGTGCGTGAGCTCGAGCACGAGCGCGGGCAGGCCGTGGCCCAGCTCGCCGACATGCGCAATGCTTTCGAGCGCGAACGGCTGGCGCTCGGACAGGCGCGCGATGAGGGCGAGCAGCGCGCGGCGGAGCTGGCTGCCGATCTCGACGCCGCGCGGGCGGATCTCGAATCCAGTACCGCGGCAGCGCGCGGCGCGTTGGCGGCGGCCGCAGAGAGTGCGCGTGCCTTGCAGGAGCAGAACCAGCTCCTGCAGAGCCAACTGGCGGAGATCGAGGGCGAGCGCGAGCGGCTGCGCCAGCTGAGCGACGAGCTCAGCAGTCGACTCGGTGCGCAAGGGGCGACACTGGCTGCGGCGGAGAGCGCCCGCGCCGGTCTCGCTGAACAGCTCCTCGCCGCCGGCAACGCGCGTGAGGAGCAGGCCGCTCAGTTGGTCAACGCCCATGCCCAGCTGGTGCTCGCCCGCGCACAATTCGAGGGGAGCAGCGCCGCCCTTCGCGAGGCCGAAGCGCTGTGCGATGGCTTGCGGGCGCGAATTGGCGACGTCGAGATTGCGCTGGAAACCAGCCGCGCCAGCGAGGGGCAGTGGCGTGAGATTGCGACCGAGCGCGAGGCACGTCTCGTCGCCGCCGAGCAGCTGGGCGACGCCTTCCGCGTTGAGCTCGAGCGCGCCCGCGAAGCGGACGGGCAGCGGGCGGCGGCACAGGACGCGGCAGTGGCGGCCCTCGCCGGCGAGCGCGACGAGCTGCTGAAGTGGCTCGAGGATGAGCAGCGCGCGCAGACCGAGCTGCGCGCCCAGCTCGTGGCCGCCCAGGACGAGCTGGCAGGTGCGCGGCAGGAAATCGGCAACCGCGCGGAGTTACACGACGCGGCCACGGCGCACGCGGCGACGCTGGCGGGTCGCATGGGCGAACTGGAATCAGCGTTGCGCGCGCAGCAGGAGCTCGAGGGCGTACTGCGCGAGTCTGCGCGCGCGAACGCGGCTGAGTTGGCTGCGCTGCGCGAGCAACTCGCAACGGCGGACGGGACGCGGCACGAGTTGAGCGGGCGGCTCGTGTCGCTGCAGGCCGAGATCGAGCAGGGAGCGGCGCAGGCCGCCCGGATACAGGCGGCAGCCGAGGAGGCGCAGATCCAGCGCGAGCAAGCGCGGGCTGCGCAGGCTGTTCTGGGTGAGGAATGCGATCTGCTGCGCGGCGCAGTGGCGCAGCGACAGGGCGAGTTGGAAGCGCTGCTGACGGAGGTCGAAGAACTCCGCGCGGCGGCGGCGCGACGTCCGGTCCTGGAAGAGGAGATGGCGCAGCGCACGGAGGCGCTGCAGGTCCAGATCGCCGAGCGCGAGCAGTTGCTGCGCGCGGCGGACGATCGCGAAGCGGCGCTACAGAACGCGGTCGACGAGCTGCAGGGGCAACTCTTCAAGGAGCAGTCCCACGCGGCGGCTCTGTGGAGCGATCTCGAGAGCGAAAGCCAGTTCCGCGAGGCCCTCGACAGCGCTTTGGCGGAGGCACGGGCTCGCAACGGCGAGCTCGAAGCGGCCCTGCAGCGCGAGCAAAAGCGGCGGACGGCTCACGAGGTGGCACAGCGCGAATCGACCGACGAGGCGGCGGAGCTCCTGGTGCGAACCGAGATGCTCGAGAGCCGGCTGGCGGAGGCGGACGCCGAGCGCGAGCGTCTGCAGGAGCAGGTGAACAGCTTGTGGGCGCTGAAGGACGGCCTCGATCGCGAGTGCGAGCAGCTGCGCCGCAAGGTCGCTTCGTCCGACGACTGGGAGCGGCAGCGCGGGGATGCGACGCGTCTGCAGGCGCGGGTCGACGAGCTCGAGCGGCTGCAGCGCGAAGCCATGCAGCGCCATTCGGCCGCGGTCAGCGGCTACATGCTCGAGCTCAACCAGCGCAGCGACGCCTTGCGACAGCGCGACGCCGAGATGCTCAAGGCGAGTGAGGAGCTGAGCGTCTTGCAGGCCGCCTGCGACGATGCGGTCAACCAGTTGACGACGGTGCGCCAGGAACGCGAGCTGCTCGAGCTGCGCATCCGCGAGCTGGAGGCGGGCCGCCCGCGCCCGCGAGTCGAGCGCCCTGTCGAAGCGGCTAGCGCGCCGAAGATCGAGGTGCCCCCCAAGCCAACCGCACCGCTTGCGGCGCGCGAGGAGAGCCGGCGTTCAAACGCTGCCGCGGCTGAACCGGCTTCACTCAAGCTGGAGGAGGCTCCGCGCATCATCCCTCACTTCGGCGAGCCTGTCGTGCTCGTGCACATCGAGGATGACGAGGGTCTGCAAGACGTCGTGCGCGCGGCGACGGCGAAGTTCGAGCATGCCCGGTATACACCGCTGGCCACGGCCGGTGAGGACCATGGGGCGGGACGCCGCCTGTTTGCCCTCAATCTGCTGGCGCGCGACGTCGACCCGCTGACTGCGATCAGCGAAGCCGCGGTGCAGGGCAGGGAGGACCCCGCGGCCTTCACTTACCTGGCTTCGGGCTCGCGCGGATTCGTCATCGGTCCGGTCGACTTCTTCCCGCATCCGTTCGAGGCCGACGCGTGCGCCAGCCGGCTGCTCGGGCGACCGGGTGGGCTGCAGCGGCTGTTGGTGGTCAGCGAAGACGTGGACACGATGGGCGGTTTGCGCGAAGTGCTGGGGCGCGTTCGCTGCTCGACGGCCATAGCGTTCGATGGCCGGCAAGCGCTCGACCTCGTGCCGATGATCAAGCCGGAAGTCGTGCTCGTCGACCTCAGCCTGCCGCGCGGCGAAGCCCTGCGCGTCGTCAGTCGGTTGCGCAGCGACCCCAAGACCGCCAGCGTCGGCATCGCCATGCTGTGGACCAGCCCGCTCAATCCCAAGGAGGTCGCGCAAGCGGCCCAGCGCGCGCTGGGCGACTATGCCCTGTCGCACCAGGACCTCGGCCGTGCCTTGACCCGCGTGCTGTCGGAGAGCGACATGGGGCTGCTCGCTGCCGAGGCCATCCGCGAAGCCGGCTGACGTCGCAGGGCCCCCGATTGGTGCCGTCCTGCTCGATTGCCTTTGACACCCGGGGCGTGCGTGATGTAACGGAGACCGCACGTCAAGCATCAAGCTCGGGTTGTGGAAGTCGATGCCATAAAGGGACGGATGGGTACCCCAAAGCGACACTTCAGAGTGAGAACGATGCTCCTGCTGGCGGCCCTGGTATGTATCGGTACCGGCTCAATTGGCGGTTGTGGCAGTGACGGCGAGGTCGGCATCAGTCTCCCTCCCCCTCC